>JBJKZS010000073.1:0-6801 GCA_045569115.1 Fidelibacterota bacterium | reverse complement strand
AACTATACCTTGGGAAGAATCTACTTGCCTGCTCTTCTGATAATTCTAACATTTCAGTCATCTTCCACATTTTCATCATCTCTAGTCTTCCCTCAGGGCTACCATATGATAACTTTTGAAATATTTTAGGGTTAGCATTAATAACTGTTGTCAAAATAATTAATATAACAGAAGTTTTATTCATGATCTCTCCTCAAAAGAATCCATCTCCCTTTTTTCAAAAAATTCATGTAATGTAAGGTCATCTATAAGTTCCCAACCTGATTCTATGAGTTCTACTTCATCAATCAGATAATCAATGGATGCAAAAATAAAATCTTCTTCTTCAAAAATAGAGCCTGAATCTACTTCTTCACTCAAATCAATAATGATTTTTGACATATCATAATCATTAACATTTAGATTTTTCAAATAAAAACCCAATCCTATTGCAAATAAAATCATGAACGCGGAAATGGAATTTATTAGATCTTGTCGCTTACGATTTCGAAAAATAATTTCATTTTTTACGTCAGAAAGGAATAAATCAGAAATTTCTTCAGTTGTATTGAATCTTTTTAATTTATTTAGTCGATTTTCTATTGTCATTACTCTTTAACTTTCTTCTTTAAATTTTTAATCGCATGATGATAATTCACCTTTGAACTATTTTCACTAATGTTCAGAATAACGGATATATCTTTAAATGGGAGTTCTTGAAAGACTCTTAATGTAATTATCATTTTTTGCTTCTTAGGCAATGCTTTGATTGCATCCCACAACTCAGGGTCAACCTCACGGGAATTATTCGGATCTTCCACTTTAGCAATTTCAGATTCTTCTTCAAATGATAATACCCTACGAACTTTTAACTTTCTGTGATAACTATTGAAAACATTGATTGCAATGCGATAGAGCCATGTTGAAAATTTTGATTCAGATTTAAATTTTTTGAGAGAATGGTAGACACGAATGAAAGTTTCTTGACACAAGTCATTAGCATCCATACTATTTCCAGAAAGCCGAATAAATAGGTTTTGAGTTTCTTGATAGTGTTTTTTAACGAGTTGATCAAATGCCTCTTGTTCCCCATTTTGAAACTTTATTACTAGTTGCCTATCAATCATAGAGCATTTGTACTTTAGACTATTAATTCCATGAAAAGGTTAAAATAATTTTATGAAAATTGATAAAGTAAAAAAAATAGGATAGGAACTTCTTTCTACTAATCATTTTCAGTAATTTTTCAACAGATGAAAACCCTCACATCACAACAGGAAAAAGCTGTGTCTCATAGTACATCTCCCCTGATGATAATCGCGGGTGCAGGTACGGGCAAAACTTTTACGCTAATTCAAAGAGTTGCATATCTAATTAATAATTATAATGTGAAGCCTCATCATATATTGTTAATTACCTATACTGAGAGAGCGACTCAAGAAATGAGAAAAAAGATTATTGAGGAGCTTGGTCCTCATGGCGAGAAAATACAAATTGGTACCTTTCACAGTATTTGCTTTAACATAGTAAAAGAATTTGGAAATACATCATTTAATCCACGAATATTAAATCAAAGTGAAGCAGTTTATTTATTGTTAGAAGCTTTTGATGAATTAGGTCCATTTGAATCATCAGAATTTGCACTTGACCCAGAAAAGGCCGTAATAAATAATTTTTTGCCTTTTTTCAACCGATGTGCCGACGAACTAATAGATCCTAATACTAAACTAAGCCAAGAAAAAAACAAAGAAGTTCTGGCTCAAATCAATGACTTGAAAAGAATATTCATTCATTTCAATCAAATTAAAACAAAGAGGAATATTGTAGACTACGGTGATATGATTCTAAAAGCTCATCATTTACTTAGCTCTAGTAATAAAGTTCTAAATATATGCCAGAATCGGTTTCGTCATATTATAGTTGATGAATTTCAGGATAACAACCATGCATTAAATGAGGTTGTAAATCTTTTATCAGGGAAAAGACAAAGTGTTACTGTTGTTGGGGATGATGATCAAGTTATATATAGTTTTCGTGGAGCTTCATCTTATAATATTGAAGTTTTCAATAAAATGTATGGAGGAAACAAAAAATTTTCTAGTATACCTTTGGAGATCAATTTTCGTTCACATCAGCAGATATTAGATGTTGCCAATAATATTATTAAAGATAATAGTGAAAGACAGTTAAAGACTCTAGTATCCAACGACAAAAAGGAAGGTCCCACACCTACCCTTTTTTGGGCTGAAAACAAAAACCACGCTGATATCATTATTAATCAAATTAGAAAATTAAATAATAAAGGCTATGAATACGAGGAGATAGCTATACTTTGCAGAACAAGAAATCAAGCCCGTGGATTATCAGAAAGTTTGCTTGAAGCAAATATTCCTGCAAATGCAGATTTTCGAAAGTTTTTTGAAATTCCATTAATTAAAACAATAGTAGCATGGTGTCAAATAATCGGAAACGGAAAATATCAAGATATAGCTCTATACCGTATTATTCGAGAAAAAGCTGGTGATAAAGTCGCTTTTGAACTTTTTAATAAATTTAACACTCATGAAAAAGGGCTGAGACTTGCCTTATTGAATTCAATTAGTGCAGATCTACCATCAGATGTAAAATGCTTAATCGAAATAATTCGATCAATTGATTATAAAAAAAAATATGCTGATGAATTAGTTTGGGAAATCTCAGAAAAAACAGGCATCCTTAAAAAATTAGTGAAAAGATATCATTACGATGATCAAGTTGCGCTGTTAAATTTTTCATATTTAATAAAATTAGCTAAAGATTTTACTCGAGAGGAAAAAAAACGTGGACTGAAACGATTTAATAATTACCTTGAATTAATGATGAGTGATCGAGATTGGCCAGCTGATTTACCCTCACTACCATTGAAAACTGAAGCTATTCATATACAAACTATACATTCTGCTAAGGGAAGTGAATTTCCAGTTGTATTTATCCCATTTAATCGTGCAGTTAGTTTTCCAATGTCTTTTCGTCCTGACAAATCAAAAAATTGTTTTCCAGATGAATGGCTGAACTATTCGGGTTATTCAAAACTGACAGATCGGGACCATCATATTCAAGAAGAAAGAAGACTAATGTATGTTGCTGTCACAAGAGCTAAAGAACGATTATTTCTATTAGCACCTTCAAAAGCAACTTCTACATTTATAAAAAATATGGATAAAATGCTTGTTGAGGAATATAATATGGAATCAGCAGGGAAATCCGATCTTGACAAATGAATCTTCGTAACAAATATCAAGAAAAACTTCAAAGGGCTATTGCACAGAATGATTTTTCAAATGCAAAATATTTTGTTAAAGCACTAGAGATAATTAACAGAATAAATATTGGAGAATCAGTGGAATTAGGAAATAAAGAATGGGAATTAACTCTCAAAAATGAATTGAAAGAAAATTTTGTACCTGATATAAAGAGAAGTCTCTCTCTTTCAGCTAGCTCAATAGAAACTTATGTTCAATGCCCATTAAAATATAGATTCCAACAGATTGATAAAATTCCGCCAAAACCAAATAACCCCACATTGATTTTTGGAAGTGTAATCCATAAAGTTTTGGAGAACTTCCATAAGACCAAAGGAGAATTAAGTGAAGAAAAAATAATTAATATTCTAAATAAAGAGTGGGAGTCAGTAGAATTTGAATACTCTATTAGGAAAGGAAAATTTAAGGAGCAGGCTGTAGATATTCTGAAAAGATATGTTCAAATCTGTAGCAAAGATAAACCGAACGTACTAGCAACGGAACATGAATTTTTTTTCGATATGAATAATGTGAGGATTAAAGGAAAAATAGATAGAATAGATAACGGAACTTCTGGAAAAAAGGTTGTCGATTATAAGACAAGTAAGAAGTCTTCAGCGGCAAAAAACAGTATGCAACTAGCAATTTACTGCATTTATTTAGAACAGCATGACAAAGAGTCACTCAAAGGTATTCCAGAAAGTGCCACACTTTATTTTCTGAGAGATGAGGAACAACCAAAACATAGTCATTCTTTTACAAAAACTGAGCTCATTATGACCCGGAATAAAATTAAGGAAGTGGCACAAAATATACGTGCATCCAACTTTGAACCAATAAAAGGCGCACACTGTGAATGGTGTGATTATAAAAACCTTGCCTGTCCAGCCTGGGAATCATGAGCTTAAATATTAAATAATTATAGTAGGAGGCAGTAACTATGCCTAGAAGAGCTAATAAATTATTGCTAATTACATATTTAATGTGCCCTATTCTTTTCGGAAAAGATGTGCCTACTATTGAAAAAAAAACAAAAGGGATGAAATATCATAACAGTATTGTAGATATTTATTCCGATAACAAATCAGGAGAAATATTTATTGAAATAGAAAAGTTTAATAAAGAATTTCTTTACATTAGATCCTTATCTGCCGGTGTCGGCTCTAATGATATTGGGTTGGATAGAGCTCAACTAGGTGGAAGTCATTCTGTAGAGTTTAAGAGGTTTGGACCGAAAATTCTAATGATTGAAAAAAATTATACTTATAGATCTGATTCAAAAGATATATTTGAGAAAAAAGCTGTTAAGGATGCATTTGCTGAATCTACTATTTGGGGCTTTCCAGTAGAAGCACAGAGTGGGAAAAAAGTACTTATTAATGCAACTGAATTTCTTTTAAGAGACGCCCATAATGTATCTGGCCAATTAAAACAAACAGGGCAGGGCGATTACAAACTGGATATGACAAGGTCAGCCATTTATGATATTCGGGCTTTCCCAAAAAATTCAATATTTGAAGTCATTCAGACTTTTGTCGGTACGCCAAAAGGACGATTTATTCGAGAAGTTGCACCTTCTCCTTCCGCTGTTACAGTTCGCCAACACCATGCCTTTACAGAACTTCCGGAAGATGGCTATAAACTTAGAAAGTTCGATCCTCGAGCTGGGGTAAATGGGCTAACATATTTTAATTATTCTGCATCTCTCGATGATAGAGTCATGAATAAAGTAATCTATCGTCATCGATTGGAACGTAAGGATTCTTCTAAAAGAGCTAGTGAACCGATAGAACCTATTGTTTATTATATTGACAGAAGTATTCCTGAACCTATTCGATCCGCTGCTTTTGATGGCGCTAGATGGTGGAATCAAGCTTTTGAAGAAGCGGGTTATAGAGATGGTTTTATAGTTAAAATCCTACCTGAAAATGCTGATCCCATGGATATTCGTTATAATGTTGTGAATTGGGTGCATCGAGCAACCCGTGGATGGTCATATGGAAGTTCGATTGCAGATCCTCGAACTGGCGAAATAATTAAGGGGCATGTAACCCTCGGTTCACTTCGGCTCCGTCAAGACTATTTACTTGCGGAAGGACTTATGGCTCCCTATGAAAATCAAGAAATAATTCCTGAGGAAATGAAAAAAATGGCTTTGTCAAGACTTAGTCAACTCGTTGCTCATGAAATTGGTCATACCCTTGGACTACCTCATAACTTTATTTCTAGTGCACAAGGCAGAGCATCAGTAATGGATTATCCCCATCCTTACATGAAAATTCGATCCGATGGGTCTCTTGATTGGTCACAAGCCTATGACAATTCCATAGGTGAGTGGGATAAAGTAGCTATTAATTACGCATACAGAGATTTTCCCACAGGAACAAATGAGGATAAAGAACTAGAAAAAATCCTTAGAAATGCTTGGGAACAAGGTCTTTGGTTTATTACGGATCAAGATGCTCGACCTCAAGGGAGTGCTCATCCTCAAGCCCATCTATGGGATAATGGGGAAAATGCTATAGATCAACTCAATCATGTAATGAGAGTAAGGTCTATTGCCTTATCTAATTTTGGAGTAAATAACATAAGAAATGGTGCTCCCTTTTCATCATTAGAAAACGTGTTGGTGCCTCTTTATCTCCATCATCGCTACCAAGTGATAGCCTGTTCAAAAATGTTAGGAGGACTAGAATTTAGATATGCATTAAAAAATGATGGACAGCCCATAGTTCAAATCGTGGAAGCTAAAGAACAACGAAGAGCCTTAAATGCTCTTCTTAAGACAATTAATATAGAGAACCTGTCCATACCTGAAAATGTATTGGCACTTCTACCTCCAAGGGCGTTTGGATACCCTAGAACGCGTGAAACATTTAATGTTTACACTGGTGTTGCTTTTGACGCATTAGCCGCCGCTGAAACAGCATCTGAATTGACTTTGCAAATGATCCTGCAATATGAAAGAGCTGCCCGTCTGGTAGAATATCATGCAAGAGATTCTAATAATCCTAGTTTAAGTGAAGTAATTAATAAAGTTCTTAATAAGACTTGGTATACAGATCGAAAAAATGGGATGAATGGTGAAATTCAACGAGTTGTAGACATGGTTACGCTTTACAACCTTATGAAACTTGTCAACAATGTAAATTCAACGAATCAAGTAAAAGCTGAAACAATGGAGAAAATTGTAAGCTTAAAAAATTGGCTGACCCAAAAGCAAAAACGACAACGAAACACTAGTCTTTTGGCTCATTATAAATATGCAATCACTATCATAGATAAGTTTGAAAAAGACACTTCTTCAATCACTATTAATCAACCCTTATCTCCACCAGCTGGCTCTCCTATTGGAACAGATTTAAATTCATGGTGTAACTGGAACTGAATTAGAATCTATCTACATTCCTATAAGCATTAATTACTGCTAGCTCCCCGGATTTGCCTTTTTGAGAATTTCCATGTTCCATACCCATGATACCTTTGTACCCTTTTTTATGAATATGTTTAAAAACATTGAGATAATTTATTTCTCCAGTTG
>JBJKZS010000072.1:0-6904 GCA_045569115.1 Fidelibacterota bacterium | reverse complement strand
CTTTAGCATCATTAGTTTTATTCAAAAGTGGTCTTGAGTTTAAGTTAGAAACTCTGCGGAAAAGTTCATCTATAGAGGCCGTTAGAAGTATGACGGTACCATTTGAACGCAAGAAAGTTCTGTTCTCATTTCTTAAAACTATTCCACCACCACATGCAACAATGGAATTTTTTGGGGATTTTAGGGCTTCAGTTTCTAGGTTTCTGAAATGAGTTTCACCCTCATTAATAAATATCTCTGTCACTGTCTGTCCCTTATTTATTTCAATTTCTGAATCAATATCAGAAAAATGAACACCTAGAATTTTTGCGAGCAATTTACCAACTGTTGATTTTCCACAACCCATCATTCCAATTAAATAAATATTTTTTGAATTGAATTTCATTATAATAGCAAGTTAATATTTCCCAGAGGCTTGTAAATGTGAGGTTAGTTGTTCTAGTGAATCTCCTCCAAATTTTTCTAGCATTGTATCTGCAATAGCAAAACAAAGCATACTCTCAGCTACAACTGATGCAGCAGGAACGGCGCAGGAGTCTGTTCGTTCTTTATGGGCATCTCTTTCTTTTTTTGAATGGATATCTACTGATTTTAAAGGTTTAATTAAAGTTGGAATAGGTTTCATTGCTAAACTGAGGACTATCGGCTGGCCATTACTCATTCCACCTTCAATTCCGCCAGCATTGTTGGAGTGTCGAATATAATTATTCCCATTCCACCCGATTTCATCATGTACTTCACTTCCAAATTTTGCTGAACCAACAAAACCTCCACCAATCTCGATTCCTTTGAAGGCATTTATGCTTAGCATTAGTGCTGATATACGGGCATGTAATTTTCTGTCCCATTGCGTATATGAGCCTAGTCCATAAGGAAGACCTGTGGCTATTACTTCGAAAACTCCACCCACAGAATCTCCTGATTCCTTAGCTTGAGAGATCACTTTTATCATATCTTTTTCTACATCAGAGTTAAGACAACGAACAGGCGATTCATCAGCTACTTCATTTATTTCTTTAGCCTTCATTTTTGAGGGGAGAGGTGTTTCATCTTCTATATCATGAATCTTTGTGACTCTACTGCAAATGTTAATTCCAGTTTCTTCAAGAAGTTTCCTGCATACCGATCCTAATGCAACCCTCATAGTGGTCTCTCTTGCTGAAGATCTCTCAAGAACATTCCTTATATCATCGAAACCATATTTTTGGACACCAACAAGATCAGCATGTCCAGGGCGGGGGAGAGTAACTTTTTTTATCTCGTCTTCTACGGGCTCCACGGACATTTTCTTTGTCCAGTTTTTCCAATCACGATTGTGCACAAGTAATCCAATGGGTGAACCAAGTGTCTTACCATGCCGAACTCCACTCCAGATCTCGGCATGATCTTTTTCAATCTTCATTCTGCCGCCTCTACCATAACCCATTTGTCTTCTTGCAAGTTGAATTCTAATATAATGCTCATCAATTTCAAGACCAGCGGGTAAGCCGTCAATAATTCCTAAGAGACCACGGCCATGCGATTCACCAGACGTAAGGAACTTTATACGTGCTAACATAGTTTTAACTCCAATTCTTTTCTGATTTTAACTGAATCAATTTTTTCTGAAATGTTTTCTTGAAACCATATATCAGCAGATGCTAGACCTTGTGCAATAAACATATCTAAACCTCCTAAAGTTTTTGCGCCATATCTTTTCCCTTGTTTAAGCCATTGGGTTTCAGTTGGGTTATAGATCGTATCTACTAAAATTGAAGCGTTCTCAATCATTTTTTTACTTGAGGGAACACTTTCAGTATTCGGCCACATTCCAATTGGAGTGCAATTAATTATAGCCTCATATGATATAAGAGGATTATTGGTATTATTTGGAAATTTTTCTTTAATCCACATCATAAGGTTTTTTTCTCGATCTTTAGATCTATTACTCACATTTATAGAAGATACATGAGCCATAATTAATGCATAAGCAACTGATCTTGCGACACCACCAGCCCCAATAATCAAACAGGATTTTCCTTCTAATTCAATACTATTAATTTTCATTGCTCTCAAAAATCCTATCCAATCAGAATTATATCCGATATTATCAAAAATGCAATTCACAGCTCCAATTGAATATGCTGAAGTATCCAAATTATCCAAATACTTTATAACTTTTTCTTTATGAGGAAGAGTAACATTTAGTCCATCAAAAGTATTTTTGGACATAAATGAATCTAGAGAATTGCTAGAGACGTGGAATTTCTGATATTTAGCATCTATTCCAAGTTGACGAAAAATTTCACCATGCAAGATAGGACTTAAGCTATGTTCGATGGGATCACCAATTACCGCAAATTGTCTCATTTTACAATTCTTTGAAGTACTGAATGAAACTCTGGAAAGGATATGTCAGCGCAGTTGGGATTATCCAAAGTTGTTTTTCCTTTGGAAATAAGTCCAGCAATTGAAAAAGCCATTGCAATTCGATGGTCATGGAATGTTTTTATTAAGGATCCATTAAGGGTTGAAGATCCTTTAATAATGAAACCATCATCTAATTGCTCAACTTGGGCCCCCATGTTGTTAAGGTTGAAACAAATGGCTTCAATTCGATCGCATTCCTTAAATCGAAGTTCTTTAGCTCCATGGATCTCAGTTATACCATTAATCTGTGTTGCAATTACAGCAAGAATAGGAATTTCATCAATCATTCCTGGAATGTCCGTTACTTCAATTTTAACAGGTCTTAGAGGTGCATATTGAATATGAATATCGCTAATTAATTCACCTGCATTTTTTTCTCGGTTAATAAAATGAATGTTGGCACCCATTCTTTTTAGAGTTTTGAAGAATACGATTCTTGTCGGGTTTACTAAAATATTTTTTAGTATTAAATATGAGCCTGGAATAATTGATGCAGCTGCTGCAAAAAATGCAGCAGTTGAAGGATCTCCTGGAACCATTATTTTAAGTGAATTGAAATCAATAGAATTAGAAACAGTTATTTTTTTACCTTCATAAAAAATATTAGCTCCCAATGATTCTAGCATCAATTCTGTATGATTTCTAGTTTTTACCTTTTCTATAATTGAAGTTTTAGAACTTGCTCCAAGTCCTGCAAGAAGTATAGATGACTTTACTTGAGCGCTGGGAACAGGCAATTCGTACTCTATTCCTTTTAAAGAGCTTTGTTTAATATTGATAGGCATTTTCCCAGTTTTTGAGGAAGTTTCCAATCCCATTTTTGACAAAGGAGATAATATTCTTTGCATAGGGCGAGAGGACAACGAACTGTCTCCTATAAAAGTGGCATTGATTCCCTGCCCAGCTAATAGTCCAATTAGCATTCTAGCTGTGGTTCCAGAATTTCCACAATCAAGGAATGATTCAGGGTCTTTGAATGAGCCACCATTAACGATTACCGAATTATTTTCATCTTTTATATCTATGCCACAAGATTCAAGACAATTTCTAGTAGAGATAACATCAGCGCCAGTAGAAAGGTTAGAGATTATAGATTCTTTTTTACCAAGAGTTGCTAGCATTAGAGCTCGATGGGAAATAGATTTATCTCCAGGAAAGGATAATTCACCTTTAACGGCCATGTCCATTATTTCTTAGTTCGTCAGCAATTAAAAAGGCTAATTCTATTGCTTGGTTTGCATTCAGGCGTGGATCACAGTGAGTACGATATCGATTTGTTAGATCGTTTTCGGAAATTTTTTCAAGTCCTCCTGTACATTCAGTAACATCTTGACCTGTCATTTCTAAATGTATTCCCCCCATAAAGGAATTTTCTGATCTATGTATTTGCAAATTCTTTTTTACTTCATTAAGAATCATATCAAAAGAACGTGTTTTGATTCCGTTTTTTCCCTTAATAGTATTGCCATGCATTGGATCACATGACCAGATAACTGTTCTACCTTCTTGTTTTACTCGTTGTATTAAGGATGGCAAATAGTTTTCAACCTTTTCATGACCGAATCTGTTAATTAATGTGATTCTTCCATTGTCATTTTTTGGGTTAAGAATATCTAAAAGTTGAATAAGATTATCTGGTTCAAGTGAAGGCCCACATTTTATTCCAATTGGATTATTTATTCCTCGACAGAATTCAACATGTGCGCTTTCAAGAGATCTAGTTCGATCACCAATCCAAAGGAAATGAGCTGAGGTGTCATAAATATCTCCAGATGTTGAATCAATACGAGTCATTGCCTCTTCATAGGGTAGAAGTAAAGCCTCATGGCTAGTAAAGTATTCAACATGCTTCAGTTGCGGTGTATTTCCTGAATTAATTCCAAGAGCTTCCATGAAGTTTAGACTTTCCTCTATCTGTTGAGCCAAGTGTCCATATCTCTCACCTTGTTCCCCACTTTTAACAAATCCCATGTTCCAACGCTGAACATGTCTAAGGTCGGCATAACCTCCATCAGAAAATGCACGTAAAAGATTAAGTGTGGATGCTGATTGAGAATATGCTTTTAGCATTCTTTCAGGATTTGGGATTCGCTTAGATGGATCGAAATTAATATCATTAATAATATCACCTTTATAACTTGGGAGATCGATACCATCAATTGATTCAATAGGATTTGAACGAGGTTTTGCAAACTGTCCTGCCATACGACCAATTTTTATAATCGGCATTTTTATTCCAGCTGTTAAGATAACAGCCATTTGAAGAATTACCCTGAAAGTATCACGAATATTGTCAGCTCCAAATTCCGAAAAACTTTCTGCGCAATCACCCCCTTGTAAAAGAAAGCCATTTTGTTCCGATATATTTGAAAGCTTATTATGTAATGAACGAACCTCTCCAGCAAAAACTAGTGGTGGAAACTTCCTAAGTGTTTCTTCTACTTCAGAAAGTTTAGCCTGTTTTGGATATTCTGGTTGGTGATCAGCTCTGAATTCCCGCCAACTATCAATTTTCCATTGTTTCATTTTGTTCTTTTTTTAGCCTTTCATCAATGTTTGCAAAAGCGTTTTTAAATACTTTAACCATACTTTTGGTATATGGATTATAGTGTTGAAGATCTGTAAATAGTTCCCAGCTATCATTACAAGTTTGATCTACTAAGTCAAGAAGGTCTCTGAAACCTTGTGTGTCTAGTGTAGTCTTCTTGATACCATATTCTCTTAATATTCTACCTAGTAAATGTGTAACACCTTGAGTTGATGCTGCTAGACGATCATGATCGTCAGGAGACATTTCAAGTATTTCAATACCTTGATTTTTGAAAAATTCTTTCCAAAAGGAGTAATGACTATTTAGATCTCTTGTATTGTTCATCATCATTTTCAACCTATTATTTGATCTAAATGAATCAGGACCAAAAAGAGGATGAGTGGCGATAATCCCAACTTTTTCATCAAGAAAGTTTCTCATAATATCAACAGGATAATTTTTTACAGAGCATACATCAATAACAGTTTGGCCGGGTTTTAATTTGGGCGAAATATTGTTTATTACATCTTTAAACTGTCTTATTGGAACTGCCACGAATACTGTTTCTTCAGATAAAACTTCTTCTAATTCACACATTTTTACCGATGGAACTGTCGAAACATTTACTACATCGTAGGCCTTAATTAGGAATCCTTTTTGCAAAATATCTGCAAGGATTTTACCGAAGCGACCAAAACCTATAACTCCAACGCTATTCATGAGTCTCAAATTTTCTTATTCCTAAGAAAAGAGTTAGGTTATTTTTTAGATCATGAATGTTTTCTTCCACTATCTCAAGATTATAGAGCTGAGCACATTTTTTGTTAGCTATTACTACTGCTGTTTTCGCTAGTTTACCCTCGCTAAGTCTTCTCGCTGCTTCAGCTGTATCATCTTCTTCAATAAGTGGCCTTGTCCAAAAATGTTCACTAAGGTAGTCCTTGCATTGACGCAAAGCCTGCTGATGTGAATGAATTTCTGATATATCACCAATATTTATTCCTGGAAGTCCGAGCAAATTCTGATCCACTGAAATATGAAACATTTCCATGATCTTGCAGCGATATTTTGCTAAAGCCTTTACGCTTTCAATTACAACACCACCTTGTGCATTTTCCATAGCAAAAATTCCATAATCTGTTACTCCAGATTCTACAGCTGAAAGAACAGCTTCTGATGAGATTAAATATTTTATTTCTACTTTTTCTAAGCCATGATTTTTAGTAAAAATATTTGCTGCATCCTCAGAAAAACTACCCTTACCTCCTTGGATTCCAATTATATTCATAATTTTCCTTTCAATTCTTTAATATAATTTTTTGCTAGATGCGCAGGATTTTTAGAACCATCTATTATTTTTATAATTTCTGAACCGATTACAGCTCCATCAGCTTGCTTGTTAAACCAAATAATATCATCTCGGTTTTTTATCCCAAATCCAACTATAAATGGACATGAACTATTTTCTCTTACTCGAGACAAATATCCTTTTAAAGTTTTTCGTGAAGAAAGATCATTACCTGTAATTCCCAAAACACTTACAGCATAGATAAGATCACCTGCCATATTTGAAATTAGTCGAATTCGCTCCCCGGATGTATTGGGAGCAACAAGTAGTATTGGAGAAACCCCTTTTTCCCTGGCTAGAAGACAAAAAGATTCAGCTTCAGTTAATGGTAAATCTGGAAGAATGAGTCCATCAATACTAGCTTCACAACATCGATCTAAAAAACGTTCAGTTCCCATCTTGAGAATTGGGTTTATATAGCCCATTAATGCAATAGGTGTCTCTATACTTTTCCTTATTTCTTCAACCTGTTGAAAAATTTTATTTATTGTAATGCCATTTTCCAATGCTTTCTGACTAGAAGCTTGAATGACTGGTCCATCAGCTTGAGGATCTGAGAAAGGAATCCCAATTTCAATCATATCAGCACCTGCATCACAGCTAGCAATCACTAAATC
>JBJKZS010000071.1:0-7126 GCA_045569115.1 Fidelibacterota bacterium | reverse complement strand
CTCCTGGATTTTAGATGAAGACCGAATGAAATTTTCTGATGAAAAAATTGTTATAAAGGAATGATTAAAATGAGTAATCGTATAAAAATACCTTCTCCATTACGTCAGTTTACTGATAATCAATCATATGTTGAAGTAGATGGATTGACGATTAAAGAAGTGTTACAAAAAATATTTGATCAATATCCTCAAATACAAAGTCATATTCTTGATAAAAATGGAGAAATTCGCAATTTTGTTAATATATATGTTAATGGAACAAATATTAAGGAAGAGGACAATCTAGACACCTCAGTTCCTGTTGATTCAGATATACGTATTATTCCAGCAATTGCTGGAGGATTAGAGGAAACTCCTCATTTAGACAAGGCTGAACTAAACCGCTATGCTCGACATTTTTCTTTACCTGAATTTGGTATAGAAGGACAAAAAAAATTAAAATCTGCAAAAGTTCTTGTTGTAGGCGTAGGAGGATTAGGGAGCCCAGTTTTACTGTATCTCGCGGCTGCTGGTATTGGCAGAATTGGATTAGTGGACTTTGATGTAGTGGAGGAAAGCAATCTTCAAAGACAGATACTTTTTGGTGTTGATGTTTTGGGGAAATCCAAAACAAAATCAGCGGAGAAAAAATTATTACAATTAAACCCAAACCTTAGATTAGATATTTATGAAACACGTCTTATTGCTGAAAGGGCTCTTAATATTCTTGAACATTATGATATAATTATTGATGGAACAGACAATTTCCAAACACGTTATTTGGTTAATGATGCCTGTGTCATTTTAGGGAAACCTAATGTTTATGGAAGCATCTTTCGTTTTGAAGGACAAGCTTCAGTTTTTAATTATAAGGATGGCCCATGCTATCGATGTTTATATCCAGAGCCACCTCCTCCAGGATTAGTACCATCATGTGCTGAGGGAGGAGTCCTAGGCGTATTGCCTGGAATAATTGGGTGTATTCAAGCTAATGAAACAATAAAAATTATTACGGGGATAGGTAAAACTCTTAAAGGACGTTTTTTACTTTATGATGCATTAGAATTAGATTTTCAAGAAGTTTCTATAAAACGGGACCAAGCCTGCAAAGTATGTGGTGACAACCCAACTGTTACAGAATTAATTGATTATGACCAGTTTTGCGGCATTGACAATTCTACAATTGATCAACAATGGGATGAAATTTCTGTAATGGAATTAAATGAAAAAATCCAGGCTGGAGAATCTACATTTATATTAGATGTCCGAGAAAACTTTGAAGTTGAATTGGAAGAATTTGAAGGTGCTGTCCACATACCAATGAATCAAGTGGAAACACGATTAGATGAAATTAATCAACAAGACGAAATAATAGTCCTTTGTAAAACTGGTGGAAGAGCTGCTCAGATATGTTCCTTGTTGACAGAAAACAATTTTAATAAAGTTATGAATCTAAAGGGTGGGATTACAGCATGGTCTCAATTTATTGCATCAGTTCATTCTTAATTGATGGCAATAACTAATTCTTAATTATTCCATTTGTCTTGTCTCATTATTTCTTTGTTGTAATAACAATAACGCCGTTTGCACCTCTAGATCCATAAATGGCTGAAGAAGATGCATCTTTAAGTACATCTATAGATTGTATTGATTTAATATCAAAAAAAGTTAATATGCTCTGATCGTTAGTTGGTACTCCATCAATTACAATTAATGGAGTATTGTTGTTCAAGGTATTAATACCCCGGATCAAAACTTGTGATGGTCTGCCGTTAGGTCTTCCAGAATTCTCTATATATAAACCTGGAACTCGTGCTTTTAAAAAGCTGAGAATATTCACGCTGGTACTTTCATTAATTTTCTCTAAGTCAACAGAAGAAACAGCTTGAGTCAAATCCTCTTTTTTTTCGGTTGAATAACCTGTGTTAATGGATTCTGGATCGTTATTTCTAGGAATATTAGAGACACAGGAAATAAAAAATAGAGAAATAAAGAAAAAACTTTTTTTCATTTTCTTCTTTCTGGAGCTATTTGGGACTACCTCCATCAAGGGGGATTTCAGCCCATTCCTTTCCCTTTTTGGCTTCCATTTTAGTTGGACTAATATTATTCCCATTTAGTTTTCCGCTAAGACGAATAGTCTGGGCTGCGAAGTTAGCATAACCGGGGCTAGGCGCTATAATAACAAATATATTTCCAGCATTGTCGACAAGGCCTGCTGGAGTACCCTTGTTTAAACAGCCGACCGCACAAGTTTTATGTCCTTCACCCCGCATTCCTCCAGATAAAAAACAAGAAAGATCAACCACTTCACCTTCTATACTTGAAGATTGTTTTTTACTCTTTTTTTCATGGTTGTCAGCATGTATACTTCCAAATGAAACCAAGAATAGAAAACAAACCAATCCAACACATTTATTGTTCATAATAACTCCTATATTACACTTTCAAATTTTCTGTTTTGTTAAATTTATGAAAAAAATACAAATATCTCCACTATATAGTTTTATTGTCAATAGAAAGTCGTGCAAAGCATTAATCTACATCTTATTATTTTCCTCTGTTAGCTTTGGTGAAGTTGAAAAAAACTTACCCAATATTATAATAATTATTACTGATGATCAGGGCTATGGTGACTATAGTGCTCATGGTAATCCTGTATTAAAAACTCCCGCTATGGACGCATTATATAATGAAAGCGTAAGGTTAACAGATTTTCATGTTGCCCCAATGTGTACTCCTACCCGAGGTCAATTATTAACAGGTTTAGATGCAATGCGCAATGGAGCCGTAGCAGTTTGCCAAGGACGTTCCATGATGAGAAATGGAATTCCTACAATCGCTAATTATTTTTCACAATCGGGGTATTCCACAGGCCATTTTGGTAAATGGCATTTAGGTGACAGTTATCCCCATAGACCTCAAGACCGAGGTTTTGATGAAACCTTAAACCACCCGGCTTGGGGGATTACATCTTTGGCGGATCATTTTGGAAACTCTTATTTTAATCCCTATTTAAACCGTAATGGGAAAAAAGAAAAGTATGCTGGTTATTGTACTGATATTTTCTTCACTGAAGCAATGAAATGGATGAAAAATCAACACGATCAGAACAATCCATTTTTCTTATATCTTGCAACGAATACGCCTCATGTTCCTAATTGGGTAGATGAGAAATATTCTGAACCTTACAAAAAAATTGGTTCATATAATGGCGTTGAAATCCCTGCAAATTTCTATGGTATGATTGCAAATATTGACGAAAACTTAGTTGGTTTGGATCGTTTCCTTAAAGCGGAAGGTCTGAAGGAAAATACTATTTTTATATATATGAATGACAATGGTACACAAAGCAGAATCGCCGAAAAAATATTTAATGCAGGTATGCGAGGACGCAAAACGGAAATGTATGAAGGTGGACATCGTGTAGCATGCTTCATTCGATGGCCTGGAGGAAGACTTAGACATGGAGAGGACATTGATGCATTAACGCAAGTTCAAGATATATTCCCAACACTTGTCGAACTAGCTGGTGTGCCAACGAAAAAAATAAAATTAGATGGCATAAGTTTGGCTGGTTTAATAGGCTTAGAAGTTCAGCCTTCTATAGCAGACAGAAAATTAGTTATTCAATATTCATTTCAAGAGACTTCAGGAACACCTTGGAATAGAGCAATAGTACTTTGGAATAAGTGGCGTCTTGTAGGTCCTCATCAATTATTTGATTTAAGAAAAGATCCCCACCAAAATCGGAATATTATTCATGAACATCCTGATATCGCTACTTCGATGCGCAATCATTATGTTAGGTGGTATGACAATGTCCGAACTGATTTTGAAAAAGAGAGATATATACATATAGGTAATGCTGACAATAATTCAGTGACATTATTTGCAAGTGATTGGGTAGGTGGTTATTGTGACAATACAAGCGGGTTGATTAATGCCGATGCTAGTGGTTATTGGAATGTAATAGTGGAACAAGATGGAAAATATGAAATTGAGTTAAGACGATGGCCTAAGGAAACAGGGTTAGCTCTAATAGCAGGAACAAAGCGCGAAGGGAATAGACAGTTAGAGGAAAGGTTTAGAGTTGACAATCTTGGTGCCAGACCAATTCATTCGGCCACCTTGAAAATCGGAAATGTGAATAAAACCATTGTAATTAACAGCAGTCAGAAATCAGTAAGTTTCACTGTTGATCTAAAAGCTGGCAAAGAAAGATTGGAGACTATTTTTTCGGATCGGTCAGGTATACCTCTTTGTAGTGCAATGTACGTTAATGTGAGAAGTTTATAATTGGTTTTTCTTTATAATTAATCCTTTCAACCATTTTTTATATTAGAAGAATGAGTCCATATTTTTTTATCTTTTTGATGATGACTTTTGGGTCCATTTCCATGGGTTCCACGAAGTATAACCTGAAAAGCATGCCATACAACTTCCTTTTTATTTTAGTTGATGATCTTGGCTGGACAGATTTGAAAATATCTGGTAGTTCATTCTATGATACACCAAATTGTGACAAATTAGCAAAAAGTGGAATGAGATTTTTAAATGCCTATGCGGCGTGTCCAGTATGTAGCCCTACTCGTGCTAGTATAATTACCGGTAGATATCCAAACCGTACTGGAATTACTGATTGGATTGGTGCCCGATCTGGTAGTGAATGGCCTCGTAACACTCGCTTATTACCTGCGTTATATAACCCTCAGCTTATGCTGGAAGAAGTAACAATTGCAGAAATTTTAAAAAATCAAGGTTACTCCACATTTTTTGCTGGTAAATGGCACTTGGGAAATGAAGGGTTTTGGCCGGAAGATCAAGGGTTTGATATCAATAAGGGGGGGCATCATCGAGGTGGTCCATATGGAGGGGATAAATATTTTTCTCCTTATGGAAATCCTAGATTAGAAGATGGTCCTGATGGGGAACACTTACCAGACCGTTTGGCATCTGAAACAGTACATTTTATCGAAAAAAATAAAGAAAAACCATTTTTTGCCTATCTCTCTTTTTATTCTGTGCATACGCCACTTCTTTCCCGTAAAGATTTAGAAGTGAAATATAATACACGCAAGATTAAACAAAGATTAAGTCCTAAATGGGGAACAGAGCACAAACGAAAAGTTCGTATGGTCCAAGAGCACTCTGTATATGCTGGGATGGTTGAGGCTATGGATATGGCTGTGGGTAAAGTACTTAAAGCATTGGAAAGATTGCAATTAGAAAAAAATACTATAATTTTTTTTATGAGTGATAATGGAGGGCTATCTACTAGTGAAGGTCATCCAACTAGTAATTTCCCCTTACGTGCGGGAAAAGGTTGGATATATGAGGGTGGAATTCGAGTTCCAATGATAGTGCGGTGGCCCAATATGACTAGTCCTGGTAGCGTAAGCAATGCTATAATAACTAGTACAGATTTTTTCCCTACGATAATTGAATTGTCTGGCGCTGAGACAAATCTTGAGCTACCTATTGATGGAATAAGTTTTACACCAGCACTACTTGGTAAAAAGTATGATCGTGGTCCAGTTTTTTGGCATTATCCTCATTATGGAAATCAAGGTTCAGCGCCTGCTGGAGCAGTTCGGGAAGGTGATTGGAAACTTATCGAATGGTATGAAAATGGAAGAAAAGAACTGTATAATTTGAATCAGGACATTAGCGAAACAGTAGATCTGTCAAAAACCTATCCTAATAAAGTGAGAACACTTTCAAATAAACTTACTCAATGGCGTAGCATGACGGAAGCAAAAATGCCGTTTGTTAACTCACGCTTTGACTCAACGAAAAATGAAGGAAGATAATCTGAAAACTTAATTATTATGATAAAATCATATTTTATCATTTTCAATTTTCTCTTCTTTTTTTATGTAGAAGAGAATCCTTTAACTAATAAAGAAGAATGGTTTCCCATATTTAATGGAAAAGATTTAACTAATTGGACCCCCAAATTTTCTAGTCAAGATGTTGGTGAAAACTACCGCTCTACTTTTCAGGTGAAGGATGGTTTATTAACTATAAATTATGACAAATGGTCTTCATTTAATGGGGTAATAGGACATCTATTTTTTGACAAAAAATTTTCTCATTACAGATTACGTTCTCGCTACAGATTTATAGGAGAACAGTTAGTGAATGCACCTGAATGGGCTTATCGAAACAATGGCTTCAAATTACATGCTCAACATCCAAATACAATGAGTATGGATCAAAAATCTCCAATTGGAGTTGAAGCTCAATTATTAGGTGGGAATGGGATTGATGAGAGACCTACACTCAATTTATGTTCAGGAGGAACTGATGTTATATATAATAACATTTTTTTTACTCCTCACTGTACAAATTCAAGTTCTAAAACTTTTCATGGTGACCAGTGGGTCGATATTGAAATTTTGGTATTAGGTGATTCCCTTTTTCAACATATCATTGGCGGTCAAGTAGTCCTTGAATATAGTCATCCAACAAGTAGCGGAAATTTTGGTGCCTTGGACCTTTATCCATTGGGGGCGCCTATTAAGGATGGGTATATTGCAATTCAGGCCGAGACTCACCCCACTCAATTTTCAAAAATAGAAATTCTTAATCTAAGCGGTTGCACAGATTCTGAAGCAAAAAATTATAAATCATATTTTGTCCATAATAATAAAGATTGTGAGTATTAATCCATGAAACATATAGCTTTAATTAGTGGTCTTATATTTATTGGGCTAATGATTAGTTGCAATCCCGATATCCGAAATAATGAGGGAAAAGACACTACTTCACATTCTAAGCCTAAATATCCTGAAAAATCTATTTCAATTACATCTGATCAGGCTTATGTCGAAAATAAAAAAATTAGATCAGAGATGGTTTTGGATATTCATGAAGACTTGTCTTTAAGTCTTTGGGCTCCCGATACTTTAGCAATGGATCCTGTTGCAATAAGTATAGATCAAAAAACAGGCAATCTTTATTACTCTCGAGCAATGCGGTTAGCAACAGAATTTGATATTCGAAATCATACTGATTGGATGACAGAATCTATATCGTGGCAATCTGTTGAAGATCGTCGGGCTTTTTTGAGAAAGACATTTAAGGAAGAAAATGAAGATGGAAGAAAATTTTTGAAGGATTTAAATCTTGATGGAACTCTTGA
>JBJKZS010000070.1:0-7143 GCA_045569115.1 Fidelibacterota bacterium | reverse complement strand
CTTTTTTTACATCAATAAGAATTTTACCGAAATTTATATCTATTGTTCGTGTATTCTCTGTATCCATGAATTGAAATTGTGTATCTTCTCGAATTTTTAATACGCTTTTATCATCAAGATAAATAATCATGCAGAAAGCTTCCTTGCCAACACTTATTATATCTCCAGAGGAAATTGCAGCGCCAGGCTTTCGCCCAGAAAATGTTGCTGACCCCAAACTTTTCAACTGAACATCACCACGCATTTTTGTAATTCTAGCTATAGTTTCCTGAGAGAAAATTTCTCCAGCAAGAACAACAAAAAGAGTTAATAGAAAATATTTTTTAATCATATTTATTTAAAAAATTATTAGTTCTTTTCTTTTATTCCTCTATGATTCTATGATTTCTCTAATTAAAAACGACCAAAAGGTTTAGAATTTTTTTATCTTTTATTCAAAACTATATTAATTCAAAGTTTAAACCAATTTTTCGTTAAGTTCATTTGATATTCGTCACATAAAAAAAAAGAATGAAATCCATTGGTTCCGCCTACTTAAGATTACTAAATTGAAGCATATTAAATTATTGTTCCGCTTAATTATAAATCCATTATGAATATACTTTTTAAATCAAACACGAAAAATAATGTCTGATTTTTTTGATAAATTAATCAAAGAAGAACCATATACAGAATATTCTCTGGATATGTTTTCGCGTAGCGCTGGACAAGATCATGCAGAAATCATGCAATTTAACCGTTGGCGGGAAGATGTCAATAATGCAAATAAATATACATTTGAGGTTCCTCACCTTGGACCTCAGACACCAGAGATTACTGTTCAAAGAGAGAGTGGTGATAAATACAGTCTAGTTAGTTTTGCTAGTTATAATTATCTTGGATATTCATACCACCCTGAAGTTGTAAAAGGTGCGAAAGATGCCCTTGATAAATATGGTCTCGGTGCAACAGGTTCTCCGCTCTTGAATGGAACCTTCCAAATTCATAAAGATTTAGAAAATAAAATTACAAAATTTTATGGTCAAAAAAATTACGGTGTATCTCTCTTCTCTTCAGGTTACGGAGCAAACCTTGGTACCATCTCAGCTTTTATACATAAGGGAGATCATGTAATTCTAGATCGTTCATCGCATGCATCACTTATTGATGGAGCAGTTCTTTCTCAGGGAAAAATTTCTCTTTTCAGGCATAATGATGCTGAATTTCTCGAGAAAGTTTTGAAGAGGTTAGATTATAAAAACTCTAGAATTTTAGTTTGTTGTGAAGGTGTCTATAGTACCGATGGAGACTATGGAACCCTCAGAGACATTATAGAAGTTTCAAAAAAATATGGTGCTGCAGTATTAGTTGATGAAGCACATTCGCTATTAGTTGCTGGGGAAAAAGGTAGAGGAGTTTGCGAAGAACAAGAGGTTTTATCCGAAGCTGATATGATTATAGCAACTTTTAGTAAATCTTTTGGTGGCGTAGGTGGATGCCTCTATGCTAAAAAGAAAGTTACTAATTATATAAACTACTATGCACGCTCACGCATGTTTTCTTGTGCACTCGATCCAGGAGTTACAGGTGGTCTTATTAAATCTGTTGAACTTGCGGGAAATTCCGATGGTGATAACCGAAGAAAAAGAATTATAGATAATGCAAATTATTTAAGATCCAAATTAACTGGGCATGTTGATATTGGTACATCCTCTAGTTGGATAATTCCCATCATTTACGGAGATGAACGCCTTACCTTACCATTAAGTGATTATTTGCAAAAGAATGGTATTGATATATCATTAATGACATTCCCAGCTGTTCCAAAAAATAAATCTCGTATTCGTGCGTTTGTTACTTCGGAACATACTAAAGAACAACTCGATATTGGTGCCGAAATAATTCTTAAAGCTGCAAAAGAATATAAATTTTTCAAGGACTAAATCATGGAACATCATCCTAGTGACGATCTAATTATTTGGGAATTCGATTTTGCTTTAACAACCTTTTTTGAAGTAGAAACTGATTTATTTGAAAAGTATTTACCTCCAGCAATAAATCCTATGGAAGTATCACCAGGGATTGGGCTGGTGAACCTGACAGCGTTTAATTTTCCAGCTGGCGGTTTAAATGGCAAATTACCTGAATTTCAAGAATTAATTTTCAGTGCGATCGTTTCTCCAGACCTTTCTCGAGGCGTACCCAAATTTGCTATGTATGTTTTATCTCTAGGAAGTAATTGTCAAGACCATCTTGATCATAGTTCTGATTACTACAAACTTCCCATACATGGTATGCTTACTGATGCAATTGTTGATCCAGAATCAATTGCCATAGACTATTCTGACAAAGATGGGAGAATTTTAAAGATGAATAATTGTTCTCCTGAAACCAACTTTAGAAATGAAGAACGTTACTTTCAGGCTTTTACCTCAGATGGAGATAACCTTACAATAGCTGATTGTTATATTGAAGCTCCATTATTTGAACATCAGTTAACAAATGATGCTGGAACATTAAATGTTCATCCATTTTTGAAGAGTATTGATTTTGATTTAGCTGATCCGATACCTTACTTACAAATGATAAGCCGTCCAGGTGAAATCGGTAAACAATTTTATTATAGGCCAAGCAAGTTTTAAAAGATTAATCATTTGCGGCTGAACATTCTGCTATTACTGTCGCCACCGGTTAATATATAAGCAATCAAATCAAATATTTCGTCTTCTTTAAGCATTGACAATAGTCCCGATGGCATCGGTGAAAGACGAGACATTTGAATATCTAAAATTTTGTTCCTATCAATATTGGTAATATCATTTGGATTAAACATATCAATATTAACCATTACATCATCACCATTTAAATTAACTATAAGTCCTGTAATAATCTCTCCATCGTCCATAGTAATATCAGCCGGAGCATATTGATCGCTCATAACTTTACTTGGATTGATAATATTATCTAATAAATCATGGGCTGAAAATCTTCCAACTGAGCTAGTAAGATCTGGACCTGTCATACCACCTTCATTATTAAACCTGTGACAAGAAAAACAACCAGCAACAGAGAACATTTTACGTCCTTTGTCAAAATCTCTATTTTTTAATTCATTTCCAATTTTTCTACTTAGTTCATTTACAGTCCATTCTTTAACAAATTCACGGTCGAGCATCTTTTGAGCCATCAATTCAAATGGAGATTTAGCCAAGGGTCCTTTTTTAAGGATCGCATCAACCATTGGCCTTTTATCTTCAGGAAGACTTACAACAGCATCATTGAGGATTAATTCAATAAATTTTTCAAAACTTGCCCCACCTTTATAAACCTTGGCACGATTAAACCATTCAAAATACTCAATTCTTAGTTCATCTGTCCAACCGTTCTCTATAAATCTAAGAGATCTAGCAAATTCTATCTGTTCTTCTTGAGTAGCAGAATTCCGTAATAAGGTCATTGTTTTTTTTACAGCAAAAGGAGACTCAAGATAACAAAATATTTCAGCTAGAAGCCAATTCTTTGGGAATGATTCAGATGGAAATAGATTTTGAAGTTTAGAGACAATTTTTTCTGTTTCCTTTACATCTGGTTTCCCAAACCGACTAAAAATAATTTGGAAAGTCCTCAGAAAAGTCAATTCACTATCATCGTCTAATCTATTTAAATCAATTTCTAAAAGTGATTCAATCAATTCATTTCTTAAAACTAAGTCAATTGGTAAATCAGTAATTTTTCGTTGGACTGAATCAATGCCTCCTACTTTAGCCATTGCTAAAAGGGCTTGAACCCTAATTTTATGATTTCTTTCTTTTAAACCTTTAATTCTCCATTGATCTAATGGCTGATGCATTATTGCTGTTCTAGCTGCCCACCGAATAAACCGATCTTTATGGTCTAAATGATTCCAAGCTTTATTTATAGCTCTACGATCAATTTTTCCGTGATAACTCTCTAATTGTTTTCTAAGACGAACAATATTTTTATCTCGGACTCTAGGTTCTTTAGATAAAGAAGTATCAGAACCTGTATAAGTAATCCGATAAAGACCAGATTGAACTTTCCTTCCGCCTATTGCAAAATACATTGCTCCATCTTTTGGATGAATAACTACATCAGTTACAGGAAGCGGTGCCCCTGATAAAAACAACTCGCTGGTCCCAGTATATGTTGATCCCTTCTCTTCAAGATGAACGGCATAGATCTTCCCCCAACTCCAATCAAGGATAAATAATGCTTCTCTGTATTTAGGTGGAAAATTTGCATCATAACCAAATGTAACCCCTGTTGGTGAACCAGGCCCAATATTGACAACTGGCGGAAGATTGTCAGCATAAAACTCCGGACGTTTTCCAGCCCCGTTTCGCCACCCCCAGCTTGACCCACTGGTCACATGAACAACTCGCGTGGGTCGGTACCAAGGAGTATTAAAATCCCATTCCATATCAGCATCATAAGTAAAAAGTTCCCCGGCTCGATTGAAAGCTCCATCATAAATATTGCGGAAACCTGTACTTATTATTTCCCAGTCTTGCCCATCAGGAGAAATTTTATATATTATTCCACCAGGAGCAAATCTGTCAACATTATGTCCTCTACCATCAGGTATTCTTGGCAATAGATGGTCCTCACCCCAATACATTGGAACTCTAGAACTATTAACATCTGTTAAGTCAGCATTATTTCCAGAAATCATATAAATTGATTTTTTATCAGGAGATAATAAAAGAGCATGTACACCATGATCATACTGAGAAATCATTTCTCTCAACAATTCTACTTTATCTAATTCACCATCCCCATCAGTATCTGTAACTCTGTATAGCCCACTATCCATTATAAAGTCATAATCATTAACAGCTACATATAACGCATCAAATGCCCAAAGCATGCCATTAGCTGCTCGGATATCCACAGGTATTTTTTTTATGGAAGATGAATCAAGAGTTTTCCCTAATTCGGGAGGTTCAAATCTGTATAGTCCACCGTATTGATCGCTAGCAATAATTCTTCCTAAATCATCAATGCATAATGCCACCCATGAACCCTGTTGATCTGATGGAACTGAATAAAGTAATTCTACCTCAAATCCCTCAGGAGCATTAATAAGATTAACAGGAGTAGCAATATTTTGATTTTGTAATGATATAGATTCATTTTGAGCAAAAAGAAAACTGATGAAAAGAAAAGATGCTAAATAGATTTTCATTTGGAATTATTAGAAGATTTAATCATTGTAATACATGGTTTAATCAATTACATGTATTAGGATCATTTTTAAAATAATAGGGCTTATAGTTTGAATTAGAGGGATCCATACAGCCAACTAGGTTAACTATTTCAATTTTCCTAAAATGAGTATTATGAGTTTCCGCCTGTAGGGCGATCCTACCTTCTCTAATTGGTTTTCCGCTATCCGCATATTTGAAGTTTGTAAAAATACCAAGTGTGTCACCATTAAGAATAAATTTTGCTAAAGAATCAGCAAAAACTAAAACTTCAGCTCTAATCCAATCATTTTTATGATTTAAGGATATTGATGCAAATTCTTGACTGCAGTTAGGGGTTTCTTTCGCTGTTGTCTTTGAGGCTCCATTACAAAGGTTTATAACCCCTTTAGGGTTTTCTTCTGAACCTCGTTGCAAAAGTTGTGCTTCTACAGAGATAGGAAAATCCTGATTTTTTGTCATTGAACTCATTGGTTCAGAGTGAAACATTATTCCATTGTTTCTGAATGCCCAACCAGGTCCTCCTAGAGTCTGATCTCCAACAAATCTATACTCTACAGCGTAAAGAAAATGAGAATATATCTCCTCCCTTGCAAAATGTCCAAATTCACCATTCCAACGCTCATAGCCAGAATAATCTACTTTTAATAACCCATTTTCAACTTTTAAGGTATTAAATGGATTGACATTGTAATCGTAACCAGAAAAATGATAATTCCAGTCATTCAAATCTTTACCGTTAAAAAGTTGCTTCCATGCTGTCTTTGGAATACTGGAAAGATCCTGCCCAAATATTGGATTGACAATCATAACTAAAATGACATTAAGACAGACTATTAATCGAATTATTTCCTTTAGCATTTATATAACCTTTTTAATCTATAAGAGATCTACTAATTAACATCTTCAACCTCAGAAGTGTACGTATATCCATATGGAAGCCAATTACCACCAGGACCACCAAAGGCTCCCATATCATTTCTAACAGAATTAGAATCAGGAGTTTCATCAATACCACTATCAATAACTCTAGGTACTCCACCATCCACGCAAAAACTCCATTCAGGATCATTATATGAGGGATCTGGATTGCCAGCATCAACCATAGATGATATCGTAAAAATATATTCACCAAGGAATGTGCCCCAACCTGGAATACGCGGGCAAAAGGTCGTTAAGTTTCCAGAAAAATCTACATATCCTGTATATTCTTCAAGGTGTATCATATCTAATGCTCCACAACAAGCACCTAAGCTTACATTTGTCGCCCCCATATCAATGGAACCGTTAGAAACCCCCTCAGTTCCACTACCAAATCCTGAATAGGATAAAGTAATATTTGATCCATCAGTATTTTTGAAGGCAGCATTATCAGGATGACTTGAGGTAACTACAGTGTTTAATATGTTCCATTCACTTGCTTCAAGATATCCACCACCACCACTTTCTTCCGCAATATTTCCCGCAATAGTGCTATTAACAGCGACCAAATCTGAATTTATCATATATAATCCTGCCCCTTCAGATGTAGCTTGGTTATTTCCAACAATACTATTTAGCAAATTAATTTTAGAAAAAGTTGACATATAAAGCCCTGCTCCATCTTCGCTTCTGTTCCATATTACTGTTGAATGATATGTTTTTATTTCTGATACATATGCATATACACCACCACCGTTCTCTTCAGCTGTATTGTCATATATTCCAACCATGTCCGTTAATTCCAACTGAGCTTGATCTAAATAAATCCCTCCACCCGCATTAGATGAAGAATTTCTGAGAATCATAACATGGGAAAGTTTCGCGGAGCTCTGTTCTAAATAGAGACCACCACCACTACCTTTGTAAAAGTTGTCATCTGTAGAACAATCAAAAGTCTTATTGCTCGTAATCTTTAAATGATCCAGAGTGGGACTTGCCTCTTTGGCATAGATACCTC
>JBJKZS010000069.1:0-7230 GCA_045569115.1 Fidelibacterota bacterium | reverse complement strand
TATAAACCGCCATTTACGGCGATTGTTTGCCCTGTAATGTAACCTGCCTCATTGGAACTGAGAAATAGTGCGGTTTCAGCAATTTCAGAAACTTTTCCAATCCTTCTCAATGGAATATGTTTAACTAAGTTTTCTTTTAATTTTTCGTTTAAAGAAGATGTCATGTCGGTATCAATATATCCTGGAGCTATTGCATTGACAGTAATGTTCCTAGATGCAAATTCTTTCGCTGCTGTTTTGGTTAATCCGATAACTCCAGCTTTAGATGCTGAATAATTTGCTTGACCTGCGTTACCCATTGTTCCAGAAACTGAACTAATATTAATAATTCTTCCAAATCGTTTTTTCATCATAAAAGGTGTAACAGCCTTTATACCATTAAAACACCCTTTTAAATTAATATCTATAACTGAATCCCAATCCTTTTCTTTCATTCGAATCATGAGACTGTCTCTGACAATTCCAGCGTTATTTACAAGGATGTCAATTTTACCATATTTTTCAACAGTATCATTAACAGCTTGAGCAAAATCAATTGTTTTCGAAACATCTAACTTAATTGCTTGAGCTTTTCCTCCACATCTTTTTATTTCAGAAACAACAGTCTCTAAATCTTCAATTGTTCGACTTGCACAGGTAACTATAATATTATTCTTTGCAAAAAGTTTAGCAATTGCAAGGCCGATTCCTTTTGAGGCTCCTGATATAAATGCATTTCTGGGATCAGACAAGTTTTAGTCCTTTGATTTGTTCAAATGTTTCAACTCCTCTTGTTTGAAGAGAGCGATCAATACGTCTGTTTATACCTTGCAAAACACGACCTGGACCTACCTCAATATAATCATCCACACCACTTTTCCTGAGATCAATAATTGTTTCAGCCCATCTAATTGGATGGTCTATTTGACTGATTAGATTTTTTAGAATTATTTTGGGATCAATTACTTTTATTGCTTCTACATTCATTACTACGGGGTAATTGGCTGGTTCTAGATTTGTTTGATGTAAGGCTTTTTTTAGTGTTGATTTTGCTGTTGACATTAGAGGTGAGTGAAATGCTCCGCTAACATTCAATTTCATTGCTTTTTTTGCTCCTTCTGAAATAGCTAATTCTATAACACGATCTAAAGCAAGAATATTCCCGGAGACAACAATTTGATCAGGGCAATTAAGATTGGCGGGAACAACAATTTCATCATTTGTTGAGGCGACATTACATATCTCTGACACTTTAACATCAGTTAATCCTATAATTGCGGCCATGCTTCCTTTATTTTTATGACTGGCAACACTCATAGCTTTACCCCGGACTTTCACTAACTTAAGTCCCTCCTCAAAATTAAAAACTCCAGAAACGGTTAAGGCTGAATATTCTCCAAGACTATGGCCAGCAACAAAAGATGGTTTTATTCCTGCTTCAATTAAAAGTTCAGCTATAATTACACTTATTACAAAAATTGCAGATTGAGTAAATTCTGTTTCTCGAAGTTTATCCTCTGGACCATTAAAACAAAGATTTGCAAGATTCATTCCCATTATATCATTTGCTTGTTGATAACGTTGCTTTGCATGTGCTGAAGCATCAAATAAATCCTTTCCCATACCAACCTTTTGTGAGCCTTGTCCAGGGAATAGAAATGCTATACTCATACACATTTTCCCCATCGAATAAGCATTGCTCCCCAAGTAAATCCAGCGCCAAAAGCTGAAATAAGTAGCAAGTCTCCCTTTTTAAGTCTTTTGTTTAAGACAGCTTCACTTAAACCGATAGGTATTGTTCCAGCAGTAGTATTGGCTACTTTTTCTATATTGATTAGAATTTGATCTTCATTTAATCCAAGACGTTCAGCACTTGCTTCAATTATTCGCTTATTTGCTTGATGAGGAATAAATAGCTTAAGATCTTTGGCTGATAGGCCATTCCGTTGTAGAATATTTTCTGAAGCATCAGCCATTCCACGGACAGCGGATTTATATACCTCACGACCATCCTGTTTAACATAATGAAGACGTTGGTCTATTGTTTTACGACTAGCAGGCCGGCGGCTTCCACCACCTGGGATATATAGTTTATTTGCCCCACTTCCATCAGTATATAAAATTGAGTCAATTATACCATCTTCTCCATTAGTAGCTTCTAAAAGAGCACCTCCAGCACCATCTCCAAAGAGAACACATGTTGATCTATCCTCATAGTCTAAAACTGAGGTCATAGTGTCACCACCAATGACTAATACTTTTTCATGTTTACCTGTAGCTATAAGCCCAGCAGCACTCTCAAGAGAAAAAATAAAACCTGAACAGGCTGCATTAAGGTCAAAAGCCCAAGCATTTTTGGCCCCAATTGCATTTTGAACAAGTGCGGCGGTTGATGGGAAAAACATATCAGGCGTAACAGTTGCAACGATAATTACATCAATGTCACTTGCACTAAGTTTTCTTTTTTCAAGAATCTGTTTAGCTGTATTAATGCTCATATGAGATGTGGCTTCATCCTTACCAACTACCCGACGCTCAATAATTCCTGTTCTACTTCTTATCCAATCATCAGTAGTATCTAATGTTTTTTCTAATTCAGAATTAGAAAGAATTTTTTCAGGAAGATAGTGACCAACGGCTGTAATACTCGCATTTTTTGTCATGAAATTTGTTCAATCAATGAAACTGTAGAAGAAATATCTTTTCGTATAGAACCTGCAAGGTCTGTTTCTGCTGATTTTTTTGCTGCGAATACTGCATTCTTGATTGCTCTTGCTGGAGAGCTACCATGGCATATTATTATTTCACCATTAACTCCTAGTAAAGGTACACCTCCATATTCTTCATATTCAAAATGTCGCATTGCTCTAGAAAAGATTGATCTAAATTCATTCTTCTTGTCTTGGGATTTTACTGTTTCTTCAATTTGTTTCGAGATGTCGCGATTAACATGGCCTATCCAACCCTCCGCAAATTTTACTAGATTGTTTCCTAGAAATCCATCACATACAATTACATCTACCTGACCTTCAAATATATATCTGCTCTCAACATTACCTTTAAAAGCTGGTAGGTGTTTTTTCATTAATGAGTGAGATTCAAGGTAAAGATCACTTCCTTTTGTTTCTTCAACACCAATATTTAAGAGGCCAACTTTAGGATTCTGAACACCCCTTATATGGGACATATACTCTGATGCCATAATTGCAAATTGCACTAGATGTTCAGGCTTTGCCTCTAAACTTGCACCCGCATCACACAACAGAACCCCATTTTTTCCAGACGGGAAAAACACTCCAATTGCTGGACGCTTGACTCCTTCTATTCTTCCAAGTAAAAAAAGTGAGGTTGCAAGGATAGCTCCAGTACTTCCCGCACTAACAAAAGCTCTTGCCTTACCTCTTTTAATCATTTTAATACCGGCGACGAGTGAAGAGTTTGGCTTAAGTTTTATAACATGTGATGGTCTATCCGTCATCTCAACAATTTGTTCAGTATGATGAATAGAAACTGCTAGATCAGACACTGATTTTGGGATGCTTTTTTTTATCTGGACTTCATTACCAGTCAAAATTAATTCAATTTCAGGGTCATTTGAGGCAGCCTCTAATGCACCTTTAACAACCTCTGATGGTGCAAAATCCCCACCCATGGCATCAACTACAATTTTCATAAAAATTATTAGGTTGTGGGTGTGGTCACTGGTCTGCCTCGGTAATACCCACAATTTGGGCAAGCTCTATGAGGCATCTTTTGCTGGTTGCACTGTTTACAAATTGAAACACTAGGTGCCTTTGTTTTCCAATGAGTCCGCCTTTTTCTTCCACGAGCTTTAGATTGTTTTCTTTTTGGAAGTGCCATAATTATTCTCCAATTCAGGTAGTTTTAAGTTTTTCAATGGTTCCCATCGTTTATCAAATTCTTCATTTTCACATTTGCAATCTGAGAAATTTAGATCTGTCCCACACCATGAGCATAACCCTTTACAATCTTCAATGCAAACTTCTTTCATAGATTTTTCAAGAATAATTGATTCTAAGATAATTGATGATATATCTATTGAATCTTTTCCTGGGTTGAAAACAATAATAGTTGAATCATCTGGCTTTAAGTATCTATGCCTTTCGTCAGCTACAATTAATTCAAAAGTTCCATGAATTTCTTTTTTAAATTTTTTCAGACACCTATCACATTGCTCATTAACTCCTGCTAAGACCTCTCCAATTATATTAGCTGTTGAAATACTCTTTGATATGTTAAGTATCACAGAAACTTCATCGGATGTTAAATTCATTTTATGAAAAGCTAAATCAGAAGCTTTAGCATAAAGCGTTAAAGGACTATTGGCCTCAAAAAGTTCTTTTCTAGATAAGATCATATTTACTGCACGAAATTAGCGTTTTAACGAACTGCAAGTCAAGAACTCTGCTCGGAACAAAAAGGTAACTCTCAGAAAAATAAAAAAGGGACTAAAGCCCCTAATTTAGAAAGTGGAAAATTTAATAGAATTTAGTTTATTTCAACCTTTTCTCAGTTGTTGACAGATCAACTTTTATTTGTTTATGTTTAATTTAACTTCCATTATCCTCATCCTTAATATTGAGGTCAGAGTCGAAAGACCAATCATCTTCATTTTCTATTTCTAACTCTTCTTCATCTTTTCTTTCAAGAAGATTGTCTTCTTCTGTTTTCATTCTAAAGATTACAATAGTTATAGTTTGGGCTACAACCGCTACACTAAGAGCGTAAGACAAAACTATTCCAGCAACAATGAATAAAGATACCGCTATAAATGTAGATCCAATGTATTCAACTGGTCCCATTGGATTAGAGGTGTCAGGTAAAAAGTAAGAATTCAGTAATCCTTCAAAAGGAGCGATAGGAAAAAATATTTCCATTAATGGGTCGACAACAATATTTGTCGACCAATTTATCATTCCTCCAAGTTTTGATCCCATTAGCATGTCATGACCAAAAATAATATTTATTAGTTCAAAACCAATATCTGATAAATTAGCTAATAAAAAGGCAGATATATAGACTAGACTATAAATAATAGGTACATAAAAAATTATTCGCCAAGGTTGAGACCATGTAATAGAATAATTTTGAAAAACAGATCCCATGGTGTCCTCTTCCATCGTAGCTACTATGGAATTTGTAAAAAAAATAGAAACAATAAAAACTACAGAAGTATAAGCAACGAAAACTGATCCAATAAACCAAATTAGATAAGGAATACCAATGAATAGTTCACCTAAGTATGGAATTTTACCAATAAGAGCAAAGATCATTGCCATAAAAACAAAAAAAAGAGCGATGATTGAAATAGAGATGTGTGTAAAAACTGGCGCATGCCAATGTTTTTTTACAAACCTGAAAGCGTCTGACGAAGAATAGAATTCATCACCCTTTAATTGCTTATAGGTAACTCTAGCTACAGCTGTGAGACCAAGAAGAAGAGCAATAAGCCAAGAAATGGAACCAAGAATCCATAAGATCAATGAAAAAACACCAAATTCAGTACTAAGTAGATAAGGATAAAGTCCATATTCATCCCAAACTTCTATTAAAGTCCATCCATTAAAAAGGAAGGAGAGATTTGTTAATATAAAATAAGTTAAGTATCCTACAAGGTTAACCTGTAAAAGAATCCAAATTTTCTTGCCTCCAAGTCCTAAACGAGGTGCTCGGAACAAGTCCCTTATGTCAAAATGAAGATTCATCGATTGCATCAATTTTTACCTTTCATTATACTATTATTGATCAACACGGACTTTGTCAACCCAAGATTCTAGACTAGCGAGTCTTTTTATCTCACTTGCAGCTATCTTCGCATCTTCTTTAGAATCGTAAGCTCCAACTCTGACTCTATACCATAATTCATCTTTATCTTGAAAGTAAGCCTTTTGGATATAAGCATCAAAACCTAATCTGATTAATTCATCTAAACGTTGCTTTGATTTAATAAGAGATGATTCAGAAAACAATTGAATAGTAAAGCGATGTCCTGAAGAAGGAATTGAATCTGCTCTAGGCACCTTTTTTATCCTAGGAGAAATCTTTTTTTTCGTTTTTAGATCTTTTTTTGGTGGAATTTTCCTGGTTTTCACATTTGATTCTAATGAGCTTATATGTTTGGGTGTTTCTTTTTTATTTAATTTTTGTTCCGAACTTTTATTTTGTGGCTTGATTTTTCTTTGAAAATCGGAATTTGATTCCATTGAAATCGAAGCAGTTGCTGAATTAGATATCATAAAATCATATCTACTAGAGACTACTGATAACCCTTCTTTATTATAGATGATTAGCTCAAAACTATAATTTCCTGGTTCATCTGGTTGAAAAGACATCTCTTTTCCACCCCGGCGAATATAAAGGTCTGCATAGGTTAACATGCTTTCATTAGGAAAGGACAATATATCCCAAGCATATGATGGTAGCTCAATCCCAACAGGTTCTTTCACTTGAACACTATAATAATTTCCAACAGTCCCATAATTGGCAGTTGGCTTTTCACAGGATGATGCTAATAGACAAAACCCGATTAGTTGGAAAAAGTATTTTTGGGAGGAATACATCCTTGTTGACTTATTATCTATTCAATATGAATTTGGAGAGTTGGAAAGAAAAAAGCAATTTCTTTTCTGGCATTTTCATCTGAATCTGAGCCGTGAACAGCATTATTTTGAACATTTTCTGCAAAATCCTTTCGAATTGTACCTAAATCCGCTTGTTCGGGATTCGTTGACCCTATGATTTTTCTAAAGGCTGCAACAGCATTATTTTTTTCAAGAACAATTGGAACACAAGGTCCAGAAGTCATAAATGAAACTAAATCTTCATAAAAAGGTCGTTTTCTGTGTATTTCGTAAAATTCTTGAGCATTACTTTTCGATAATTGTTTTTGTTCCATTGCTACTATACGAAAATCAGCTACAAGTATTCTGTCTATGATTTTCCCCACATTTTTTTTCACTACTGAGTCTGGTTTTATAATTGCAAGTGTTTTATTATTCAAGATTGGTTCTCCAATTCTTTTTTCATTGTAATTCCGATATCTGAAGGACTAACTACAACGGTAACTCCAGCTTTTTTTAAAGAACTCATTTTTTCTAATGCGGTACCTTTTCCTCCAGCAATGATTGCACCTGCATGCCCCATTCTTCGACCTGGTGGCGCAGTTTGACCTGCAATAAAGGAAACAATGGGCTTGTTAAATTTAGAATTTTGTACCCATTCAGCAACTTC
>JBJKZS010000068.1:0-7552 GCA_045569115.1 Fidelibacterota bacterium | reverse complement strand
TTCTATTCCTTAAATTAACCAAGATAATTACGTAAACTTTTACTTCGAGATTTATGACGCAACCTGCGAATAGCTTTCTCTTTAATTTGTCTGACACGCTCTCTAGTAAGATTAAATTCTTCCCCTATCTCATTGAGAGTCAATGCATAATCACGGCCAATACCAAAATACATTTTAATAACATCTCTTTCTCTATCCTTAAGAGACTCAAGACATTGACGAATTTCCTCTTTTAATGACTCACCCATAAGTGCTGTTTCCGGAGGTCTTTGATTATCATCTTCAATCACATCCATTAATGAGTTCTTATCACCATCTCTGAAAGGAGCATGAAGAGAATGATGGCGCCGGGAGATACGAATGGCATCGGTTACTTCTTCACCCTGCATTTCCAGTTGTTTACCAATTTCCTCTTCATTGGGAGGACGCTGATATTCAGATTCAAGATTTTCTGCGGCTTTAGTTATTTTACTAATAGTACCTACTCTATTTAGGGGTAAACGTACAATTCTTGAATGTTCAGCAAGAGCTTGTAAAATAGATTGACGAATCCACCATACGGCATAAGAAATAAATTTAAACCCTCTAGTTTCATCGAATCTTTCCGCCGCTTTTATCAAACCAAGATTACCCTCATTAATAAGATCTGTCAGAGGAAGACCTTGACCTTGATAATCCTTTGCAACTGAAACTACAAAACGAAGGTTTGCCTCAGTTAACTCATTGAGTGCAATAGCATCACCTTGTTTCACTCTCTGAGCTAACTCAATTTCTCTTGAAGGGGGGAGAGGTTCATATTTCCCAATTTCTTCTAAATAACGACTTAAACTTCTATTTGCATCTGATGCCATTGGTATTTATACCTATTTAATTAAGTTGACTGTAGTCCAAAGAATCATATAATTTAACCTTATTTACAGTAAGCTCAAAGAGACCATTAACTAATTTTTCTTGAAGCAACCCACCTTGCCAGTCTTTTAAATTCGGAAATAGACAACATTTCTGGCCGTTGAGAAAGATCAAGAATAGAATTATTGATTTTAATTGAAGCAAGCGAGTTACGAAGCATTTTTCGTCTTTGGCCAAAAGCAAGGCGAGTGATTTTATCTAAAATATTTGTTTCCTCTTTATTTAATAAATTAGTGGTCAATGGTTTGATCCTTACTAAAGAAGATTCAACACTTGGTTTCGGAACAAAAACTTCCGCTGGAACTTTCAAGACTGTTTTGACCCTAGCTACCGCTTGAATATTTACAGAAAGCCTCCCATAGGTTTTAGAACCAGGTAACGCTGCCATCCTTTCTCCTACTTCTTTTTGAACCATAAAATGACAATCTCTCCAAAAATTCTCCTTTCCCAGTAGACGAAAAATAATCTGAGATGATATATTATATGGTAAGTTTCCAACTAGACGAATATTCCTAGTTTGAAATACTAATGTTGACAAATCTAGTTTTAAAAAATCCTCATTTATAAAAGAACTATTTGGAAGATCATTTCGGAAGCACAATTTATTGAAGAGTTTTTTGTCAACTTCCACACCAATTAAATCTTTAACATAAGGGTCTAACAGCTCTGTTAATGCACCACCACCAGGACCAATTTCTAGTAGTGACTCCGATTTTAAAGGATCAATTAATTTAACAAGTTTTTTAAGTAAATTTGTGTCAGCAAGAAAATGTTGACCCCACTTTTTTTTTATCTTATCTATCAATAAGGAAGTCCGAAAAAATTTTGAGCTGTAGTAGATGTCAAATTAGCAACGTCGCCTAATTCAATTTCTTTAATCTCAGCAATTTTCTTCGCAATATGAGGAATATTGGAAGGCTCATTCAGTTTACCTCGGTTTGGAACAGGAGCTAAAAATGGGCAGTCTGTCTCTAACATTATTTTTTCAATTGGAATAACCCTTAATACCGATTCTGTATGATTATTTCCGAATGTAATATTTCCTGTAAAAGACAGATGGCAACCAGCTGTAATAGCCCTTTTAGCAATAGAAACATCACTTGAAAAACAATGAATAACAGCTTTGCTCGGACTAATTTCTTCTACAATACTAAGTAAATCCTCATCCGCGTTACGGTTATGAATTACCGCTGGGACATCAAGTCTTTTTGCTAAAAGCAGCTGTGAATGAAAAACTTTATGCTGTTGATTAACAGACGAATGATTTCGAAAATAATCAAGTCCCATTTCACCTAGACCTACGACTTTAGGGTGTAAAATCATTTCTTCTATAATATCTAAAAAATTAGACGGAGCATCTTTGGCGTCGTGAGGGTGTATACCAACAGTAGCATAAACACAATTAAACTTTTCAGAAATAGCGATTGAGGCTTTTGAAGAATTAAGGTCAGTCCCTACACAGATTATATATTTAACGGATTCTTCTAATGCGCGATTTACTACTGATTCAAGCTGATCGCTAAGATCATCGAAATAAAGATGAGCGTGGGTGTCTATAAACAAATGATTAAGAAACTAATACAAACTATTTAAGACACTCTAATACCTGAACCAATTTCGGGATTCTCTATTGTTAGAACTGTTACAGAATCATCAGTGCTTGCAGCAAGCAACATACCATTTGATTCTACTCCACGGATAACGGCAGGTTTCATATTAGCAACAATTACAATTGTTTTTCCGATGATATCTTCAACTGAATAATGCTCAGCAATTCCTGCTACTATTTGACGCATTTCATCTCCCAATTCCAATTTAAGCTTGAGTAACTTATCAGCTCCTTCAACTTTTTCCGCAGATTTTACAATTGCAGTTCTAAGATCTAATTTAGCAAAATCATTTATTTCTATTTTGCTATCTGACATAATTTGCTCCTTTTCTATTTCAGAATTATTATTTTTTTCTAATTCAATCCTTGGGAAGGGAATTTCAAATTCCCCTATTAACTGACCTGGCTTAACTTGTTTTGATCCTTTAGCCATATCAAGACCTATCATTTTTAGGATTTTTTCTATTCTTACTGGCATTATTGGATGCAGTAAATTCAGAACATTCGCTAGTGAATAAGCAGCAACAAAAAGAACGGTACCTGCCTTATCAATATTGTTTTTTACCAGATTCCAGGGTTCGGATCTTTCCATATATCGATTAATTGATCTTACGAACTGCATTATTTCTTCAACCGCTTCACTAAGTCTCATCAATGAAATATTTTTCGAGACCACTTCATGCAGTTCATCTGAACTCTTTATTAAATCTTTTTCAGCTTGTTCCAATCCAAGGCCTTCCGGGATGCAACCTGCAAAGTGCCGCTTTATTAGCGTTGTAATCCTTCCCACCAAATTTCCAAGGTCATTTGCCAAATCACTATTATATCGCTTAATAAAAGATTCCATAGTAAAGCTTGCATCTTGCCCTAACACCATCTCTCTCATAAGATAGTAACGGACAGAATCAACTCCATAATCTTTAATTAGGTCAAGAGGGTTTACTACGTTGCCAATTGATTTGCTCATTTTTGATTTGCCGGACAACCACCAACCATGAGCAAATATTGATTGTGGAAGAGGTATACCTGCCGACATCAAAATCGTAGGCCAGTAAACCGCATGTGTAGTCAAAATATCTTTCCCGATTAGGTGACAACTACAGGGCCACCAATTATTATAAGAATTGTCATCGGTTCCATAGCCAGTTGCTGTAACATAATTTATCAGAGCATCAAACCAAACATATGTTACATATTTTTCATCAAAAGGAAGTTCAATTCCCCAACTTAGTCTTGACTTTGGTCGAGAGATACATAAATCACCAAGTGGTTTTTTTAAAAAACTAAGAACTTCATTTTTTCTATGCTCTGGTTGAATGAAACTAGAATTTTTATTAATATGGTCAATTAAAGATTCTTGATACTTAGACATTTGAAAAAATAATTTTTCTCTTTGATCCTCTTGATATCTCTAAAGTCTCCTGAGTTTGCTTCTTTCTCAGTTATAAAACGCTCTTCTGAGACTGAATAAAATCCTTCATATTCATCTTCATATATATCATTATTATTAAAAACTTTATTCAGAATAGATTGTACTACCTTAACATGCCTTGTCTCGGTTGTTCTTATAAAATCATCATTTGAAATATGAAGATCTTTCCAAAGATTAATAAACCGAGGTGCCATCTCATCACAATGTGATTTAGGACTTATACTTTTTTCCTCAGCTGCTTGCTGTACTTTTTGTCCGTGTTCATCTAAACCTGTTAGGAAAAAAACATCATCTCCACTTTCACGATGATATCTCGACAATACATCAGCCAGTATCGTTGTATATGCATGACCAATATGAGGTTTGTCATTAACATAATAAATTGGTGTTGATATATAAAATTTGTTCATGTAGAATCGCCTAAACCATCACGGATTTCAATTAATAAATTCATTACCACTAAATTTAGTTGAAAATTCTGCCTCAATGAATTCGCACATTTTTCGATAGCAACAATAATTTTCGTATAATCCGCATTAGGAAACATAACATTGAATTCTTTTATCTGATCACCCATAATTGACATGATATATTTGGAATTTCCACAGGATTTCTGATCATCAAGAGCATCCCTAAACCAAAAGCTAAGAAGCTTAAATTGAAAATTTAGATGTGATGGATTTGAGCGATAATTAGTAGAGACATGGGAAAGGAACTTCCGCCAACCATTTTCATTTTTCGAAGCTATCCAAGATACCATTGACTGAACAACTTCATTTATATCAGCAATATCAGAATTAGCAAGTTGCCTTGCTATCATTATATTGCCTTGAGAAAGGCGCGCAATAAGCAATGCTTCATGTTCAGAGATTTTCAATTCACTTTTTAGATAAGATTCTATTTCGCTATCTAATATAGGTGGGAAAAAAATCGTTTGGCAGCGAGAATGAATCGTATCGGCTAACCTTTGAGGCTTTTCGGTACATAAAATAAATGTCGTCAAGCCTGGTGGTTCTTCAAGTATTTTTAATAGTGCATTGCCTGATGAACCTTCTTGAGACATCAACTTATCTGCCTCAAAAATCAAAATCATTTTTTGACCTAATTCAATATTTTTTAGATAAATTTTCTTTCTGATTTCTCGAATAGAATTAATTAGGATATTATTCGCTCGAGGAAGTTTTAGTTTAAAATAAGGATCCTTCCCTTTTTTAAGTATTAATTGTGATAATAGATCAACAGTTTTTGGAGAAAGAGCTTTAATAGGAGAATCGTCCTTGCTAATTTTTTTTTCTATTGGAAATGGGCAAATAATTGTGAGGTTAGAATGTTGAAGAGAATTGAATTTGATACATGACTCACAGCTCAAGCAAGGTTTATCATCAGCCTGATGGCAATTTAATAAAGAAGCAAATTTTATGGCCATCGCTTCCTTACCCACACCTTCAGATCCATGGAAAAGATAAGAGTTTGCTATTTTATCTCTCTTATAAATAGATACAAGTTGTCTCCAGACAGTTTCCTGACCTATAATCCTGAAGTGTTTTATCTTTTCTTTAACCATAATTCAGGATTAACCTTTTCACGATTTGCCCAGATTTCAAAATGCAATTTTGCCCCATCAAGAGATCCCGAGTCACCTACTCTAGCTATTACATCGAGAGCATCAACATAACTATTTTCATCAACCTCAATATCTATAACATGCGTATATACAGAATAGAATCCATCGCCATGGTCAATTATAACCGTATTACCATATCCACGTATATAAGTAACCGTAGTAACAATACCATCATAAATTGATTTCACATTAACTCCTATCTGAGCACTAATGTCTATACCTGTATTTTCAATAATAGTTTTTAAGTTAGGATTACGAAAGGTTCCAAATTGAGATATAACTTTTCCTTCAATCGGCCAAGGTAAGTTCCCTTTCAATTCATTGAAAGGTTTTGAAGCCACCATTTCAATTTCTTTCCTTCGTCTTTCCAACTCAGCAATTCTTATAGCACGTTCTCTTTCAAGACGAGTAATTATCCTTTCCATTTCCCCAGCTGCTTTTTTTCTCTCGTTCATTGCGACAATCATTTCTTGCCTATCTCTTTTTAGATCGCCTAGCTGTTTACCACGTATTTTCCTTCGCTGTTCTAACCATTTTTTTCTTGAAATTTTTTCTTTATCGATCTTTTTAATGTCAATTAATTCTGATTGTAAGACTCCCTTTTGATTGTTTATCTCATTAATATTCAATTTTATTTCAGAAGACAGTGATTTATCATAATTAGAAATAATTTCAAGATATTTTGCTCTGTAGACCGCCTGCTCCCAAGATCTTGAATCAAGTAGTTTTTCAAGATCTGACAAGCGACCTTTTTTATACGTGTTGACTATTCGCTTTGAATAGCGCTTTAAAAGTTCTTCATGCTTTAATTCCTTTTGAACAATAATATCCTTTGCTTCAGAAATTAATTTCTCCTTCCTTTTTTCTTCTTTGCGAAGACGGAATATGAGATTCCTAACCAGTGAAATTTCTTCATCAATTTCGTTAAGCCTTTCTATTTCACTCTTCTCACGATTTGCACTTTCACTAATACGCTTTTCGAATTGAGTTATCTCACTTCTTATTTTATTGAGTTCATCACTATGATATTTTATGTCACTTTCAATTTTTTCAGTTTGTGCAAATAACCCACATAACATGAACATGAAAGAGAATATTTGTTTATGCAAAGATTTCACGCTTTATATCCAAGTGCAAATTAAGCTTGAGAAATAAAAATTCCTTTTGTCAAACTGCTTGTCAAAACTGCAATAAGTCATTATTATTGAGCAATAAACTATTACATGTGAGGACAAAAGTGAAGAATGCAGTTTGGCCAAATCTTTTTCGAGGCTGGAATCGAACAGAAAGCGACACAGTTTACACTTTAAGACAGGTTCCAGTATTTAAAGGTTTCAGTAATAAAGAGTTTAATGAACTTGAAAAATTAGTTCACCATAGAAATTATAGCTCTGATGATTTTGTATTTAAAAATCGAGCTCCTGGTGAAGGAATGTACATTATAATGAATGGAACCGTTAAAATTACAATTGGAACGCGAGCTGGAAATGAAAATATTCTTGCTAATTTAAAAGAGGGAGACTTTTTTGGAGAACTTGCTTTATTCGACGATGAGCCAAGATCAGCTAACGCTATTTCGATTGAAGATTCAAAACTCATTGGTTTCTTCACAGCTGATTTACTTTCACTTCAGGAGAGAAATCCAGAAATGACCAATAAGATTCTTTTCAATCTTGGTGGTATGCTTGGTGAAAGACTTAGAAGCACTAATCGTCTACTCATAGAAGCTCAGAAAGGTTCAGATTCTAATGCAGAATCAGCAGACTGACTATTTCCAATTGATCTACAGGCTATTACTAGGGGTTGTAGGAACAATCTTTATTTGGTTTATTTGGCCCTTTATTTCAAATGTTATTTTAATGCTGGTTTTTGCTTTTCTTTTTACTACCGTACTTCTTTCATCAGTAGATAATTTAGAACGTAAAATTCATAGCAGGGGCATCAGTGTTTTATTAATTACTGTAGGTGTCTTAGCCGG
>JBJKZS010000067.1:0-27761 GCA_045569115.1 Fidelibacterota bacterium | reverse complement strand
AAAATCTTCTTGCTGTCCTACATTGCCCACAAAACATATCACTTCGTAATTTTTATTAATCAACCATTTCAAAATTACTGATGTGTCAAGTCCGCCACTGTATGCTAGCACTACTTTTTTAGAATTATTCATAATCCTCATTCCTTAATATTTAACTCACAAAAAAAAACCCCCGGGTTACCGGGGGTTATTATTCTTTAATAAATATCGCCAGATTATAAAATGCCGACGAAAATCCCGGTGGAACATTCTCCCAAACTGTGACGTTGATGTCGCTTTGTCTGTTTCATATCTTACACGAACCTACCGTCTTTCCAATCATAATCCAAATAATTTAAGTTAATCACCCTTTCCCATGAATTTCTTGAATTGAACGAACTATATGTTTTTCTGATGAACGAATAGCTGTTACAGCAGCTTGGGCACCTGAAAGTGTAGTAACCAATGGGATACGTGCTTGTATTGCAGCCCTTCCTATAGAATATTCATCAAAACGCGATTGCGCACCTAAAGGTGTATTTATAACAAGTGAAATATTTCCGTTTTTTATCTCATCTACAACATTAGGTCGTCCTTCACCAACCTTAAAAATCTTTTCAGTCTTAATTCCATTACTTTTACAAATCTTTGCCGTTCCCTCAGTTGCAACGATCATAAAACCAAGGTCAGAAAGATCTCGAACAATTGGCAGTACTTTTATTTTATCATTTTCATTTACTGAAATGAAGGCCCTTCCAGTAGATGGTAGTGCATGCCCATCTCCTGTCATCGCTTTAGCGAAAGCATCGCCAAAAAGAGGAGCCATACCCATTACTTCCCCTGTCGATTTCATTTCTGGGCCAAGAAATACGCTTTCTTGAGGAAATTTATTGAAAGGAAATACAGGTTTTTTTACAGCAACATGACCATTGGTAGATGCTTCCGTAAGATCAAAATCTGATAATTTCTTACCCAGCGCTATACTTGTTGCTATTTTAGCCAATGGAACATCTGTAGCTTTACTAACAAATGGAATAGTTCTGCTCGCTCTAGGGTTTGCTTCTAGAACATAGATAGTTCCATCTTTCCCTGCAAACTGGATATTAATTAGACCTTTTACACCTAATTCTAAAGCAATCATTCGGGTATATTTTTTTATCTGTTCAAGTTCACTATCTGCTAGCCAATGGGGTGGCAATACACAGGAAGAATCTCCGCTATGGATTCCCGCTTCTTCAATATGTTCCATTACTCCTGCAATGTATACTTCCTCTCCATCACAAAGAGCGTCCACATCAAATTCAAAGGCATCTTCTAAAAAGGCATCAATTAGAATGGGATGTTCAGGCGAAACTTCCGCAGCACGCCTAACATAATTTAGTAGTTCTCCATCATCATAGACTATTTCCATAGCGCGTCCACCTAGAACATAGGATGGGCGTACTAATACGGGATAACCTACTCGATCTGCAACTCCAATTGCTTCTTGTTGAGAAAGAGCAGTACCATATTCAGGTTTGGGTATTTGCAATTTATCAAGTATTGCCCCAAACTTTTTCCGATCTTCCGCTAAATCTATAGCATCTGGAGATGTGCCCAGAATTGGTGCCCCGGCATCCATTAAACGCTTAGCAATATTTAAAGGAGTTTGTCCTCCAAATTGGACTAGAATGCCGTTTGGATCTTCCATATCGACAATGTTCATAACATCTTCAAATGTTACTGGCTCAAAATAGAGTCGATCAGTAATATCAAAATCTGTAGATACAGTTTCTGGGTTGCAATTCACCATGATAGCCTTCCATCCCATATCTTTGGCTGCAAATACAGATTGAACGCAACAATAATCAAATTCAATGCCCTGCCCAATGCGATTCGGTCCACCACCTAAGATAATTACTTTTTTCCCATTTAAAGACGAAATCTCATTCTCTTCTTCATATGTAGAGTAACAATAAGGTGTCTGGGCTTCGAATTCGGCAGCACAAGTATCGACAACTTTGTAAGTTGGAATTACATTAAACTTTTTTCTTAGTTCACGGATCTCAGCATCTTTAACCTCAAACATTCTAGCAATCTGATTATCCGAGAAACCCTCTTGTTTCAACTGTAACAGTGAATCAGAATCAATTTCTTCTGGCTTTTCCCTAACTACTAGTATTTCTATATGCCTTAGGAACCATGGGTCTATGTGGGTAATAGCCTGAAGTTCATCAACTGACATTCCTTGCAAAAAAGCTTCTCTTATTTTTAGCAATCGAAATGCTGTGCCGAATCTTAATTTGGACATATCTAAGGGTCTTTTACCAGATTTAGGTTCTAGCCCATCCAATCCTACTTCAAGTGAGCGAAATGCTTTTTGCAAGGATTCTCTGAACGTTCGCCCAATTGACATAGCTTCACCGACTGATTGCATCTGAATCCCTAGATGTCCTGTTGAAGAAGGAAATTTTTCAAAATCCCATCTTGGAACCTTAGTTACCACATAGTCTATTGTTGGTTCAAAAGCTGCTAAGGTCTTGCCTGTTATATCATTAGGCAATTCATCCAGTGTGTACCCAACAGCAAGTTTGGCTGCTATTTTAGCAATAGGAAACCCTGTGGCTTTAGAAGCAAGTGCGGAAGAACGAGAAACCCTCGGATTCATTTCAATTATTACAATTCGACCAGTAGTAGGATTCACCGCGAATTGGATATTAGATCCACCCGTATCAACCCCTATAGCCCGAATACAATCGATTGACCAGTCTCGCATTTTCTGGTATTCAAAATCACTGAGGGTCTGGGCAGGCGCTACAGTGATCGAGTCACCAGTATGAATCCCCATTGGATCAAGGTTTTCTATAGAACAAATGATTATAACATTGTCTTTATTGTCTCGAATTACTTCTAATTCAAATTCCTTCCAACCAAGTAGCGATTCTTCAATAAGAACTTCAGTAATCGGGCTTGCTTCTAAACCATTTTGAGCAAGTTCTAAAAATTCCTCTGTATTGTATGCAATTGCTCCTCCGGTGCCTCCTAAAGTAAAAGATGGGCGAATTATTATTGGGAATTCCATATTTTCTAATATTTGTTTAGCGTCTTTCATGGAGCGGGCAAATCCACCTTGAGGAATATCGATATCTATATTTTCCATTGCCTCTTTAAACTGCTCTCGATCTTCGGCACGCTGTATAGCATCAATATTCGCACCGATGAGTTCTACACCATTCTTATCAAGAACACCAGCTTCTTTAAGTTCAACAGTAAGGTTCAAAGCAGTCTGACCCCCAACAGTTGGTAAAAGGGCCTCTGGTTTTTCTTTCTCAATAATAGCAGATAATGATTCCATGGTCAAAGGTTCTATATAAGTTGCATCCGCCATATCTGGATCCGTCATTATGGTAGCGGGATTTGAATTAACTAAAATAATTCGGTACCCCTCTTCCCTCAATGCTTTACATGCTTGCGCCCCCGAATAATCGAACTCGCAAGCCTGTCCAATCACTATGGGACCGGCCCCAATGATCAGGATAGACTTTACATCAGTTCTTTTTGGCATAATCCATCATTGTGATAAATTGTTTGAATAGGTATCTGCTATCATGCGGACCAGGGCCCGCCTCTGGATGATATTGAACTGAAAAAGCTGGAATGTCTGTGCATTGAAATCCCTCAACAGTATTATCGTTAAGATTCCAATGAGTAATATTAGCTGTGGAAGGCAAAGAGTCTGGATCAACTGAAAAACCGTGATTATGGCTAGTTATTTCAACTTCAGAAGTTTCAATATTTTGTACTGGATGATTGATTCCTCTATGGCCGAACTTAAGTTTATAGGTTGAGCCACCAATAGCTAATGAAAGCAATTGATGCCCAAGGCATATACCAAAGATTGGTTTCTTTCCAAGAATATCTTTGATTGTATTGATACCATATGTAACAGCAGATGGATCACCTGGACCATTGGATAGAAATACTCCATCAGGGTTAATCGACATAATTTCATCGACTGTAGTAGTTGCAGGCACAATTGTTGTCTTACAGCCATGATGAGAAAGCAACCTTAAAATGTTATGTTTAATTCCAAAATCAATAGCAACAACATTGTATTCTTTACTTCTACTTGCATCAGGCCAACTATATAATTCTTCACACGTTACTTTTGGTACAAGATCTAAACCAGACATAGTAGGAATTTCTGAAATTTTTTTCTTTAGACTAATGTCATCAAAATCATTGGAGCTGATAATTCCATTCATAGATCCACGATCTCTAATGTGCCTGGTAAGTGCCCGGGTGTCAATACCTTGAATTCCAACAATGTTTGCTGAATGAAGATATTGATTCAGTGATGCTTCTGAACGATAGTTGGAAGGAATGTCAGTTCCATCTTTAACTACAAAGCCAGCAACTTGAATTCGTGAGGACTCTACATCATCAGCGTTTACACCATAATTACCAATATGTGGATATGTCATGGTAACAATTTGACCGCAATAAGATGGATCCGTCAATATCTCTTGGTACCCTGTCATACCAGTATTAAAACATACCTCACCCACCGCTTCACCTAGTGCGCCAAAAGCCGTACCATTAAAAATACGTCCGTCTTCTAGCATAAGAGTCGCTTTTTGTTTCAATTAATTGTCTCCATAAAATAAAAATGGGCAAAAAAAGAGCCCCAAAAATGGGGCTCTTTTATAATAAAAAAAACTAACATCGATCAATAGACTTGCTTGGTAAGAAAATATTTTCTATTTACCAGCTTTTTTTCGTTTATTGTTTTTATTAGTAATACGTTCATTGTTAATTCATTCAACCTAGACCACTTATATTTGGGGTAGGAATTTAGCTTCTCATTGAAAGGTCAGCAACCTAAAACCTGAAATTAAATGAATATACTTATTCTTCATGGGCCAAATATGAACCTTTTAGGTATTCGCTCAGCTGAAAATAAAGAACGTATCACCCTTGACAAGATAAATCGCTCTCTCAAGCGTGAAGCAAGGGAAATCAATACAACATTAAAAATTTTCCAAACTCAGTATATAGCAAAAGCTATTAACTTTATTCAGAGAAATAGAAATACAGCTGATGGTTGCATTGTTGCGCCGGGTGCTTGGTCTAGGAATGGATATGAGTTACTTGAAACAATTGAACTTTGTAGCATACCCACTGTAGAGGTTCATTTTAACATTGCCTTTGACTCTTTAGAATTTTCAAAAGATTCCATTTTATCTGAGGCATGTATTTCTTCACAAACTGGAAATCCCTATCAAGCATACTCAGATGCATTAGATACTATGAAGAATTATCTAACCGCGAATTAATTAGTGAAAAAAATATTCCCTTTACTAGTCCTGATTACAGGTTGTGTCCCAACTCATTCGACTATTCTTGTGGATGAAAATACGAAACCTTCCCCTTTATTAGAGATTGTTACATCATCAGAAAAAGATAGTATAACTTTTCATGTTCCTTTAGGCGCGGATTTTGATGAAGATATTTTGATCAATACTCTTAATATGTCTTCACAAGAATTCGACTATCAAGCATTATTGCAATTAGATCAAGAAGATTCAACTGCAATCTTAACCGCTACTTACTTCTCATCAGGGAAACATCTTCCTTATAAACCAGTATCCCTTTTAACTAATAATAAAGGTATATCCCTCCACTTCGTAATTGACAAAGATGAAATTATATCTGTAGCTCAAACCTTTAACGAGAAAACTCCCAGTACAAGTCTTGCTTCGGTCCCAATAGTATATCCTGGTGAAATTGATGATTTCTCTTATCTACCTGACAATCTATTATTGGAACCATGTCCAGGGGTTTCTTATCCCAAAATTGAAAACCTCATCCCTAATGCTCCAAGAACATATCGAAGCGGCACCCATCGTGGTATTGATTTCCCCGCACCTTATGGTACACCTATTCGTGCTACTGAGGATGGAGTGATAATCCGGGCAGATCACGGTTACAAAGAAGTAACTAATGAGTTTAGAAAATCACTGCTCAAAAAAGCCGCAATAATCGGTAGAACTCCTTCAGATATTTTTGAGCATATACTTTTTGGTAGAGCTGTCTTCATAGACCATGGCGTTAACCTTATTGATGGAAAAAGATTAATCTCTATATATGCACATATGTCAGAGATTGATGAGAGAATTAATGTTGGAATCAATGTAAAAAGAGGAGAGGCTTTAGGTAAGGTTGGAAATAGTGGAACAAGCGACGGTGCCCTAAAAAATAGAAAAGGTGCTCACCTTCACTTTGAGCTTATTATTCAAGATAAAGATGGGGAACGCTATATGGGGAAAGGATTGAACTATAAATTATTAACTAGCCTTCTTGATCGACTTTTTACTGCAAATTAATTAATCATTTAAATCTCTTTCCATATTCTGTTGGGCTTCTTTTTTTGAATTCTTCCTATCATATTTTTTCGAATCTGGTTCTACTTTTTCAGAGGCCACAGGATGAGTAGATTGACGAAGAGATTTTTTAAAAGACCGGGATGAAGTTTTATTGTTATTGATTCTCTTTCTTTTACGTTTTTCTACCATAACTCTCTGTCCAATTTAGTAAGCTTTAGCCCCTTCACCATTTCTTGTCCGAGGATCAGCAGCTCCAACATATGTTTGTAAATTCTCATTCCAAGCAATAGCCCTGACTGTTCCTAGTCCTTGCCGATTAATTACTTTATAGCCTTTTTTAACCATAGCATTACGATGTGAGTTTGGTATATGTGCTTCAACAAAAAGCGCCTCTGGCCTATACTGGTGGTGGAATCTAGGAAGAGAAAGAGCGTTACCAATAGTAAGGTTAAAATCTAAAACCCCAATTATTGTATGCAGTACTGCTGTAATAATTCTTGGACCTCCTGCACCTCCAAGTACAAGTATTGGTTTGTCATTTTTTACTATAATTGTGGGTGACATACTAGATAATGGTCTTTTACCGGGCTCAATAGCATTTGCTTCAGCTCCAATCAGCCCAAAAGCATTAGGAACACCCGGTTGGGCACTGAAATCATCCATTTCACAATTCAAGATGACACCCGTGCCTGGTACAGTTATTTTCGCGCCATAAGTAAGATTTACAGTATGATTAATTGAAATCGCATTTCCCCACTTGTCAACTACAGCAAAATTAGTTGTGTGGCCTTTACCATAGCTAAAACTAAAATCTTCACTTGGAGGAGCCACAACTGTTTTGGATGTAATTTCATCCACAAGCGTCTGGGCATAACTTTTACTAATGAGCCTATTCACAGGAACAGGGTAAAAATCCCCATCACCTAAATGATTTGCACGATCTTTAAAAGCTCTATTCATAAACCGAGAAACAAGATATATACTTTCTTCATCCCACTTATGTTTTGTTTGAAGAATACCCGATGCTTCAATCATATTTAATATCTGAACAACATGCACGCCCCCTGAACTTGGTGGTCCCATTCCATAAATCTTATATCCTTTATAATTTCCAACAATTGGTGCTCGTTGAATCGCATGATAATTAGCCATGTCATTTTTTGTTATAAGGCCACCATTCTGAGACATAAAGTCCACAAGGTGCGTGGCAAAATCACCATGATAAAAATAGTCAATTCCTCCTTCAGCGAATTTTTCATAAGTCTCGGCTAATAGAGGCTGCTTAAACACATCTCCAACTTCTAATTCAGAGTTATCTTCATGAAAATAGATTTTTGTTGAAGCTGAATCTCTACGTAGCTCATTAACCGCTCCCTTATATCGAGCCAAATATGCATCATCTAGAATAAATCCATTCTTTGCCAAATTTGTAGCTGGTTGAATAAGTTCTTTAATTGTTAATGTCCCAGCAAGTTCCAATGCTTTTACATAAGCCGCCGGTACACCAGGCACAGCTACAGCCAAAGGTCCAGTCTGACTTATTTCAGAATTAACTTTACCATTTTGTATATACATATTTCGGTCCGCTTTTTCAGGAGCCATTTCCCTTCCATCAATTGTATGTACTGTTCCATCTGCTAACCTAATTACTATAAAGGCTCCGCCACCTAAACCACAATTTGATTGATCCACTACCCCCAGAGCTAGTCCTGTTGCAATAGCTGCATCAATTGCATTACCACCTATTTTTAGAATGTTGATACCAATGTCTGAAGCTAAAGGGTGGACAGAAGAAACTACACCATTCGGGCCAGTAGCTTCTTCAATATTATGTCCAATACTTTTTTCGTAAGAATACAATCCAATATTCTCTTTTGCACAATGGAAGAAAACTAGAATTGAAAGGAATAAAAATTGTATGCGCTTTTTCAATTGAATAATAGTTTAATAATTGCCTGTTGTATGATAGTAAGAAATAATTAAGGCTGGAATCATAGTTGAGTAGAAAATTTAGTTTTTACTATATCTAAACATAACAAACCCAAAAAGTTTATCGAAGTTTTTCTATATGATCCCTTCATTATTTATTTTTTTGGTGCCGAAGCACTTCCTTGCCAATCTGGATCCGCTACACCAATCCAATGTCCTTTTAGATTGTCTTTTATAATAGCATGGACCCTACCAAATCTACCTTCATCACGTTGAACAGAAACAATATATCCTAATTTTGAAAAATATATGCTGTCAGCTGATACCCACCCATTATTGCCAGTAAATTCAAGCTCTATACCCTCTTTAGTAGGATGAATTCTAGGCAGGCTAAGGGCTAATGGTAGCGAATGATTTTGGTCAACTATTCTGCTTATTACAGATACTATTGAGGAAGGAATGCGGCTACCTCCAGCGGCACCAAGAGCCAAAAAAGGAACCCCTTTTTTTGTTAAAAGAATGGGTGATATATGACTTGATGCTCTTTCTCCTGGCTGGATCTCCCCTAAATATCCGCCAAGCGTCTGAGCATAAGCAAAACCAAGTCCTGGTGTTGCTACTTTTGATCCAAAAATAGTTCCTAAAGTTTGAGTTAAAGCAACTATCACTCCTTTTTTATCTACGATGGTTAAATGTGCTGTATGTCCAATGTTGTCTGTGGTTGATTGAAAAGATTTGTCCATACCAATTCTAGCAGAAATTTTGCCCTTTTTTATATCATCAGCTCGTTTGTCTGCCCATTTCTTTGATGTAAGTCGTTCAGCATCTTGAAGAGTTTTTTGTTCTTTTCTATCTAAATATGAGGCTAGAATGGCTTGATAAATTGTCTCACCCCAGATTCTATCTTCCTTCATGTTTTTATCAAGCGACTCCAAAATATGTAGTGCTTCAATGGTTATAGCTCCATAAGCTGGTATGTAGAGACTTTTAAGTTCGTATCCTTTATAAGAACCCTCTACAATATGAGAATGTTCTGCCTTATAATCCTTCAATGCTTGTAATGTAAGAACACCACCATTAGCCTGGTTATCTTCAACAATCATATCCGCAATCCATCCCTCATAAAAAACATCTGCCCCTTTTTCTGAAATAGCACGCAAAACTCTTCCCAAATCCTCTTGAATTATCCAGTCTCCAGCTATACGTGGAGTTCCATCTTTACGTAAAAAGTACTTTCGGGATCCTTCGAATTCATTTAACTGTTCATTAACCATACCTTGACGTAAAGCTTCACCACTAATTAAAGAATGTCCATTTTCTGCCAACAAAATAGCTGGTTTCAATACCTGATTTAATGGTAAGGATCCATGCTCCCTGAGTGCTCTGGTAAGTCCTCGAACGGTCCCCGGAACACCAATGCTCGGATAGCCATATCGCTTTTTGGGAGAATTCTTGTAGTCATAATCTAATGGAGCCTGAGTTGTAGCATCTATTCCAAAAACTTTTCCTGAAGAAAGAGAAATTAATATTTGACTTCTGCCCCCAATTCCACTCATAGTAGGTTCTACAACAGATAATACAAAAGCTGCCGCAACGGCAGCATCTACAGCATTTCCTCCTGCTTCTAATATGTCTATACCAGTTTTTGTTGCTAATGGGTGTGGTGTGGATACAGCTCCATTTGGGGAATGTGATTCCTTATTTAACAATCCTATATAAGTAGGATCTAAATGAGGTGACTCTCCAATACATGCCAAAAGAGTTAAAAGGAATACTAAAAAATGGAATTTTAAAAAATTCCTTATTGTGATTCTATTTTCCTTAATCAAATTATTTATTTTAAAGTATATATTTTCACTTTTCAATACTACAATGGAGGACAGGACTATTTCAAAGCATCAAAAAGATAACTATACTTAATTATGATAGATTTTGACTGGTTCTGAATAGGTATACCATCATAATCTTGAGTTTCATTATATACAAGATATAGACCTGTAGCAGCTGATTGTTGCCAAATGAATCTCCAATTCATTGACCATTCATCAGACTGATTATTATATTGCAATAAAGACTGGATATAAATTTTGGGAGAAAATGAATAAGTTAGTCTTGCTCTAATTAAATTTGTTATAAAATCCCCACCTGACAAATTTACTTTATTATACTGTGAGCTGAACTGAGATGTAAATTTATCCCCCAATCGAATTTGAACTCTTGGTCCTAAATTAATTCGTTTACCACCAAAAAATCCTCCGATTCTGTTCATTGAGCTAAAACTGATAGCTTTGCTACGATTAGTCATTATCATGATTTGCAATTCTTTATCGTCATACGTTGAAGCTGGCACTATTACTCCTGAGGCAATCTCAAAATCATCAAGGACACCCTCTTTTACCAAATTTAATCCTGTATGAATTTCAAAGCCGGACCTGAATTCCCAGTGAGTATCTATATGCCAGCGACCTGATTCTTGAAAACCATCTAATTTCCAATAACCATCGTATTGAACATGTGGACGATATTCTAAAAGACCAAAAAGGTCTTCAGGCCGAAAACGTGTAAATATTCTTCCAGTCCACTTCCTATAGTTATCACGTTTAAGGAATCCCATTTCAGGATTAAAGTGAGGACCAACTTCTGTATATGCTAACGAGGTAGTTACTTGTTTGGTGTTTCTACCAGCTTGCAATCTATAGGCATAGGCTTTCTCCATTTCTAAACCTGGTGTCTCCGTAACCGCGGCAAAACCAACAATTTGGCTTAATTCTCCAATTCCAAGCTGACCATCAACTGCGTAACCGCGATTAGCATAACCGTTTTCACCAAGATGATTAAGGTCAGTTGCTATACCTCCAAAATAAGTTCGATTTGGCAACTCCTTTTTCAAACGTAAAACTGAATAATGATTTTCATCAGTTACATTTTCAACAGCATTAGTCCGCATGCTTAATGCTCCTACTTTCATCCCAGAAAATGTCCCTGTAAGCCTACCACCTCCAAGAATTGGTACCTGTTCACCATCACTTCCAATACCAATCCTTCGGCTAAAAAACATTTCGATATCAGGCCCACGGAAACCACCTTCTCCTACGGAGAACAGTCCAGCATTCTCAAGAAAAAAGGCCCGCTTCTCTGGAAAAAAAAGGCTGAATCGGTTTAGATTAATCTGTTGTTCATCTGCTTCAACCTGAGCAAAATCTGTGTTATAAGTCAAGTCAAGGGTCATACCTGATCCAATTCCCAATTTAGCGTCAACTCCAAAATCAACGGCACTAGAATTAGAAGATTCCTCCCCTTTATTGTTATTCTGTTGACCTAGAGTATAAGGCATGAATTTTAGGTTTCGAGGAGGGGGGGCAACTATATTTTGTAGTGTTCCAGCTGATACAAGGCGGGTCATGGAAAACTGTCTAGGTATTGGAGCCCACTGTGTTTCCTCCTGTTTACGGGCTATTATACGTTGAAAGTTGATCCCCCAGCTTTGGTCACCATCTTCTTTATACCTAAGAGTTTTGAAAGGTATAGCAAATTCCGCACTCCATCCAAAATCACCAATTTTTGTGTTCACCTGCCAAGCTGCATCCCAATTGACATTATATCCTCCACCACTTCCAACTGAAAACCGAGCCATAAGTGAGCTTTGTTCTCCCCCACCAGTAATTTGGGCATCGTACTCTATACCAGCTGCGTTAGTCCCGAATACATAACCATTCTGATAATCCTTAAACGTATCAAGTAAAAACATAAAACTATCACTATTTAAAAGAGGTGAATCCCTTCGCTTATCCGCAATTATGATACCATCAGATTTAGTGTCATAACAAACTACAGAAAGGTAAAAGAAATTTTCAGAATACATCACCTTTACAACGGTTTTTTCAGTACTAGGTTGACCTTCATCAGGAGCTTTCTGCGTAAATTTTTCTGCTGTTGGGACTCCTTCCCAAGCTGGATCATTTAGTACGTCTCCATCAATAGATGGTTCAATATCAACTTTTTTTGCTGAGGTGACGTAATCTGGGTTTTGAGCCAAAACGTAAGAAATTTGACTTACAATTAATAAAAAGCTTACAATGATCCAATTTTTTCTAGCTTTTTTCATTTAAGAATGTAGTTGTAGACTAAGGTTTCTTCTATGTTGAAATTTATCTGCAAACACAAAGTCTCCGTAATAAGACTATTTACGTAAAATAGCTTTTTCAAATCGTGAATCAGGAATCTCTGTATCAAAAACAACATCCTCTATAAGCCATTCCGTTCCCTTACTATTGCGCTTCAATTCATCTTTATAGTTAAATCTTGAAGGAAACCAACGACCTTGGATTTTTTTCACCCCATCCATAGAAGTTGTCTTCAATAATTTTCCACTTTTGGCGTATAGCTCTTCTTTCATAGGCAGGAGATATTCATTATCTATCCAAAGTCGACGCTTGGGATAAGAGAGTCCGGTTATTTTTGCTTCTAGAAAAAGAATCCAATGCTCCCGGCCATCAATTATTTCTGACCCTTCAATGGTCGCATTATAAAGATCCACTAAGGGGCGATCTTCCATCATATCGGTATAACTCATATCAGAACCCATAACTGACTGTCTCAACATATGGCCGGATATCTGGATTACCCTATCAGTTTGAGGGGAATAAGTCCATAACTTATCTCCAGATTTTAACATTTTAGTGCCAGCCTCCCGAGGAGGAGCTAAATATTCGGTATATGCCTGATTAATTCCTTTTACCCAACTTTTAGATACTATGGTACGGCTTGTTCGCCGTCCATGAACAATCATTGTACTTTTTAATACCCGGCTTTTAGCATTAAGGTTGCTATCAATAGCATCTACTAGTTTTTCTGCCGACAACTCTTGTGTATTTCCAATCGACACTAAAGTCAGGGAAAAAATGCTTAATAGAATTAGTTTTATCATGTTTCGAGTTCCTTGAAAAGCTGAGCCATTTCTCTTTTATAAACTGCAAGTCCTGCAAGCATTGTGCCAAGGACTGTTGCTAAGACGCCAGGAATAAAACCTATATAATATAAATCCGTCGTCACCTTAGCATAAAAAATGTTTGGCATAACCATTGACGAATTAGATAATGCTTCCATTCCTTTGGTGTAATCAATACCATTCTCTTGTACATAATAAGTTAGACCAAGCCCAATTCCAGTTCCAATTATAGTTCCTATCATACCGAGCATCAAGGCTTCTGATATCATGGAGCGGTAAACTTGACCTTTAGATTCTCCAATAGCTAAACGTAATCCAACTTCTCCATAACGTCTTAAACCATTCATTAGCCCCATATTCCACAATACGATCATAACAATGACAAGAAAAACTCCTCCGATAATTGCCAGCACTGCTCCACTTAGGTCAACCATAGTACCCATCTGATTACCATCTCTGAGAGCTAACATTAAAGGACTAAATATGTCCAGACTATCACTTTCCATTTCATTATACGTTTTCCTAAGATTAACGACTGTTTCATCCTCATAGTATAGTGAATTAGAGAACCCGAATATTGCTGAAGCTGCATCTTGCATATCCAAAGCTTCACGTGCACCAGAAATATCTACAAGTATCATCTGTCTATCTGTTTGCCCTTTCCTCAGATTAAATGTTCCAGATATATAAAAGTTATAAGTGGTAAAAGCATTGTTCATAGTAGAGCCAATGAACGTCACAGATTCTCCTACTGAAACATTGAGCTGAGTCGCCAGTTTTGTGCTGATGAGCAGATCATTTATTTTTTTTGGTGAATTACCCTCTTCAAGAATATTATCTATCTTCCAAATCTCTGCCTGCCTTGAATTAGCTGAAAAAAAATCTATGCCAAGAGCCATAACAGGCCCTTGGGATTTCGTATCGCCATTTTCATCTGGAACATCTAATAAACCCGCAAAAGTTATTCGGGGCGTCCAGAAAAATTCTTGATATTTCTGATTAAGTCCATTTACCAGACTATCTGAATTTAAAATTGCCAAATCATTCGGTAAGAGTTGGCTTTCTTCATTGTAAGCTCTTGTAACAACTTTCGCATGACCTGTTAAAATAACAGCTGTATCTAGGAAGAAACTATTGAACATCCCTCGCATGAAACCCATGGTAAAAATCACCATGGTAACGGTGAGAATTATCACTAAAAGTGGAAACAAGCTCCTAGAACGATCTCGTAACAAACCTTTCATTAAAAATTTTATCATGTTGAGGCTTTACCTCTAAGTGCATCAGTAGGCTTCATCTTGGCAATACGGCGAGAAGGTAAATAACTAACAATCAGTACTATGATGGATATAAGGATTGCTGTAGACAATACAAGACCTAGTGTATATATAGGTATGAGACGTTTTGCAACAATCATACCCATCTCTGAATAATCTAAAGGAAGGGGAATACCGTAAGAACCAAAATACCAAAGTATGGGTCCAAAGAAAATTAGTGTTGCGAATGAAGCCAGAAGTGCATTCAGCCCACCTTCAAGAGTAAAAAGGCCAATAACCTGACTACGTGGCATGCCAATAGCCATAAGGGTTCCAATTTCTTTCCCTCGACGGAAAATAGACAATACCTGGGCATTAAAAATACCCATTGCGGCTAAAATCAAAAGGATCATATACAAGAATTGAGCGGAGGGCTTGTCAGCCTCAATAATTGCCTCCATATCTTGAACCAGATAATTTATATCCCGTTTAATCCAAGCTTCATTGTTTTGGACAGGCGCTATACCTTGTTCATGGGTGACATAAGTAGCTTCTTCATCCATTGCAAGCATAGTCTGGGCCTTTTTTAGTGGTATCCAAATATGTCCTATATCTAGTTTAAAATTTTCTATATCCATTATTTCAACTACGGTTCCCTCATCCGCATCATATGTACGATCCTTATCTAGCCAGCGTATGGTGAAAGAATCTCCCACTTTAAGCTTTGTATCACTGGCCATTCCTTTTCCAATTAATACAGGAATGGTCGCATCATAATCACCAGACAATACTTTTGAGGGGATACTTACGATGTCTTGATCTGGTGGTATCCCTTTCATGATGGCAGGCATAATTCGACCTCCAGGATAAATAGATGCCTGACTTACTAATACTGGAAAAGCCTGCTTTGCATCTATTAATTTTTGAATGTCCTTTGGAATAATCGAATGAGCCTTTTCATAGGACATAGGATCCATTGGGTCATATTTGGGATGCCAAAAAGCTCCACCAGCTATTTCCGTCTCAATTGTCACCCTCTTTGCATGTTCCAGCATACCATTATACATAGCCGACATAAATAGGATAAGAAAAAAAGAAAATGCTGTTACAATAACATTTAAGAAAGTCCGAAGCCTAGCACCCAATAGATTTTTTAAAGCAAGTTTAAATAACATTCTTGCTAGCTGTCTTTGGATTTTTAATTACTTCATCTTGAATTATTTGCCCATCATCTAAATGGACAATCCGCTTTAAATAGGCCATAATTTTTTCGTCATGAGTAGCAAAAACAAAAGTGCTAGACAGTTCTTTATTTAAGCCCAATAATATTTCCATTATATGATGAGAGTTTTCAGCATCCAGATTTGCTGTTGGTTCATCAGCTAAAATAAGCGCAGGGCGATGAACTATGGCTCTAGCGATTGCTGTTCTTTGGCATTCACCTCCACTCAACATAGCTGGTCGGGAATTCATTTTATCTGTCAGGCCAACCCATTCCACAGCTTCCTCTACCATATTTGTTCTCTCTTTTTCACTAAACTTATTAAGTATAAGAGGCAATTCGACATTTTCAAAAACTGTATACACAGGAAGCAAGTTGTAGCTTTGAAATATAAAGCCCATGTGCTTTCGTCTAATAAGGGCCCGTTCCGCATGTGAAGTATTCGCTATACTTTTATTAAGTACATTTATTGTACCCTCTGTGGGTGAATCAAGTCCGCCAATAAGGTTAAGCAGAGTTGTCTTACCAGAACCAGAGGGCCCAACAAGGCCAGAAAATTCTCCTTCAGAAAAAACAAGATCCACCTTTTTTAGAGCGGTAAAAAAATCACCCCCTACAGGAAATTGTTTTACCAGTTGATTAATAATTACAACATCTGTAAATCTCATTTTTTACTCCTAATGATTATATATAAGCATCAGATTCAAGGTTTGTCCAAACCCAGATAAGCTGGTGGGAAGATAACTTGTTGGAAGATCATAATCGACTCTTTTTGGATTAGCTGAAAATAAAATATTAACACTGAAATAGTCAAAAGTAATACCCCACCGGAAGTAGTAAAACCTCTGTTTATTTCTCCAATCAATTTGAGAAATAGCCATTAATTGGTGTAAAAGCCCAACAGGAAAACTTGCCATAAAAACTGAATAACTATGATTGTCAGTTCTTGAGTGTAGTAATGAAGACCCTTTTATATTCATGGTCTCCGTCATTAATAACACCCCATTTCCTATAGGTACTGTAAAATCACCGCCTGCACTGATCATTGAGTATCTATGGAAACCAGAATAGTTTTTATTTTCAGAAATAAGAGCAGATCCTTCAAACCAAAAACCTATGAATCCATCATACCTATAATCTAAGGCAAATCGATCATGAGGGCCGGACATCATTATAGGAAAAAGTCCTATTTTTTGAGGCATAACTGTAGGATCTTGGTGGTAGGTAAACCCCCAGTCACCTGAATCCAATGATAATTCAGCCCTACCTCCGTACGATAATGTGTCAGTTTTGCTATTAATTGCCCAACTCCAAATAGACACATTATTGATAGGAAAAAAACGCAACCTGAATGATTCTACACCATCTGTTTGTCCAGTTGGGTCACGCAGATCTATAGTGTCAAACCAAGAAGTTGGCCGAAGAAATTGGGCAGGACCAAAAGCTATTTTTTGAAGTCCCAATCGAGCTTCTACTTTAGGTGTAGAATATCTTAACCATCCACGATAAGGCCTTTCACTCGTTGCTAGTAATACATCTCCTCCATGCACTCTGTTTATACGATAAGCCCATTCAATATCTAGTAACTGGCTATTATCAAAGTTTTGAGATATAGATATAGTTGGGATATAACCCAACTGTGTTTCATAGGAAGATTGATCTTCCGCAGGATCATCGCCTATTAGACCGCTACCCCAAAGTTGCCCTTTTATAGAAAATTGTTGCCCATAAACTATTGGAGTATGAATAAAAAATATAATAATGAGAAGGTATGATCTTAATGTAAACATCTAGTCTTTATACAACTTGGGACAGGAAAAAGTTTATTTATTGAAAATTTGTAGGATGCCTCACCTTACTAATGTTTATTCTGATATTCAATAGTCGAGAATAAGTAATATTATGTTACAGAAAAAGAAAACTTTTCCTCAGCTTTGTCATTCAGGTCATGTCATTTAAATTTCATACCTACCAATGAAACTGCACTGGAAAATTATAATAGGTTTAGTACTCGGCATAATCTATGGTGTCTTAGCTGCTTCAAATGGCTGGAGCAAATTCACATCAGATTGGATTTCTCCATTTGGCACAATCTTTATAAACCTGCTGAAATTCATTGCTATTCCTCTAGTTCTTTCATCGTTAGTTACAGGTGTTGCTTCTCTTTCGGATTTGAAAAAGCTATCACGCATTGGAGGGAAAACTATAGGTATCTATATCACAACAACTGCAATAGCGGTTACGATAGGTTTAGTAGTAGTGAATCTTCTTCAACCTGGTAATAGAGTACCTGAAAAGATGCAGAGGCAACTTCAACAAACCTATCAACAGGATGTGGAAAAGCGAGAAGAAGTGGCAAAAGGAGTACAAGATCGTGGGCCTTTACAACCAATTGTTGATATAGTTCCAAGCAACTTTTTTGACTCCGCATCAAGTAATCGTAATATGCTTCAAATTGTTTTTGTAGCCATATTTATTGGTGTTGGAATAATTCAGATTCCACAAGAAAAAGCTAAAGCTGTTTTAGCAGTGTTTGATGGTTTCAATCATATAATTATTCGAATGGTTGATGTTATAATGATTATGGCACCACTAGGTGTCTTTGCTCTAATAGCAGATACTATCACATCTGTGGCTGGTGATAATCTATCGCAAGTTATAGAACTATTAGGTGCACTTGGTTTCTATTGTATTGCTATTATTCTTGGCTTAATGATTCATATGGTTGGTACTTATACTTCTGTATTGAAGATATTCTCCTCAATGCGACTTGGGACTTTTTATAAAGGTGTGGCACCTGCTCAGCTTGTAGCTTTTTCTACTAGTTCTAGCGGAGCTACACTCCCAATTACAATGGAACGTTGCGAAGAAAAACTGGGGGTATCTGAAGAAGTCTCTTCCTTTGTACTTCCTCTTGGAGCAACTATAAATATGGATGGTACGGCTCTTTATCAGGCTGTAGCGGCAGTCTTCATTGCTCAGACATTAGGAATGGATCTTGATTTATCAGCTCAGCTTACGATTGTTTTGACCGCTGTATTGGCTTCTATTGGTACAGCAGCTGTTCCAGGGGCTGGAATAATTATGCTTGTTATCATTCTGGAGGCTATTGGAGTACCTAGTGCTGGTATTGCTCTAATACTAGGTGTAGATAGAATACTTGATATGCTAAGGACAGTAACTAATGTTACTGGTGATGCTACTGTAGCAGTCTCGGTAGCATCTATGGAGAATCAATTAGGTGATCCAGACTTGAATGAAAAAGAGGATAAACCTAAGATCACAGCAAATTAGCTCAGTATGTTAACATAGATGGATCAATCTCTAGAGCCCAAGCGTTTATACCTCCTGCCATATTCATGACATTTTCAAGCCCTTGCTTCATAAGATAGGAAGTAACAGCTGATGAACGCATTCCAGTATGACAATAAATCACAATTTTAATGGATGTATTGAGTTCTGAAAAATGTAATGGGACTGTATCCATTGGCATAAATTCTGAACCTTCTATTTTTACTAGCTCTCTCTCCCATTGATCTCGTATATCCAACAATAAGAACGACTCCTCCTGATCTTGCAATTTCTTGACTTCTTTCACACTGATTTCTTGAATAAGCACCATTATCTCATCCTAACTTATAAAACATAGTAAATTATCAATTCAAAAAACTATGGCGTTTTTAAGATTAAAACTTAACATTTTTTTGGATTTCAATAGGTTCATTACTTTTAAGTGAACAAAGTTGCAGTACTCTATATTGTTTTCATGATTCTTTCTAGAACTCTCATGTTTAATCAGAATCATTTCTAATGTTCTTGTTAATAAAATACTATGGCTGAAAAAGTATTGAAACTTGCTGACCATCGTCACAATTTACTCTATAATGCTATCCATGAAGCTATATGGGGTTTCGGAATTGCCTTTCATACGACCTACGCCGTTATCCCCCTTTTTTTAAAAATGTTAGATGCTCCGCCAATTATCATTGGTTCAGTTGCTGGCGTATTCACAGCCTGCGCCGCCATTCCACAGCTAGGGATTGCATTTTTTGGTCAGCGAATTCAAAATCTTAAAAAAGGGCTAATCATTGCTCATTCTGTGATGATTCCACCTATGCTTTTCATCGGTTTTATTTTTGCTGTATTGGCACCTATTGGCACCAAAGCATGGGTTCTATATTTTGTGTGTTTTATGTTATTCTCAATAGGAGTGGGAGTGGTCTTCCCAATTTGGGCTGATTTTTTGGAACTAGTTCATTTACCAGAACGTAGAGGAGAGTTTTTTGGTGTATCGTTTGCAGTTTTAAATAGTGCTGGTTTCATTGGTGGTTTTGCTGTTAAAAAACTACTTGATTCCGTTCCCTTTCCCTCAAATTTTGGTTATGGATTTATTATCTACTCAGTTTGTATTGTCATGGCCGTGATTCTATTTTTCTTTTACCGATTACGTCCTAAAGAAAAACATAAATACAATAGGGACTTCAATGTTTTTAAAAAAATTGTGACTCATATTATTAAGACTGATAAAAACTATCGTCGATATTTATTCAGTCGCATGTTATTAGCTGCAAATTATCCCGCTATTTCTCTATACGCTGTTTATACATATGAAAAGCTGCATTTCAACGTTAGCGAAGCCGGGATATTCACAGCGATATCAGTATTGACATCAAGTATAGCAAGCTTTACAATGGGCAAACTAGGTGACAAAATTGGACATAAACATGTTTTAGTCCTTGTCTTCATAGGATATATCGGAGCATTAATAACAGCGTTATTTGCAACAACAATGGCTCATACATATCTCATTTTTGTGTTTTTAGGCATTGGGCAGGGAGGATTTCTCACGACGTCTATGAGCTTGATTTATGAGTTTGCTGGTAAAGAAGGAGATAAGAAAATTTATTTTGCTCTTACCGATAGCTTTATTGCTCCTTTTGTCCTCTTTTTTGTAATTCTATCTGGGCTGCTAATTCCTATATATGGTATAGGCAAAGTACTAATGGGCTTAGGTGTTTTCATTTTCTTAGGTCTGATCTCCTTGACATTCTTTACCGCTGAACCAAAAACTTTTAGACAGAGATACAATCCATCTGACTCAATCAAATAATGTAATATTATATATATAGAATTTTGTTTGTGGATAGTCCACTACACCTTCTAAATTAGATGTAGCTTAATACTAACATGCTAAAAAGAATCAATATAGTATTGTTGATTGCTCTGTGTCTGCTTTCTACTGGATGCAAAGATGATCCCGAACGCCATTTTAATTTGGGTAATTGGTATTACCACAAAGGCCTAGTAGATGATGCTATACTCGAATATCGGGAAGTGATACGTCTCTACCCATTGGAAACAAGATTAATGGAAAGAGAAGAAATAGACTTGGTTGCTAAAGCCCACTATAATCTTGCCATCGCCTATTCGAAAAAGGGATGGTATGACTATGCCCTTAAGGAAGCAGAGACCACTTTCGAAATATGGCCCACTAAAGAAAACTATGATATGGTGGAGTTGCTTAAAAAACGTCGGAGTTTAGAGCAACTGAAGATTGAAACTGAAGCTTAGACGCTTCAGTTGTATAGTCTCATCGCAAGTTTAATTTTATGGGTCAGCAAAGGTCCACCTAAACTGATCCAAATACAAATAATACTGAGTGTTATGAAAAGTGAAAGCTCACCAATATAGGCTATTGGTTTTAGAGCCAAATAAATAAGATAAACCCCTAAATAACCAATAATTAAAGAAATTATATAATCCAAAAAAGTCTCTCTTTGGCTAGGTATACCTAGCCTCTCTGCAATAAGTCCTCCTGAAACCAGACCAAACAAAGTACCCATTACTATGCCACCATATTCCACATTAGATAATAAACTAATTAGAAGAGTTGAAACTAACAATAAGGTCAAAAAAGACCTCAACTTTATAATGGGAATTCTATTTGTCAACCAACTCTCTAATGAAAAAAATCCAGCTAGCAAAACTCCTCCAATGATCCAACCTCCTAAAACATCTAAAGGCCAATGTACTCCAAGATAAAGTCTGGAAATTCCTATGATTATCATTATTGCAATTCCAAAACCAAAGTATTTTCCTCTATTTAAAACCAAAAATCCCCATATTACTACCGCTTGTTGAGCATGACCACTTGGAAATGCATAGCCGTCAGCATCTATCATTGCCGTATCTAGCGGCCGTACCTGATGAAAAAATTCTTTTAATCCTAAATTAATGAATATGCTAATACAGATTAATATTGTAAATCTGACTGCATCGACTCTATTCCAAAACCAATAAAATAATGGTAAAATAATGACATAAAATCCCTTGTGTCCTAGCAATGATGCAAATCGCATGAAAAAATATATTCCTTGATTATCAAAGCTCTGGAAGAATTCGATGATTGGCACTACTATTTCCTACCAGAAAGTAAAAGTTCTTTAATTATACGATAATTTTCACCTTCATTTACAGAAGGGTCAGGATTAAATGGTGTCAGGTTTATCACTTCTAATACTTTACCCTCATAGCTTAGAACAAAAAAATCACGAATATAAGCGTCCCATGATTGCCATACCCGTTGATCAATATTATCTTGTACCCAAGGTAAAATTTTTCCATCTATCATTCCTGATATTGATTTATTAGCATATTCTATACCATTAATTCCAACAATTTGGACATTGCTTATACCTTCGGCTCTAAGTTCTAATATCATATCATTTAAAACACCGAACCGGTGTCTACAGGTGCTTCAGCCGTGATCCCCAAAATAAAAAGCTACAACAAAATCCCTGTCTTTATAAAATGTAGGCCCAACAAATTGTCCATATGTTGGAGAACTAGGATTCAAATCTTCCAGAGAAAAATCTGAAGCCTTAGGGGTTTCATCTTGCGGGGCGGTAGGGCACCCCAAAAAAAATAAGCAAATTGTGGATAAGCAAATACGAAAAATTTGAAGTTTTGTAGTATCAAACAATTCGATTCGTTTCATGCCTTAATTAGAAAGAGCCAGATCTATGCTCACCACCATCTGTATAAACAATGGAACAATTAATAAAATCTGCCGCTGGTTGCAGAAGAAGGTCAACTACACTTGCAACATCATTAGGTTCAGTTGTTCTTCCCATTGGGTTACGCTTTTCTGTCTTTTTGACCCATTCTTCCCAATTTTCCGTGATTTTTGTCAAAGCTCGTGTGGGTGTTATTCCAGCTTGGATACAGTTGGCTGTAATACCATGCTTACCTAATTCCCATCCAATCTGACGTGTTATACTTTCTAAAGCTACTTTCGCAACACTGACTGGACCATATCCTTCCATACAAAGATAATTTCCTTCAGAAGTCAGTCCTAGCACCCTTGACCCTTGACCAAGAAGTTCATCTTCAAAAAGTAACTGCACCCAATAAAGTATGGATGTACCCATCACATGGACAGTCATTTCCATCTGTTTTTGAGTAACAGGACGTTCACCAAAAAAGTTTGTAGTAGTTCCAAAAGCAATAGAATGAAGAAAAAGTTTGAGTTTTTCACCATTAGTTATGTCTTTAATCTTTGGGATAAACTCTTTCATAACATCCATATCGGCAGCATTTTTATTGAAGAAATGAACCCTACCACCATTTACCTCACTCAAATGTTCACATAATTGTTCCGCTTCTTTCTTTATATCCCCTCTATCAAAATGGAATCCGATTATGCCATAACCATTTTCAGCTAGTTTTCGCGCTGTTGCTCCGCCATGTCCAGTTGAACAACCTAGAATTAAAACCCATTCTTTCATAATTAAACTCCTTTTCTCGAAGTCAAATTTATCCAAAAAGATGGCTTACGCAAAAGAGTATGCCCATGGCTAGGTAAACAGCTAATTTGAATGTAAAATTCCACCCTCTAAACATTTGAGGCATATTAAATTCATGAATAAAAAAAATAACTACAATAAAACAGAGTTGTTGAATTTTGCTGATGGACAGTATGGTGAAGAGAAAAGTAAACTACCACTTCCTCCCATGCTTATGGTCGATAGAATTAAAACAATAAGTGAAAAAGGTGGTAAGTTTAATAAAGGACTTATTCTTGCAGAAATGGATGTAAACCCAAAAAAATGGTTTTTCGATTGTCATTTTAAAGATGATCCTGTTATGCCCGGATGTTTAGGGCTTGACGCCTTGTGGCAGCTTACAGGTTTTTTCTTAACTTGGATTGGAGGAACTGGAAAGGGTCGTGCTCTGGGTTGTGGCGAAGTTAAGTTCAAAGGACAAATAAGACCTCATCATGAGCGCATTTATTACCGCTTAGATATAAAAAAAATCATCACTAAACCAATTTTTATGGCCCTTGCAGATGCTACCGTTGAGGTTGCAGATAAGGCTATTTACTTTGCGAAGAATCTTCAAGTAGGTCTTTTCGACAATTTAATATATCCTCCTCCCCCAGGTGAAGCTGAACCTTTTTAGATTATGAAAAGAGTAGTAGTAACTGGTCTTGGAATTGTCTCAAGTATCGGTAATAACCGTACGGAAGTATTAGACTCACTATTAAATACTAGAAGTGGGATCGAATTTAGCAAAGAATATGCAGATCTTGGCTTTAGATCTCAAGTCTATGGGTCAATCACTGCTGATATTAATCAATTAGTTCCTCGAAAATTCAGGCGTTTTATGGGAGATGGCGCGGCCTATAGTTATATATCTATGGCTGAAGCCGCAAAAGATGCAAAACTTTCAGAGAATGATATAAGTAATGAAATGACCGGATTGGTGGTAGGTTCAGGAGTTGCCAGTGGAGCACCTTTAGTCGAAATGGCTGATACCCTACGCAACAAAGGAGCTCGAAAGGTAAATCCTTTTTATGTCCCAAAAATTATGTCGAGTTGTAATGCTGCTAATCTTGCGACAGCGTTCAAAATTCGAGGATATAGCTATACAATCAGCTCTGCATGTGCTACAAGCAGTCACTGTCTAGGTAATGCGTATCAGCTTATTCAAGCTGGCGAACAAGATCTGATGTTTGTAGGTGGTGGCGATGAATTAAGTTGGGTAGTTTCCATCGCATTCGATTCAATGGGTGCTTTGAGTTCTAATTTCAATGATTCTCCTGAATTGGCCAGTCGCGCGTATGATAAAGACAGGGATGGGTTTGTTGTAGCAGGTGGAGGAGGCACCATTGTTTTAGAAGATTACGAGCGAGCAAAGGCGCGAGGAGCCTCTATTTATTGTGAAGTTACAGGCTATGGAATAAGTTCAGATGGACATGATATGGTTCGCCCATCAGGTGAAGGTGCAGAAAGATGTATGAAAATGGCCCTTAAAAACTTTAATGGCGAAATAGACTACTTGAATGCACATGGAACTTCTACACCAGCCGGTGATATAACTGAATTAATGGCAATAAAGAATGTTTTCGATAAAGAATTGCCTAAAATAGGTTCTACAAAATCTCTTACAGGACATTCTTTAGGTGCTGCGGGAGTGCATGAGGCAATTTATTGTATCCTTATGATGAATAATGATTTTATCTGTCCATCAGCTAATATTAAAAATCTTGATCCTGAAGCTAAGGATTATCCAATTGTAATTGAGGCAATTAATGATTGCACACTAAATCATGTTATGTCTAATAGTTTTGGTTTTGGAGGGACAAATTGTTCCCTCATATTCAGTAAAATTTAAGTGTCCTTAAGGTCTGGAATTGTTGGCCTTCCTAATGTTGGAAAGTCTACTATTTTCAATGCACTCACAGCATTAGACGTTCCTGCAGAAAACTATCCATTCTGTACTGTAGATTCAAATATAGGAGTAGTACAGCTACCTGATGTTCGTCTAAAAGAATTATCAATTTTTTTCAAGCCTGAAAAAATCACCCCCGCAACTGTTGAATTTGTTGATATTGCTGGACTTGTTAAGGGTGCAAGTCAGGGAGAAGGGCTTGGGAATCGCTTCCTAGGCCAGATTCGCCAAGTAACAGCAATTATTCATGTTGTTAGATGTTTTGAAAATAATAAAATCACACATGTAGAAGGAAATATTAATCCTATTAGAGATGCCGAGCTTATAGAGACTGAACTCCTTATCAAAGACATCGAAACAATTAATAGAAAGCTAGAAAAAGCTGAGAAAGAAGCAAAAGGGGGCGGAAAACAAGAGAAAGAAAATTTGGAAATTTTAATAAGGTTAAATGAACATTGTAATGATGGAAGTAAGGCACGAAATTTTCATGTTAATCCTGAAGAGGAAAAATTCCTCAATCAGCTTCATCTTCTAACACAAAAACCTATTCTCTATGTAGCTAATGTAGATGAAGATGAAATTATGTCTAATGAAAAAAGCCCACTAACAGCTGAGCTTTTTAAATTTGCTGAAAAAGAACAAAATATTGCTATACGACTCTGCGGAAAACTTGAGCAAGACTTGGCAATTCTTGGACCTACTGAGCAGGCTGAATTTATTCAGGAATATAATCTGCCTGGCATCGGGCTAAATAAACTAATTAAAGCAAGCTATGATTTATTAGAACTAGAAACATTTTTTACTGGAGGTCCTAATGAAGTTAGGGCTTGGACAATTAAACATGGAACCTTAGCGCCTAGAGCCGCGGGAGAAATTCACACAGATTTTGTAAAAGGATTCATCAAAGCGGAAGTTTATCATTACAATGACATAATAGGGTTTTTATCTGAATCAGCATTACGAGATGCTGGAAAAATACGTTTAGAAGGTCGAAATTATATCGTTAAAGATGGAGATATAATCTATTTCAAGTTTAATGTATGAACAATTTTCTGCTAAATAACTTTCGAAAAGGATAGGGAAATTGTAATAATGTATTTTTTCATGATCATCATTTATTTCTTGTCATTTTTGACACTTGTTTTGCTGGTAATTTCAGGGGCTCAAGGAATTTTTGGATTTCTTTTTTTCGGAGTAAATCACTCCGCGTTCGGTTTTGTTGCGGCTATAGTCTACCTTTTTACTGAAGTTCTTGTTATGTTCTTTTTCGTTGGTACTGGTGTAAGCATTAAAGAATACATTCAGCAAAATAATTCAGATAAGAATTACCACAAACGTTCAAACGAAATTAAGCGGAAGTTATATCCACCGACTCTTCTTAATGTATTCCTTATAATGACAACATTTATTATTGGAGGTGGTGTTGATACCGGCGTCATCTCTGGGTGGATTCATGGATTATTATTTTACATAGCTTTCATACACTTTTTCAAAATGATCACTGTTCAGCATGATTGTTTTCGACAAAACACCGACATTATCCTTGAAATGACCGGAGCAAAGCCCAACTTAGATATCTACAATTAATTTAATTTTAAAAAAAATAAGCCGCGCCTAATTCCAAAATTAATTTGCCTATCTTATAGAAAATATGCGATATCTTGAAATTATCTCGATTTTCTTGGCCTTTGTTGTAATTATAAATCTATCAATAAAGAAAAATTTTAGGAGAGAAACTTTACTATTAATTTTTATTAATATTATTTGCACAATTCTCCATCTTATCATTGAAGGATATAGATGGCAAATGATACCTCTCTATTTTCTACTAGGTCTCTTTGTTTTAATAAAAAATAAAGAATTTCGTTTAAGCATTTCTGTGGTTTTAATCATGACCTGGTTATTAGCAATTTTATTGCCTTTTCTAATTCCTGTAATTACCCTACCAAATCCAACAGGATCCTTTAATGTAGGTTCAAAAATCTATGACTGGACAGACAGCTCTAGGGCTGAATGGTTTACTAACGAACCATTAGACTTCAGAAATATAGTAGTTCAAGTTTGGTACCCATCTGAAGTTTATAATTTTTCTGAACCTTTACCTTATCTAGATCATGTGAAACTTCGAGCCAAAGCTATTGGTGATCGAGTTGGACTTCCAGGTTTTATGCTCAGTCATCTATCTCTTGTTAAAACGAATTCATATAATAATACTCCTCCCGCAAATGGTCGTTTTCCTCTAATAATTTTTTCTCATGGACTTGGAGGTATGCGAACACAAAATACTATCCTTATGGAAGAGCTTGCCAGTCACGGATATATAGTAGTAG
>JBJKZS010000066.1:0-7821 GCA_045569115.1 Fidelibacterota bacterium | reverse complement strand
GGGTCGTTATACTCATTTCAGCTATTTTTCTTTCTAACCTTTTTACATCAAAAAATAGAAATGAAGTAGAAATACAATATTTTGAATATCAAAAATTTCTTAATGCTGGAGCTATTTTAGAAGCTGAAATAATTGAAAATGAATTTCATGGGAAACTTAAAGAGCCTCAGGATTTAATTAGAGAAGGTCAAAAAGTAGGAGAGTATACTAATTTTCTTGTTACTCTTCCTTTTGTGAATGAATCAGTTCTTGCTGAATGGGATAAATTTTCAGTTCTTTATAGCTTCAAAGAAAGAAAAGTAGATTGGTTAAGTTATCTCCTCAGTATGGCACCATGGTTACTTCTAATTATTTTCTGGATTTTTATTATGAAACGAATGCAAGGTGGTGTTGGTGGAAACAGCCTTTTTAATTTTGGAAGGAGTCGTGCTCGACTTTGGGTAGAAGATAAACCAAAAATTAATTTTGACAAAGTCGCTGGTTGTCAAGAAGCTAAACAAGAATTGAGCGAAATAATTACATTTTTAAAAAATCCTGAACAATACCAAAAGCTAGGAGGGCGCATTCCAAAAGGAGTTCTATTATTGGGACCTCCCGGGACTGGAAAAACATTACTTGCAAGAGCGGTTGCAGGCGAGGCTGGAGTTCCATTTTTTAGTCTTAGTGGAGCTGATTTTGTTGAAATGTTTGTAGGAGTTGGAGCTTCTAGAGTTCGAGATCTCTTTGAACAAGGAAAAAAGAATGCACCTTCAATTATTTTTATTGATGAGATTGATGCCGTAGGTCGCCATAGAGGCGCTGGCTTAGGTGGTGGGCATGATGAAAGGGAACAAACACTTAATGCTTTACTAGTGGAAATGGATGGATTTGAATCTACTACGAATATTATCCTTATTGCGGCTACAAATCGTCCAGATGTACTTGATAGTGCTCTTCTCAGACCTGGGAGGTTTGATCGCCAAGTAGTCGTTGACATACCTGATTTAAGAGGAAGGAAAGGAATATTTAAAGTTCATACTCAAGATATTCCACTTGCTAAGAATGTTAATATTGAGATACTTGCAAAAGGTACTCCAGGTCTTGTAGGTGCTGATATCGAAAATCTTGTTAACGAAGCATCTCTTCTTGCTGCACGTGATGGAAAATCAAAAGTTTCCATGGAAGATTTTGAAGCTGCAAAAGATAAGGTAATGATGGGTGTGGAGCGAAAAAGCATGATATTAAGTGATGAAGAGAAAGAATTAACAGCCTATCATGAGTCTGGACATGCTTTAGTTGCAAGGCTTCTTCCAAAAGCTGATCCAGTTCATAAAGTATCAATTATTCCTCGGGGTCGTGCTTTGGGTGTAACTGCTCAGTTACCAGTGGATGAAAAACATAATTATTCACAGTCATATATTGATACACGGTTAAGAGTTTTATTGGGTGGGCGTGCCGCTGAACAATTAGTATTTAATGAGTTAACAACTGGGGCTGGGAATGATATTGAAGTAGCTACGGAGATGGCTCGCAAAATGGTTTGTGAATGGGGAATGAGTAATGTAATGGGTCCATTAACATTTGGGAAAAAAGATGAAGAAGTTTTTCTTGGCCGTGACATTACAAATAACCGTAGTTATAGCGATTCAACAGCTTTAAAAATTGATGAAGAAGTTACACGAATTATTCGAGAAGCAGAAAATGAAGCAATTAAACTTCTTGGTGATAATGAGAAGCTTCTACATCGTGTAGCAAAAGAATTGTTAAAGCACGAAACTATTGATGGTAATGATCTTGATAAAATTATTGAGGGCAAAACTCTGAGGCGTCGTCGAAAAGCTAGTAATGGGTCAAAAGAAAAAAGAAAAAGTGTTTCCTCAGGAAAATCAAAAAAAAAGAAATTGGCGGAAGAGTCTGCCTGATAACAATCTCGCCTAAACTTCCGCTATAAACGTAGTGGACTCAAAAAAACAAACAAATCTAGATAACCTGTTGAATGAAAACAGGACATTGATAATGGGAGTTCTTAATATTACTCCTGATTCTTTCTCTGATGGTGGTCAATATTTTTCCCAGGAATCAGCTTTTGATCGTGCAACTCAAATAATTGAAGAAGGAGCTGATATTATTGATGTTGGTGGCGAATCATCTCGTCCTGGAGCTGAACCAATAAGTGAGAGTGAAGAATTAAGAAGAGTAATGCCTGTTGTTGAAAAAATAGCCTCAAGGTTTTCTATTCCAATTTCAATTGATACCTATAAAGGATCAGTAGCTAAGTCATGTATAGAAATTGGTGCATCAATTATCAATGATATATCAGCAATGCAGTTTGACCCCAAAATGATTAAAGTAGCGAAGGATTCGGGTGCCTTTGTAATCCTTATGCATATGAAAGGTAATCCAAAAAATATGCAAGATTTGCCTTATTATAAGGATGTTATTTCTGAGATTATTACTTTCTTTAAAAATAGGATTAATGAAATAAAACTTGCAAAGATAGGCCTTGATAAAATAATAATTGATCCTGGTATAGGGTTTGGTAAGTCGGTAATACATAACTACACCATTTTAAGAGATCTAAATGCAATGAATGTTTTTGGACTTCCTATTCTAATTGGGACATCAAGAAAATCATTTATTGGCAAAACGCTTAATCTTCCTGAATCTGAAAGATTCGAAGGTACTGCTGCTTCTGTAACTGCTGCTATATTAAATGGAGCTCGGATTGTCCGAGTTCATGATGTAAAGAAAATAAAGCGTGTAGTCTCTATAACTGATTCAATAAAAGGTTTAGGTCGCACACCATGACGCTTTTTAAAGTTGGTTTTCTTACTATCACTGTATTAGACATTGTTGATATTCTGCTGGTTACATGGCTCTTTATTAAGCTATATACTTATTTCCGTGGAACACGCGCGGGTCAAATGCTTGTTGGATTAATTATTATTCTCTTATCATCTTTCGTTTTTCGAGCTATTGGTATGAGTGGTATGACATGGATAGTTGATCAGGTTCAGACAGTATGGGTTGTAGCATTTGTTATTCTTTTTCAACCTGAGTTAAGGCGATTGCTGATTTATGTTGGGACAACCCGTTTCTTAGAACGTTTGTTTAGGGTTGGAAGCTCTTCAACTATTGATGCGGTAGTAAATTCATCAATTCAGTTGCAACAAAAAGGATGGGGTGGATTAATCGTTTTACAGAGAGATACAGGTCTAAAAAATATAAAGGAAGCCGGTACATCTGTTAAGGCTGAGGTAAGTTCCCCTCTTTTAGTCTCTATTTTCAACCCTCAATCTCCACTTCATGATGGAGCTGTTATTATTCAAAATAATATTATTGAAGCAGCACAATGCATATTACCTCTTACAGAAAGTGATATGATTGATCCTGAAATGGGTACAAGGCATAGAGCTGCATTAGGAATTAGCGAAGAGACTGATGTTATTGCTATTGTTGTTTCTGAGGAGAACAGTAGAATCTCAGTTGCTGTGAATGGTCTTTTTAATCTTAACCTTGATGAATTTTCATTAAAACGTTTTTTGGATGAAAATCTTTTCGTGAGTTCAGGCGAGTAGTTTGATTGTCTTTATCATATGAAGTTTTATATTAGGAATTTATGGATTTATCAGAACTTAAAGACGTTTTTCAGAATTTAGATAAACGTTACAGTGAACTTAGGGGGTATCTTTGACCTTGAAACACTTAATTCAAAACTATCTAAGCTCAAAGAAGAAACATTATCTGAGGATTTTTGGGCAAATGCAGTTTCAGCTCAATCTACCCTAAAACAGATCTCTTTATATGAAAAAGAGCTTGAATTTTGGAATGGAGCGGAACGAAAAAAAGATGACTGTGAAGTTTTATTAACTTTTATAGAGGATGAAAAAGATCTAGAATCCTTAAATGAGTTTGCATCAGAATTATCTAAATTTCAAAAGACTGTAGATCAGTTAGAGTTTCGTCTTACATTAAGCGAAGCTGAAGATGCTAACGATGCAATCCTAACGATTCATCCTGGAGCTGGTGGAACTGAATCACAAGATTGGGCTGAAATGTTGTATAGAATGTATAGTAGATGGATAGAGAGAAAAGGCTTTAAAAGTTCGGTTATAGATTTTCAGCCAGGGGATGAGGCTGGACTTAAAGATATTACTTTAGAAGTAAATGGTGAATATGCTTATGGTCTCCTTAAAGCTGAGGTGGGTGTTCATAGACTAGTTAGAATTTCTCCTTTTGATGCCTCAAAGCGTCGTCACACATCGTTTGCTTCTGTTTTTGTATATCCTTCTACTGATGAAGAAATAGAAGTTGAAATTAAACCTGAGGAAATTAGAGTTGACACTTATCGTGCTAGCGGTGCTGGCGGACAGCATGTAAATAAGACAGATTCGGCGGTCCGTATTACTCATAACCCTTCTGGTATTGTCGTTCAGTGCCAAAATGAAAGGTCTCAACATAAAAATAAAGCTAGTGCTATGAAAATCTTAAAAGCAAAGCTATATCAAAAATATCTTGAAGAACAAGCTGAATCAATTAAAGAACTAGAGAGCCAAAAGACCGATATAGGGTGGGGAAGTCAGATTAGATCATATGTATTTCACCCTTATACAATGGTAAAAGATCACAGGACAAAACTTGAAGTTGGTGATGGGAAAAGAGTCATGGATGGAGATTTGGATGACTTTATTAAAACATTCCTCTTATTTTCTTCTAGCCACAATTCTTCAAAATAAATAGTAGAGAGTTAGTCATGACTTCAAATAAAGAATTAAGCTTGAAACAAATCATGGGCTTCCGAAAGGAGAAACTAGATACTTTGAGAGAGATGGGTGTTAATCCCTATCCTTATTCATTTGATTTAAAAAATAATACTTTAGAGATCCTTCAAAATTATAATGAATTAAAAGATTCTAGTGTTTCTTTAGCGGGAAGAATAATATCTATTCGTAAGATGGGAAAAGCTTCTTTTTTTCATATACAAGATCAATATGCCAAGATTCAGGTTTACATTAAGCGAGATGATATTGGTGAAGACCAATATTCAATTTTCAAGATTTTGGATATAGGTGATATTGTGGGTGTAGTCGGAAAGGTTTTTAAGACAAAGACTGAGGAGACTAGTGTACACTGCGATAATTTTGAACTTTTATCAAAAAGCATCCGTCCTTTGCCGGGAGGTAAAGAAAAAGATGGAGAAGTTTACAATGCTTTTCAGGATAAAGAGCAACGTTACCGTCATAGATATGTAGATTTAATTGTAAATCCCGATGTAAAGAATGATTTTATTGCTCGTGCAAAAATTATATCATCGATTAGAATGTTTTTAGACAGTAATAGTTTCCTTGAAGTTGAAACACCGATCTTGCAGCCAATTTATGGCGGAGCTTTTGCTAGGCCTTTTATTACCAAACATAATGCTCTTGATCAGACTTTATTCTTGAGAATTTCAGATGAACTTTATTTAAAACGTCTTGTAGCTGGTGGCTTTGATGGAGTCTATGAAATATCAAAAGTCTTCCGTAATGAGGGTATTGATCGCAATCATAATCCCGAGTTTACTATGCTTGAATTTTATAAATCCTATGTTGATTATCTTTTTCTAATGGATTTTGTAGAAATGCTAATTAGAACTGCTGCTGAAGCTATTAGAATTACAACTATTAATGTTGGAGATGAAAATATTGACTTGAGTATGCCATTTGATCGAGCTTCATTTATGGATTTGCTAAATAATGCTGTTGGAGATGATTTGACTCATACCTCAGAAAAGGATTTAATAAAGTTTTGCCATAAAAAAAATATTGAGCTTGAAAAAGATGCCCACCTTGGACGGATATATGAAGTTCTTATGCGAGAATTTGTTGAGCCTAAACTTATGCGCCCAACTTTTGTGGTTGATTATCCAAAAGTTATTTCACCATTAGCAAAAATTAAGCGTGATGGTAATGAGTCTTTTGTTGAAAGATTTGAGCTTTTTATTGGAGGAGCAGAACTCGCAAATGCTTTTAGTGAATTAAATGACCCTATTGATCAAAGAGAAAGATTCGAAGCACAGGTTAAATTGAAAGATCAAGGAGATAAAGAAGCTCATAGTTTTGATGAAGATTTTTTACAATCAGTTGAGATTGGTATGCCTCCAATGGGAGGAGTAGGTATAGGCATTGATAGGCTAGTTATGTTACTAACGGGGAAGGCAAATATAAAGGATGTAATCTTATTCCCAACAATGCGTCCTCAAGATGATGAGTAAAAATGAGGCTCTTATCTCTAATTGCCCGCCGTCATCTTGGTTCTAGCCATAATCTAAGTTTTATTTCTTTCGTTAGTTATCTTTCTATAGCTGGACTTGCTATAGGTATAGCAGTTTTGATTCTCACTTTAGGTATTCTTAAAGGTTTTGAAAAAGAGGTGCAAGAAAAAATAATTGGTTTTGATGGCCATATACGGATACGTGGATTTCTTGGCAATCCTCTATCAGAATATCAACCTCACCTTGATTCTGTTTTAACAAGTATACCTGAAGTTTCGGGAAGGTTGCCTTACATACATCATGCTGCTACTGCACGTATTTCAGGAAAGACAGAAGCTGTTTTAGTAGAAGCTTTTGATCAAAATACAGCTGAGCATGTTCTCCAAACGAAAAAAAGTCTTGTAGCTGGAAATTTTGATTTAATTGATTCTGCATTAGATCGGCCGGGTATAATTATTGGCAAAGTATTAGCAGATAAGCTAAATGCAAATAAAATAGGCCAGTTGATTACACTAATGGACTTGACATCTATTGGAAAACCTGGAAGAGCTCCTAGGATTATGCAGTTTGAGATTAAGGGAATTTATAAGACAGGGTTAAATGAATATGATGAATCTATAGTTTATATTGATTTAAAGGCTGCCCAACGTTTATTTAATTATGAAAATTTAATTACAGGAGAGATTCTTTCGCTTAGAACTTTAGTGGAGACTGAAGTTGTATCCAATGTTTTAGATGAAAACCTTCATTATCCATTAATGTCTTCAACTTGGAAGGAACGACATAGCAATCTTTTTGAATGGTTGTCTTTGCAAAAATATCCAATTACAGTAGTTTTTGCTCTTGTTGCACTTGTCGCTGTTTTAAATATCATGTCATCACTTACAATGATTGTTATGGAAAAAAATAAAGATATTGGCGTCATGCGTGCAATGGGGTTTTCTAGAAAAAGTATTTCTCAATTATTCTTTATTGAGGGAGGAATAGTTGGTTTTTTCGGTGTCATTTTAGGTGTCTTATTTGCTCTATTTCTTGGTTGGTTTCAAACAAGGTTTAATATTCTTTCCATTCCTGAGGAAATTTATTTCATGAGTAATCTACCAATAACTTTTACTTTACCACATATATTGACTATTGGTTTTTTTGGAATATTATCCGCAATAGTAGCAAGTGTTTACCCTGCTTGGAAAGCATCTGGTGTTGAACCTGCTAAAGCTGTTAGGTACGAATGATGAGTTTCGATTTTTGGATGGCTGCTAGGATGCTTCTTTCAAAAAAGAAAGTAGGGTTTATATCCTGGAGCGGTTTTATATCAATTATAGGTGTTTCTGTAGGATGCTTTGCTTTGATTGTTTCCATTGCCGTACTTAATGGATTCGAAGAAGAGGTTCGAAAAAAAGTAATAGGTTTTGAAGCTGATATTCGATTGACTTCCTTAAAAAGGCAATTAACAATAGAGGATTTGGTCCAGTTAGAGAAAGTTAATGGTATAAATGGATATTCGGCTTATTTAGATAGAAAGGCTCTTGCAATATCTCCTAATGGTCGTCAAATGATTAAAGTGAAAAGTATTATTGAAGAGAATTTGA
>JBJKZS010000065.1:0-7834 GCA_045569115.1 Fidelibacterota bacterium | reverse complement strand
TGGAAAAAAAGTTGCAATAGTTGGATCAGGACCATCAGGTCTTGCTGCAGCTGATCAATTAAATAAAGCTGGGCATAATGTAACAATTTATGAACGAGCTGATCGTATTGGTGGTTTACTGATGTATGGAATTCCAAATATGAAACTTGACAAAAAAGTAGTGGATAGAAGAATTAATCTTTTGAAAGAAGAAGGTGTTCAATTTATAACTTCTACACATATTGGGAAAAAACAAAAATTTTCTCATGGACATGTAACAGAGATTATGGAGAGAAGTGGTAGTAAAATAAAATATATTGACCCAAATAAACTATACAATGAGAATGATGCTTTATTAATTGCTACAGGGGCCACCAATCCTTTTGATCCCACTAAAAATTCACCAGGACGACATCTAGAAGGCATTGAATTTGCGATGAACTTTCTAACACAAAATACTAAAAGTCTACTGGATTCTAACTTTAAAGATAAAACTTATATATCCGCTGAGAATAAAAATGTTGTTGTCATTGGTGGAGGAGATACTGGCGCTGACTGTATTGGGACAGCATTACGACATAATTGCACAAGTGTTATAAATTTTGAATTGTTGGATAAACCGCCAGAAAACAGAGCCCACACAAATCCTTGGCCACAATGGCCAATAACTTTTCGAGTAGATTATTCGCATGAAGAAAATATAGCGAAAGAAGGTATTGATCCACGTGTTTATCATATTTTAGTTAAAGAATTTATTGGTGATGGTGCTGGACAAATCAAAGCAATAAAAACAATTGAAATTGATTGGTCAAAAAAAACAGAAAATGGGCCACCTTGGACTGAGATAAAAGACTCTTCAAAAGAATGGCCCGCAGATATTGTTTTGTTAGCAACTGGATTCACAGGCCCAGAATCTGATATTGGAGATATGTTAAACCTTGAAACAGCAAATCCTAAACCAAGCTGGACAACTTTCCATGACAAAAAGGGTGAGTTTATGACAAATAGAGAAGGCGTTTTTGTTTGTGGGGATTGCCGTCGTGGACAATCATTAGTAGTTTGGGCGATTAATGAAGGTCGAGGCGCAGCTCGTGCTATTGATTCTTATCTCATGGGCTCTAGCTTACTGCCAGCATCAAGTTTTAATCAGAGTGGGTAGTAGTAGCTACTAAATCTTCCCTGATTATTTGCTATCTTACTCATTTCATCTGGATTATGATGATTTGTTTATTGCATTAAAAGGCTTTGCTCAGGTAATTAGAGGGTTTTAGATTTGTGACTATGATAGGGGTTAATTTTATTCTCAATATTGCAAAGGCACCGCGCCTTACTCCGGGTGAGGGCTTTGTTATGTAGTCATTTGACCCATAACAATTTTTGAAGCCCCCAATGCAACGAAATGATATTTGGGGGTTTTTTTGTTATGAAAACCAAAGGACTTTTAGGCAAAGAACTCGAAAAATTATTATTAATGAAGGAGGCTGAAAAATGGCTAAATGTATAGAATGTGGATCATCTATTGATCTTCCTGAAGGAACTGTCGAAAATGAAATTCTAGACTGTGAATCTTGTGGCGTAGAGCTAGAGGTCGTGAGTCTTGACCCACCAACTGTAGAACTAGCGCCAGAGGAACAGGAAGACTGGGGTGAATAACCCAATTTTGTATTAACCTAGTTAGAATAAATAATTATTAAATGATAAAGCTTGGACTTCTCTTTTCTAGACTACGTTTGGAAGAGAAACACCTAATTAAGGAAATAAAAAGCAGAGCTGACATAGAACTTGTTATGCTCGATAGCCGCAAGTTGATTGTGGGTCCAAAAAGTGAACTGAATATAGATGTATTACTGGATCGAGAAATTTCTCAATCTAGAGCACTTCATATTATCCAATTATTACGGAACTCTCATGTGAAATGTATAAATCGCTACGAAATTGTGACAATCTGCGGCGACAAAGTCTTTACATCAAAAGCCTTGCGCGATGCAGGCATACCAACACCAGAAGTAAAAGTTGCTTTCACAAAAGAGAGTGCTCTCACAGCCATTGAAGAAATGGGGTATCCAGTAGTCCTCAAACCTATTGATGGATCATGGGGAAGGTTAATTGCTAAAATTGAAAATAGGAATTCAGCGGAGGCAATACTTGAGCACAAATCTTATCTTAGCTCATACTATCATTCAATTTTTTATATTCAAGAATACATTCATAAGCCTGATAGGGATATTAGGGCATTAGTTCTAGGAGACAATGTAATTTGTGCAACTTACCGAACATCTGATACTTGGTTCACAAATGTGGCAAGGGGCGGGAAAGCAATAAAATGTCCTCTGACTTCCGAATTAGAAGAAATTTGTCTAAAAGCTTCAAAAGCAGTGGGTGGTGGAGCTCTTGCTATTGACCTTATGGAAACTGAGAATGGCTATACAGTTCATGAGATCAATTGCTCCATGGAATTCAAAGGTAGCATGGAAGCACTATCATTAAATATTCCTGGAATGATTGTTGATTATTGTGTAAGTCAGGCAAAACAGAATTAGAAGGAAGGTAAATATATGTCACTTCGATTAGGCTTACTGTTTTCTAGAATACGCATGGAAGAAAAAATGCTAATTCAAGAAGCCGAAAATAGAAATATCGACCTAATAAAAGTTGATAGCAGAAAACTTATCATGGGGTTATCTGGCAATTATGAGTTTGATGTTCTACTTGAAAGAGACGTGTCTCACTCGAGAGCACTCTATGCTCTAAATTTATTTCAAGGTTGTGGAATAAAAGCGGTAAACAGATATGATGTGGCACAGCTTTGTGGTGATAAGGTAGCTACTACCAAAGCTCTAGAAGATGCGAAAATTCCAACGCCAAAAGCAAAAGTTGCTTTTTCACAAGAGTCTGCTCTATTAGCCATTGAAGAAATGGGCTACCCTGTTGTAATTAAGCCTGCAATAGGTTCATGGGGACGCTTATTAGCTAAAGTCAATGACAGGGATAGCGCCGAATCCCTTTTAGAACATAAGGAGCACCTTGGTTCCTATTACCACTCGATCTTTTATATTCAGGAATATGTGAACAAGCCTGGACGAGATATTCGAGCTTTCGTTTTCGGGCATAAAACAATCTGTGCTGTTTATCGATCTTCACCCCACTGGATTACTAACACTTCTCGTGGAGCTGAAACTTCATGTTGTAATTTGACGCCCGAAATTATTGATATCTGTGAAAGATCCTCAAGAGCTGTTGGTGGGGGTATCCTAGCAATTGATCTTATGGAAACTGATGATGGTTTACTTATTAATGAAGTGAATTATACAGTGGAATTTCGCAATAGCATTAAACCAACAGGTGTAAATATTCCAGGAGAAATTATAAACTATGTTATGCAAATTGCGGAGAGCTAATTTATGAAAAAAATAACTGTAGGTGTAGTTGGTGGATCCGGCTATACGGGGGGGGAGCTCCTCAGACTACTATTAGGCCATCCAAATGTTGAAGTGGTTGCAGTAACATCTAGAAATAAAGAAAAGAAATTAATTGCTCGTTCTCATCCAAACCTGCGTTCTATAACTCGCCTTAAATTCATTAATCCTATTGACTTGCCTACTGTCGATGTTTTATTCCTTGCTTTACCTCATCATGCTGTAATGGATAGCATTTATGATTATAAGGCAAAATGTAAATATCTTATTGATCTTAGTTCTGATTTTAGGCTGTCCAATCAAGACGATTATGTAACCTATTACGGACATGAGCATACTCAGTCTAAATTACTAAAAGAATTCGTTTATGGTATGCCAGAACTTTATAGAGAAAAAATTAAAGATTCGACTCTCATCGCTGTTCCAGGTTGTACAGCTACCGCAGCAATTTTACCAATGAAACCAATAGTAGAGGCTTTGGGGGTCAATACTATTGTTGTTGATTCAAAAGTTGGATCTTCTGCTGCAGGAGCTTCTTTTAGTATGTCTACTCATCATCCTGAAAGAAGCAATGTTGTTCGAAGCTTTAAACCTTCCATGCATCGTCATATCGCCGAAATGAATCAAGAACTAAATAAACAAGGATCCATCTCATTAAATTTCTCTCCTCATGCTGTAGAAATGATTAGAGGAATTCAAAGTACTATTCATGTTTTCATTGAAGAGGACTATTCTTCTCAGGATATCTGGCAAATATATCTTAATGCCTATAAAGACGAACCTTTTATCAGGCTAGTAAAAGAAAAAACAGGGATTTACCGATTCCCTGAACCTAAGCTTGTAATGGGAACAAATCTGTGTGAAATTGGATTTGAAAAAGATGAATTAACTGGTCGACTAGTTGTAATGGCCGCCATAGACAATCTTATGAAAGGTGCCGCTGGACAAGCTGTACAGTGTATGAATATTGCCTTAGGTGTTGAAGAAAAGACTGGCCTAGATTTTATCGGTCTACATCCTGTTTGAACACGAATCTATCTATTTTAATAAGGTTCAATTATGTTTGTAATTAAAGTCGGTGGAAGTGAAGGGATCAATTATAACACTTTTTTACAAGATCTCTCTTTGCATGAAGATTATGTGGTCGTTCATGGAGGTTCTAGCGAACTAAACACAGTATCAGAAAAGCTTGGGAAGCCTCCAGTTTTTGTAACTTCAGTCTCTGGCTATACCAGCAGATATACGGATCGGGAAACAATGGAAATCTTTAATATGATATATGCAGGAAAAATGAACAAAATGCTTGTTGAAAAACTGCAAAAACTAGGCATTAATGCTGTTGGTTTAAGCGGAATTGATGGACGACTAATTGAAGGAAAGAAAAAACGAGCGTTAAAAATTATTGAGAATGGAAAGAAAAAAATTCTCAGAGGTGATTTGAGTGGAATGATAGAAAATATTAATACCAATCTTTTAGAAGTATTGCTTACTAATGGTTATGTGCCTGTTTTAACCCCACCAGCAATTAGTTATGAAAGCGAAGCAATCAATGTAGATGGGGATCGTTGCGCTGGACAAATTGCCGTAGCCATGAAAGCAGAGACACTCATTATTCTTTCTAATGTACCTGGACTTTTAAAAGATGCAAATGATGAATCAAGTCTGGTAAAAGAAATAAAAGCTGATAACATTGATTACCATATTGAGGCTTATGCCAAAGGTCGAATGAAGAAAAAATTGCTTGGAGCAAAGGAAGCTATAGAAGGTGGTGTAAAATCAGTAATATTGGGCGATGCGCGTTCTGAATCACCCGTGACAGCTTCATTTAATGGCCAAGGAACTATTATTCAATGAACAACTGGGCAGAACTAGAAACCCGTCATGGTAGTGGAGCTTATGGTGGATGGCCAATTAGTCTAGTTAAGGGAAAGGGATCATATGTTTGGGATTCTGAGGGTAAAAAATACCTCGACTTTTCCACTAGCATAGGTGCCGCATCACTAGGACATGCAAACCCAGGCTTATGTAATGCCATAGCAGAACAATCATCCATACTTATAACAGCTAATAATGGCTATTTTGCTAATAACATTAGAGCTGAATACCTTAGAGCTCTAGCTAACATAGCACCAGGGAATATTAACAGAGCATTTCTATGTAATTCAGGAACAGAGGCCGTGGAAGGAGCAATAAAACTTGCCCGATCCTATACTGGGCGATCCCAAATTGTTGCATCCATGCGAGGATACCATGGTCGAACCTTAGGGGCCCTAAGTGCTACTTGGCAAAAAGATATCAAAGAATCCTTCGAACCACTTATACCGGGAATGTCTCATATCCCTTTTGGGAAAGAGGAAGTTTTAGCTGAGAATATTACAGAAGAAACTGCCGCAGTTATTCTTGAACCAGTTCAAGGTGAAGCTGGTATTTATCCTGCACCCACAGGTTATCTTCAATCTGTCAGGGAAATCTGCGATAAAACAGGAACTTTGATGATTCTTGATGAAGTTCAAACTGGTTTAGGTCGTACTGGTAAATGGTTTGCTTGTGAACACCATAATGTTATACCTGACATCATAACTGTTGCAAAAGCGCTGGGAGGAGGAATTCCTATTGGCGCCTTTCTTATGTCTGAAGAGATTACTTTCGATAGGAAGCAACATGGAAGCACTTATGGTGGGAATCCCTTTGCATGTAGAGTAGGTCTAGAAGTAATTAATCAAATAAAAGAAGAAAATGTTCTCTCAAATGTAAATGAAATGGGACATTATTTTATTTCAGGATTAAATGAAATAGTGCAGGCTAACTCTAATACTTTTCGTGAAGCTAGAGGATTAGGGTTGATGCTTGCCATCCAATTAAGAAGACCAGATGGAGAAATACTTATAAAACTAATGAAGGCTGGGGTTCTTGCACTTAAAGCTGGCAGTAGGAACCTAAGGTTCCTACCTCCTTTTAATGTATCCAAAAAGGAGATCGATGTCTGCCTTAACACACTTTCATCTGTTCTAGAATGACTCTCGTAGAAAAGTTGGTTTGTTGTAGTAGCGTTTCAGGCAATGAATCGGAAGCTGTTGATGTATTAATAGGTGAAATGAAATTAATGGGCCTAGAAGCGTATTCAGATACTATTGGTAATGCTATAGGTAGCGCTGGACAGGGCCCTATTAATATTTTTCTCATAGGTCATATTGATACTGTATCGGGTGAAATACCGGTAAAAGTAAAAGGAACCAAATTATATGGACGAGGTTCTGTCGATGCCAAAGGTTGCCTTGCAGCATTCACAGAGGCGGCTTCTAGATTTAAAGAATCAAAGAAAATTACTGTTACAGTTGTTGGATGTGTGGGCGAAGAAACTGATTCTCGCGGTGCATATTCTTTTATGAAAAAATCCTTTGTCCCTAATTTTGTCATAATCGGGGAACCTAGTGGCTGGAATGGTATCACTCTTGGCTATCGTGGCTCCCAACAATTAACATATTCACAGAAGACGTCTAGACATCATCATGGTGCACCTGATGCTACTCCAGCTGAAACTGCTGTTGATTATTATCAATATCTCTTACAAACCTTTGCTGAAAAAAAGCCACGTTTTGATGGAACATCTCTCAGATTAGTTGATATACAAACCTATGAAGATGAAGGGAATATTGGAGTTTTAATGAACCTTGATTTAAGAACTCCCATTGGGTTCAATCATAAAATATTTGCTCAAGAATGTGAAAGCCATCTTCCTTTAGGCGCAAAAATCAAGGTTACTGAACCTCTACACGCAGTGATTATGGATAAAAAAAATGTTCTTGTTAGGTCATTCCTGAGCGCAATACGTAATTTTGACGGCAGACCCACTTTCAAAAAAAAGACAGGTACAGCAGATATGAACATATTTGCTGAATGGGAATGCCCGATTATTGCCTATGGGCCAGGAGATTCTAGTCTTGATCACACAAACCAAGAACATCTTGACCTCGATGAATATGAAAAAGCTATTAATATATTAGTAGCTGCCTTAAAAACTCTGGAGAAATCAACAAACCTGTAATTCAGAGGTTGTTAACTTTTTAGTCTTCCTGCTGATTCAAAGTCAAAAGAAAAGCGAGAATGTCAGCGAGTTCTTGTGTATCCAAAACAAGATTCATAGGAATCATTGGACTAGCATCAGCTGATTCAAAACCTTGTGCTAAATCAGCTGAGGGATTCACTAATGAAGTATATATATAATCACGACTTTTCCGTTTAGCAATTCCATCCAATGCAGGCCCTATATTACCCCCCATACCACCAATACTATGGCATCGAGCACAACCAGCCGCTATATTTGTATTAAAAATTGTTTCTCCTATATCTGGTCGTCCATTGATTGGTTTATTGCTTTCCTCGATATCATCAATGGTTTCAGCTCCAGAAGCACTCAAAGCAATATTGATCCATTCATC
>JBJKZS010000064.1:0-7880 GCA_045569115.1 Fidelibacterota bacterium | reverse complement strand
ACATCAATTAAAAATTTAAATGCTGGTAGTCATAAGATTACCTGGGAAGGTTCTGATATGAGCGGCGCGCTTGTTCCGAGTGGGCTATATCTATATCAAATTTCCACGGAGACAAAGTTTGGAATTGGGAAGATGACCTTATTAAAATAACTTTCTTGTGTCACCTCACAAGAGTAGGTTCACCGATCATGAACCAGGGGCGCTCAGAATATGGGCGCCCCTATTTTTAATTTAGCGATAAGTTATTGGCTTGTTGAGAAAGTGTCATAATAAATCAGAAATAATCTTTTCCTTAATTTGATCTCTTATCTCATTGAGGCTACCATCGAGCGGGACCGACGAGACTCGAACTCGCGACCTCCGGCGTGACAGGCCGGCGTTCTAACCAACTGAACTACGATCCCAATGTTATAATAATTCCCGCTAATATTAGCTCTTATTGTCTTTCCAGAAAAGGGACAAGGGAATAATCACTAAGTATCCGGTAAAGAGCATGATTGGAGCAAGAGTTAGAGATTGAAAACTATTAACTTCACCGGAAGCCATAATAATATAACCTGTAATGATAAGGAATAGTCCTATGGCAAAAAGAACATAATTTATTTTGCCAAAGGACCATCCTTTAAAGAGTTGAATTTCTGACTTATTCAATTTCATTAAAACTTTAATATTAAATATACAAAGGAGATGAACCGCTGATCAATGCTAATTTGTTTTAGAAAAACCTTTTTTAAGAAGGGCTTAGCATAGTTAAATTTGCCCCCAAATTTCATGTCACAAACAAACTATTCTAGAATGGGCAGAGTTTCGGGATTTATCCTGTCACTTCTTGTCCTTTTCGGCTTCTCATTTTATTCTTTGATTGTATTCTGGCCCCTGCCAGAATTAGGATCCCCATTAACTATTAAAGTTGAAAAAGGTGCGTCTTTAAAAGAGATAGGTGAAGACTTAAAAGAAAAGAAAGTTATCAATGATTCACAAACCTTTGTTCTTGCAGCAAGGATTATGGGTCACGAAACATCTATTCGAGCGGGTCTTTTTTCATTGTCCGATTTACGATCAAACTATCATATTGTGCAGCAGCTAGTCAACGGAACACCTGTTTTGAAAAAGATTACTATTCCTGAAGGTATGAGAAAAGAGCAAATTGCAACTGCATTTCAAGATGCGTTGGGACTAGATGCGGGAGTATTTATTTCTCTTTGTGAGGATAGAAGGTTTATCCAGTCTCTTGGTCTTGAAGTACCAACATTGGAGGGTTTTCTTTTTCCTAACACATATCATTTTCATGAAAATGAATCGTCGATTCGAATTATTCAAACTATGGTTTCAGAATACCAGAAACTTTTTGTGAATGATTTAAAATACCGTCTTTCTGATTTCGGATTAACTGAGCTAGAAATGGTAACATTAGCCTCAATTATTGAGGGCGAAGCCATTTATGATAGTGAAAGACCTCTAATAAGCTCTGTTTATCATAACCGCTTAAAAAAGGGAATGAGACTTCAGGCTGATCCTACTATTCAATTTATTATTGATGATGGCCCTCGCCGGCTATTTAAAAAGGATCTTAAAATTCAGTCTCCTTACAATACCTACAAAATTTACGGTCTTCCTCCAGGGCCAATAAATAGTCCTGGTAGAGAATCTCTACTAGCTGCCCTTTCACCAGCGGATGCTGATTTCTTTTTTTTCGTAGCTAATGGAGAAGGATACCATACATTCAGTAAAACAGAAAAAGACCATAATACCGCAAAGAAAAAATTCCAACGCTATCGTAAGAATTTGAAGCGTCAACAGGAAAAAAATAAAGTAACGAGAAATTAAGCTATGAAAATGGATCTAAATGATGTTCAAAAAAAGGCAGTAGAAGCGATCGACAATCCTGTACTTATTTTTGCTGGTGCTGGTACAGGTAAGACTAGGGTCTTGACCCATAAAATTGCTTATCTTGTGCAAGAAAAAGGCTATAAGCCTGAAGAAATTCTTGCTGTTACTTTTACAAATAAAGCCGCGGAAGAGATGAGAAATAGAATTCATTCAATCTTGGGTAATAAATCGTCTTTTTTGAATATTGGAACCTTTCATTCAATATGTGCCAGACTTCTTAGAAAAGAGATAACAGCTCTAGGATACAACAGTGATTTTGCTATCTATGACACTGCTGATCAGGATATGCTAATTAAATCGCTTATTAATAGTATGAAATTGAAAACCGATGGTATTTCTCCTAGGGCATACCGTTCTAGTTTAAGTCTTTATAAATGCAAACTAGAGGAACCTGAGAATTTAGCTAACAATGCTTCTACTCCATTTGAAAAAATATTAGCTGAGCTTTATCCCGCTTATGTAAAATCTTTGCGAGAAAACAATGCGGTTGATTTTGGAGATTTAATTCTTTTCCCTTTAATGATTTTTAATAAAAACCCAAAGATATTGGAAAAGTACCAAAGCCAATTTAAATATGTTCTTGTGGATGAATATCAGGATACAAATCAACCACAATTTGAGTTAGTAAAACTACTTTCTGGTTTACATAAAAGAATTAGTGTTGTTGGAGATGATGATCAATCAATTTATGGTTGGCGTGGAGCTGATATCTCAAATATATTAGAATTTGAGAAAGCTTTTCCTAATTGTGAGGTATTCAAGCTCGAACAAAATTATCGTTCTACAGCCACTATTTTATCTGTTGCTGGGGCTGTGGTAAGTAATAATGAATACCGTGCGGATAAAGAATTGTGGACTCAAGGTGATCAGGGTGAAAAAGTTGGTCTAATGGAAACTTTTGATGAAATGGAAGAAACTGACGGTGTACTTGAACTAATTCAGCAGGAGATTCAACAAAAGAAAAGAACATTTAAAGACTTTGTTATTCTTTACCGAACTAATGCTCAGAGCCGTGCATTAGAAGAAGGTCTTAGACGCAAAGGTATCGCCTACAATATTGTTGGTGGAATGAAGTTTTATGAGCGTAAGGAAGTAAAGGATCTTCTTGCTTATCTAAGAGTTTTGGTGAATCCCGTTGATTCCATAAGTCTCAAACGTGTAATTAATTTTCCTCCCCGTGGTATTGGAGCTAAAACGGTTGAGAAGTGTGAAATTTTAGCTGAAGAAAAACAGTTGCCTTTGCTTGAGGTTCTTCAATCGCCAGAAGAGATGGGTTTGAAAGGGAAGCAGGCTGCCGGCCTTATTGAATTTTATCATCTGATAGGAAAATATAGAGAATTAAAAAATAAGCTTGACGCTTCAGAGCTTTCTTCCGTTCTTGTAGATGAGCTTGGTCTAATAAATTATTTTAAAGAGCAGGGAACTGAAGAAGCAACAGATCGTCTTCAGAATATTCAGGAACTATTGAACAGTATTGATCAGTTTTGTAAACATAATGAGGATGCTTCTATAAGAAATTTCCTTGAAGATATTTCACTTTTGACTGCTATTGATACTTGGAATGATAGTTCTAATCAGGTTACTCTCATGACTCTACATAGTGCTAAAGGTCTGGAGTTCCCCGTAGTTTTTATAACCGGTCTCGAAGATGGACTTTTTCCTATCTCTAGAGCTATTGAGAATCCAAAACAATTAGAAGAAGAGCGAAGACTTTTTTATGTAGGTATAACTAGAGCAAGGGAAAAAGCATATTTACACTATGCTCCTAATCGGAGGCGATCAAGTGGAGCAGTTGGGTTTGGTATGCCCTCCAGGTTTATCCACGAAATTCCAGATAAACATTTAGACAGAATTAATTTTCATTCTGCTCTTACTCGCAGGCTTGTAAAGGACAAGAAGTCAGATAAATATAAGCTGAAGCATGTGCGCACCATTACTTCATTTAATGAATTTGGTAGAGGAGATAAAGTTGAGCACCCAATTTTTGGAAAGGGTATGATTTTAGCTGTAGAAGGTGCGGGAGATAATCAAAAAATTACTGTTGTGTTTCAGGGAAACGTTGAGAAAAAACTCATCGGGAAATATGCTAATCTCAAGCCTTTATCTTAACTGACTATTAATTGTATTAATTTATTTTCTTATATTAACTAATGAGAATGAATCTCAAATGAGATGGTTATGACAGATCTTGAGCTCAAAAAATTTAAGAAAATCCTAAAAAAAGAGAATCTGAAAATGACTCCTCAGCGTGTAGAAGTTTTTAGAGAAGTCTGTGATTCAAATGAGCACCAAGAGTCGGAAGAGATTTTTATTTCACTTCGAAAGAGAGATGTTAATATTTCAAGAGCTACTGTATACCGTACGATGGATATTTTATACCAGCATGATCTGGTTCAAAGAATGGATATAGGAGATGGTAAGTGGAGATATGAACACTGGCTTGATTGTCATCAGCATGATCATCTGATTTGTATTCGCTGTGGTACAATTGTCGAATTCATTAACGCCCAAATAGAAGAAATACAGAATAATGTAGCTAAAAAATTTGATTATGAGCTTGTTAGGCATGTTCATCAACTTTTTGGATTGTGCAAGCAGTGTAGGAAAACGCCTGTTTCCGTACACTGACTAATCAGAATTTCCTCGTTATTTTAGTTGTCTTTTACCTACTTTTGCTCATAATAAGTATCTTAAAGTGGAAAACTTAAAATTAGTAAACCTGATTATTAGTAAGTGAATTTAAGTAACTCTGTCATAGCTTATCCAAACCCAAATAATTAAAATGATAATAACATGAAAATAAAACTTCCTATGCTTAGCCTATTATTTCTTTTAATGATTTCGGCAATTAATGCAAATAAGAGTGATTTAATAAAATCTATTGAAAAAAAAGAAGAAAGCTATATTGTAATTGCTAAGAAAATCTGGGGTTGGGCAGAAGTGGGATATCAGGAGTATAAAAGTTCAGAACTTCTCCAAAATACATTGAAAGCTGATGGTTTTTCAATCCAATCAGGTGTTGCTGATATCCCAACAGCATTTGTGGCAAGTTATGGTTCAGGGAAACCTGTTATTGCAATATTAGCTGAGTTTGATGCTCTACCAGGTCTGTCTCAAGACCTTTCAATTATTAGAAAACCATTATCAGATATGAAAGCCGGACATGCTTGCGGTCATCATCTCTTTGGTACAGCCTCTGTAGCAGCGGCTATAGCGGTTAAAGAATGGATGATAAAATCTAGAACAAATGGAACTCTTAAACTTTTCGGAACCCCAGCTGAAGAGGGAGGCTCAGGTAAAGTTTATATGGTAAGAGCGGGACTTTTTGATAATGTAGATGCTGTGTTGCATTGGCATGGCTCTGACCGAAATGACGCAAGCCCTTCAACATCCTTAGCTAACAGATCAGCTAAATTTAGATTTTATGGCTATTCATCTCATGCATCAGGTTCACCAGAAAGAGGACGTTCATCTCTCGATGGTATAGAATCGATGAATTACATGGTAAATCTAATGAGAGAACACATTCCTCAAGAGGCAAGGATTCATTATGTTATTACTAATGGTGGTGGGGCCCCTAATGTAGTACCTGATTTTGCGGAAGCCTTTTATTATGTAAGGCATCCTAAGGTCCATATTTTGGAAGAATTATGGAGTAGGGTAATTAAATCTGCAGAAGGTGCGGCACTTGGTACAGGGACAACAATGGATTATGAGATTATTCATGGCAATCGCCCTGTTCTTAGAAATGATGCCCTTCAAAAGGTAGTATACAATAATCTAAAACAAGTTGGAGGTGTAAAGTATAGTGCAGAAGATCGAAAATTTGCTGAAGCTATCCAAAGGACATTTCGTAAGGTAAATATGCCAATTGAATCAGCTCAACATATTCAACCCTATATATTTCGTCCGGGTACAGGATCTACTGATGTTGGGGATGTTAGTTGGATTGTTCCAACAGCTGGATTTAATGTCGCGACTTGGGTACCTGGCACTTCCGCTCATACATGGCAAGCGGTTGCAGTCGGAGGTATGGATATTGGTATGAAAGGTTTAATGGTTGCGGCAAAAACATTGTCTCTATCAGCAGTAGATTATTTTAGTAATCTTGAAGTTTTGAAGAATGCAAAATTAGAGCTAAGCGATAGACGAGGATCAAACTTTGATTATTATCCACTTCTAGGAGACCGAGATCCGCCTCTAGACTATAGGAAATAATATTTTGGTAGTTCTTAGATACATAATAATAATTATATTTTCATTCCCAATTTTTTCATTGGGGCAAGATACTTCCGGAACCAAATGGTCATCGAATATTGAAAAGAAATTATTAGATTATATTGCGATTAATGAAAATGCTAGAGAGATATATAGTAGAATATTCATTAGGTTACGTGACGAGAAAGTTTCAACTAAATTCATTATTGAATTATCAAACTATAAAGAAATAGTTGTTGATGAAACTGTCATCCAACGATTTAATCGTCCTGCTGAAAAACTATCTTATGAACGTTATAGAAAAATATTTATTAATGATTCACGCGTTAAAGATGGAGTTGTTTTCTATAATGAAAAAAAAGCTTTATTAGATACTATTTCTTCTTACTATGGTGTTGATCCATTCCTATTAGTAAGTCTTTCGGGTGTGGAATCAAATTATGGATCGAATTCTAAGACTCACTCTGTCTTCAATGCACTCCATACAGTAATCCATAATCTTCCACGTAGGGCGAAATGGGTTGAGAAAGAGATGGCTGAGTATTTGATTTATTGCTGGGAGAATGAAATTCCACCACTGTCTCTATATGGTTCGTATGCGGGAGCTTTTGGATATGGTCAGTTTATTCCATCTAGCTTTAGAGCCTATTCGGTTGATTTTGATAGAGATGGTATGCGAGAGCCTTTTGAATGGCCAGATGTTTTAGCAAGCATGGCAAATTATCTTGTTAAGAATGGGTATTCCTCAGGGGAAAATAATTTTTCAAAGGATAGTCCTAATTGGAGATCAATTTTCCGTTATAATCCTTCTGAAAATTATGTAAATGTAATTTTAGATTTACGTGTTCAACTTATGGAAGGTGCTAATTGACCTCATTTTATATAGATAGTTTTTATATTAACGAATTCCTTCATACCAAACGTTGATAGCTCCCTCCCGTAACCGCTTTCTTTAATTCCTCCGAAAGGAAGTCTAGGATCAGATCTTACGAAATCATTTACAAATATTGTACCAGCTTCAATGAAATCTCTGGCGATTTTTTCCCCTTTATCAATATCTGATGTAAATATAGCGGCTCCAAGTCCAAAAGATGTGTCGTTTGCCACCTTTATTGCTTGAGTTTTATTTTTTACTGGAATAATACATGCAACAGGACCGAACAACTCTTCTTTATAAGCCGCCATTCCCTTTTTCACATCAGCTAAGATTGTAATGGGGTAGAAAAAACCTGAGCCACTAGGAATTTTACCCCCAAGTAAACATTTTGCTCCTGCATCTATTGATTTAATTACTTGATGGTGAAGAGTTTCTCTTAAATCATTCCTTGCTATTGGGCCAAGATCATTTAATTCATCTAGTGGATTACCTACAAGTTTCTTTTTCATTGCTAATATTAGTTTTTCTTGAAAAACCTCAGAAATAGATTCTTCAATTATATATCGTTTGGCTGCAATACAACTCTGTCCAGTATTTATAAGGCGCCCCGTAACACAGGCAGAAACGGCTTCATTTAGATTAGCATCCTTTAGTACTATGTATGGATCACTACCACCAAGTTCTAATACAGTTTTTTTTAACACTGCACCAGCTTTAGATGCAACAACCTTTCCTGCTGATGTGCTCCCGGTTAGGCTAATTGCCTTAATTAACGGGTTCTCAATTATTTTCCCAACGCGATTATTTTCTATTAGCATACTAATGAAGCAACCATCAGGAAAACCAGCATCTCTAAAAATACTCTCAATAGCTAATGAACATCTAGTTACATTAG
>JBJKZS010000063.1:0-8002 GCA_045569115.1 Fidelibacterota bacterium | reverse complement strand
TCATCATCTAGTCCGTTATAAATACTTCCAGAATTATATGTATATCTAAAAATATTTTTTCTTTTATATGCATTAATAACCTGAAAATAAAAATCCATTTTTTCAAATCTCTTGGTTTGAATGTGCCGAATTATAGAAAAATCTAAACGGTGAAAAGGAGGATAACGACCAGAATTTCGACTTCCAGGAATTGTTCTAAACTTAACTGTTCCAGCCCCAGAAACACCGTAGTCTAAATCTTCAAGAAAATATCCTAATATGGGAGTATAAGCTTGCCCACTTTGATAAGCCCATTTCCAATTAATATCCCATTTTTTATTAATCCCATAGTTACCAATAAAATTAAAGGCATGGCGGCGATCCCAGTTTGTAAAAAAAGCGGTTTCATCAATAATTTTCCTCGATATTGAATAAGTATATGCAAGCCACCCGGTAAATTTACCAGTCAGTTTCTGAGTAAAAACTTCTAATCCATATGCATAACCATCAGAAGGAATGAAGTTGTCAGATACTGATTCGCTTGAAATAACTTCATCTGTAGAAGCTCTCGTTTCTACAAATGTTAACATGTTCTGTAAATCTTTGTAATACCCTTCTACTTGAATTTTATATTTCGACCCAAGATATTCCTCGTATCCCAACACAACTTGCTGGGATCCACCAGCACCAACAGAAGTGTCTATGGCTACCCAAAAGTCCAATATACTTGGATTATAATCATCCTGAACCGTCTGAATGAATTGATGATAATTCCCTAGGGCGAAATTGATATAACGGTCATCCGTCAACAAATATTTTATGCCAAGCCTAAAATCAGGAAATAATCTTAAGTTTTGTTCTGAATAAGAATTAAGCCTGAAACCAGGTTCTAGTATTATTTTTTCACCGACAGGAATTTTTGTTTTTAAATAAGCGGCCATATCATATGGACTTCTATTTACGTCATATAAGGTTGTATCTCCAAAGGAGCTGCTGTATACAAAATCCAATCGTTTTGCCTGAAAGCCAAATTTCCAAACTAGATCCTTTTTTTGAAAAAAGGTGAAATCGGCAGCAAAAGTTTGATCATTTATATTATTGTCATTAACAAGGCCTGACTCACCACCCAAGCCAAACAAAGTTTTAAATTGGCTTGCAGCTAAAAGAAAGTTTCCAATGAGAAGATCACTAAAAAGTTTTCTGTAAGCAAGGCTAAAAGTTTGATTCCCCCAATTAGCCCGAAACCCTAAATCATCAAAATTAAAGTCATCTAAACCGCCGTAGAAACTTAGGCTAAGCCTGTCAGTATTTGATAAATCTGAAAAGATGTGTCCCTGAATATCATAAAAATAATAAGGGACCTGAGCATCCGTTAAATTAAGGTCATTAGCAAGTTCTAAAGTTTTATCAATATAAGTACGACGTCCAGCTAAAAGCCAAGCGCCTTTATAAAAAGGTCCTTCTAAAGTAGTTTGAGCAGATAATAATGAAACATTTGCACTACCATCAAATTTTTTCCTGTTACCTTCTCTGCTGGTAACATTTAGGACGGCTGATAATCGACCTCCATATTCTGCATTATATCCTCCTTTGATTAATTCAGCATCTTTTACAGCATCAACAATAAAATTGGAAAATACTCCACCTAGATGGGACGGATTGTATACCGTAATTCCATCAAGAAGAATAAGATTCTGATCGGTATTACCTCCTCTTATAATTAAGCCTGTACTGAATTCCGAAGAAGTAAGTACGCCTGGAAGAGCCTGAATAGCCCTAAAAATATCTGGCTCAGCTAAGGCAGGAAATCCTTTTATCTGGCGGGGACTGAGATTGACTTTACCAGGTTGAATGTTAACTTTTCTTTTGATTCGTTCTCCTTCTACAACTACTTCCTCAGATTCCAATATGATGGGTGAAAGATTAATATTCCGATTAATTATATCAGCCTCTCCAAAGGAAAAATTTTCTCTGTATTCTTCATATCCTAAATAGCTTACTATAAATGTATAATCACCTGAATTAATACCGTCTAAAACATAATAACCATTTCTGTCTGTAGCCATTCCCTGCCCAGTTTCCAATAAAAAGACATTCGCACCCATAAGCACTTCTCCCGTTTCAGCATCGCTTATAAAACCGTTAATTCTAGTAGACTGGGCTGAAATCATGGAAAAGAATAAAAGGAAAAGAAAAAGGAATTGTTTATACATGTTTATAGACTCTGTCTTTATTTGCTGAATTCAATGGATATAAAAGACCCTCAGGAAAAGGTCTAAAAAAGGTCTGTTTCTTAAGATAATTCTCCTCAAATCGAACAATCCATGACCAAGATAAACTATTGAGGACACTTAGAGGCACAATGCCATTGCGAAATTTGGTTAATGTATCAAGAAAGAAAGCTTTTTCACTCGATTTAAGTTTCTCCGAAAAGAATCCGAGTACATGCATATGTGTGTTAATATTCGCCGCCTTTCTAGGTTGTTTTCTGAATACCATACGAAGTAATTCCTGATATTGTATTAGTACAGACTCAAGACCTAAATCTTTCTGCGAAGACACTAGCCTACCCATTTCTCTCATTAATTTTTGATTATATGTCATCAATAGATATTTGTTCTTAGCATGAAAATTCATCAACCGAACAGGGCTAGCCTTTTGTAATAATTCACGGAAAGATGCTAAAGTATAAACTGATGTAAGAAAATGTTCTCGCAGAAATTGGTTTGTTAATCGTCCTTCCTCTTCTTTTGGATAATTGGGATATATTTTATTTACTTGATTAGCAAATAGTCCTACATCTTGAAAAGCTACTGGAGATTTTTCCATACTCGGATACACTTTTACTCCATTTACTCCACAAGAAGGAGAGCGCCCTTTCAATATAAAGCCATCAATTTCTTTTAATTCCGATAAAAAGGACTGTGAAAATTTGTTCATCTCATCTGTAAAATCTTTTTCTGTCGAAGGTTGTTTCAACCGAATGCTTCCTTGTTCTTGCACAAGTCGTATTGGTTCTCTTGGTATGCCAAGTCCTATCTCAACTTCAGGGCATATGGGAATAAACTCAACATGATGAGTAAGCTGTTTAATTACCTTGTCGAGAATTTTTTCGCCATTATAACGACAAGCTTCAAACTCAAGGCATTTGCTAACTACGATTCTTGGTTTCAGTTTTTTCCTCCCTTCTCCTAGGCATACTATAAACTAGTACCTTTCATAAGTTCTAATACTTCTGTTCGTGTCCTGTTCGCAATCTCATATCTATCTTCATAGCTTTTCTGATTGATTGAAAAGGGCTTTCCAATTATTATTTTTAACGGATTTTTCTGTGTTCCAGTAATAATAATTTTGTCGATATTAGCTTTAGAGAGAATTGCAATTGGCACTATTTTCATTTCTGTATACATTGCCAAAATAGCACCACCAGGACGAAAAGGTCTTACTTTACCATCTTTGAAATAAGTTCCTTCTGGAAAGATGACAAGAGATCTTGGTGTTTTCTTGATAGTTTTTGATACACGCTTTAGTGTGAATTGAGCCTTTGTAGCATTAGAACGATCAATAAAGATATGTCCTTTCAATGTAGCATACCATCCAGCAAAAGGAACTTTTTTAAACTCTTCTTTAATTACAAAAACGATATCTCTTTTTAATGCCATATATAGCAATGCTATATCAGCTTCATGGGTGTGATTGCTCATAAAAACATAGGATTCACCTGGTGTTAAGTTCTCGTATCCATCAAGCTCATAATGAATTCCACTTAGTGAAAAAACCCATTTTGACCAGAGCCAAGTAAGAAACCAAGGTCGACGCTTTTGTAACGTAATACTAAGTAAGATATCAATTGGCGCAAGGACAATGAATGCAACTATCATATTAATTACAATCCAAATTCCTCTGATGATGTTAAATATTTTCATGCTTGCACAATGGTTATAAAGAGCAAAGCAGTTCTTAAACTCCAGAGGAAAGTGCGGATCCAATTGAAAAGAATCAGTTTCCTAATGAGAGTTCCATCAAAGCCTTCTCTTAGAGTTGCATGAATGAACGTGAAAACCCCAAATGTTACCAACCAAATGAGACACAACATTCCAGTATTCCAAAGTAAAAGAGGGTAATTATTAAACTTATGCAAAAGTAAGAATCCTGTTATTAATTCTATGCCCATTATAGGGATCACTAATAACCCTACGCGCAACATGTGAGCCTTTTGAAAATCTCTATAGGAACTTTTATCTACAAAAGTAAAAAGAGGGTAGTGTACAATTTGAACTAGCCATATCAAACCCGTCATGAAACTGGTGAGCAATAAATGGATAAGAAGCAATTTCATGTTCGCAATTCAATCTACTTCAGAATGTCAGATTTAAGTTCGTCTGACATTGGTGTTATATTTGATTTATAGAACTTGATCAATTGGCCTTCTTCATTCACAAGATATTTACAGAAATTCCAGGTTGGATCTTGGTCATTCCAACCATTAAGCTTTGGATCGGTTAGCCAATGGTATATAGGATCCATATCTTTTCCTTTAACCGAAATCTTTGCGAACATTGGAAAGCTGACATCATAATTTAATGAGCAGAATTCAGCTATTTCTTCATTAGAGCCTGGTTCCTGAGCACCAAAATTATTCGCAGGGAAACCAAGCACGACCACTTTATCTCCTAGTTCTTCATGAAGTGTTTGCAAACCTTTATACTGACCCGTATACCCGCAATGAGAAGCAACGTTAACAAATAGAATCTTTTTCCCTTTGAATTTATTTAATGAGATTTTTTGACCATCAATAAGTTTTGCCTGATATGAATATATTGACTGTTTTGGATCAACATTTCCTTTGGGCTCAACAATTTGATTCGTGAACATTGATTTCAATACAAGTAAAGGCGCTGTAAATAAAGACACAATTATTATACCTTTTATAATTTTATTATACATTATTTTCTCCAAACTGAGAGCGGTTTTTCCATATAAGAAAGTCTTCAACAATCATATAGCTTGTTGGAACTAAAATCAGAGTAATTACTGTTGCAAATACAACTCCAAAAGCTAATGAGACAGCCATTGGAATAAGAAATTTTGCCTGGATACTTTTTTCAAGAAGCAGAGGTACTAAGCCTACAAATGTTGTTAGAGAAGTTAGTAAGATAGGTCTGAATCTTCTAGGACCAGCTTGCATAGCAGCTTCAAATGCACTATAACCATCTTTGCGGTATCGATTTATAAAGTCAACCATTACAAGGGAATCATTAACCACCACACCCGACAATGCAACAACTCCTATTATTGATAGTATTGACATATTTATTCCCATTATAAAATGACCCGCAACCGCACCTGTTAATCCAAATGGGATGGCTGACATAACGACCAGAGGTTGAAAATATGAACGGAATGGAATGGCCAATAAAGCATACACAACAAATAAAGCTATGATAAAGTTTTTCCCAATCGATGCAAAGTTTTGGCTTTGTTCACTCTGTTCTCCTTCAAGGGAATAGCTAACGGAAGGATAATCCATTAAAATATCGGGAATATCTTTATTAATAACAGATGTAACTACCTCATTGCCAGAAGTGACACCAAGATCAACCTCAGCCGTAATATTTACTGACCTCTTTCTATTAACTCTCTGAATTGAAGCATAACTGTTAGAAAGTTCCATGGAAGCTAGTTGCTTAAGTGGTATTTCTTGACCCTGATTTGTCCTGATATTCATTGTTTCCAAATTCCCCATTGAACGTCTTTCTTTTTTAGGATAACGCACCATAACCTTTATTTGGTCTCTTCCTCGCTGGAAACTTTGTGCCTCATCCCCAAAGAATGCCTGCCTTACTTGGCGTGCCAGATTAAAATTGTTAATTCCATAGTTTGTTGCCTCATCAAGAAGGGTGAGCTTTACTTCTTCTTTTCCAATAATAAAACTGTCTTTAATATCAAAAACCCCGTCATATGCTGATAGTTTTTCTTTTAGTTTGACCGTTACGGCTTTTAGAGAAGCAATATTATTACTTGTAAACTGAATATTTACAGGAGCCCCAGCAGTAAAGAGGCTAGAGGCAAAAGATAATTCTTTCACTCCTTGAATAGGTCCTGTTAATTCTCTCCATCTATTAGCTATTTCGCTAGCACCAATCGGTCGATTTTCACCAGGAGACAGTTCAATAACTAATTCTGCCAAATGGGACCCTGAAAAAGTAGCTGACAAACTCCCCGGTCCTCTTGAAGATGTAGTTTTCGAAGGTTGGTCTCCAACAGTCGCTAACATATTTACAAATATTTTTTCATCAGGAAATTCCATTTCAAGTTGATGCCGGAGTTGATCAGCAGACACTTCTAATTTTCTCAGACCTATTTCTGTAACAGAAATAGGGGTTCCTGCAGGATAATCTAAAGTTGCAGTTACACCATCATCTTCAAGAGGTGGGAAAAAAGAAAATTTCATCCAACCTCCTCCAAGAAAACCAATCGTTATAATAAATACTGAAGTTGCAATAGCAGCTGTTAAACCTCTATGATTTAAGGCACGCTTTAGAACTGGTTTATAAAACTTTTCAATTATAATAATTAATCCATTCTTAATCCTATCCTGAAATTTGCTCCACCTTGAACTGATTTTTCGCATTATAGAAAATCGAGGCTCCACTTCCTTAATATGGGCTAAATGAGCTGGGAGAATAGTAAGAGACTCAAATAAAGACCAGAATAGAACAATGATTGTTACTGTAGGAATAATAGACCAGATATCTCCAATATCTCCATCTACAATCAACATAGGAGAAAAAGTGACCATAGTTGTAAGTACAGCAAAAGTTACAGGGGTTGCAACTTGAGAGGCTCCTTTAATGGAAGCCTCAAAATTTGAGAGCCCTCTTTCCTTCCAGTTGAAAATATTTTCGCCTACAATAATAGCATCATCAACCACTATACCTAGAACTAGAATAAATACAAAGAGAGAAAGCATATTTATTGAAACACCAGCACTAGGTAAGAGCCAGAAACCTCCCATAAACGAAATGGGAATTCCTAAGGATACCCAAAATGCTAATTTGGGCTTTAAAAAAATAGCTAGCACAAGAACGACAAGAATTAAACCCAAATATGCATTTTTCACCAACAATTCAATCCGACCCCTCAAAATTCTCGCTTCATCATTCCATGGTGTGATGTGAGCCCCAGAGGGCAATTGTTGTTGCTTTAATTCACAATATTCTCTGACTGTGGCTGAAATATCTACTGCATTTTGATTTCCTACTCTATAAACACTTATTAACAATGCTGTTTCATTATTGAAGCGTTGATCTAGATCCACATCAGCAAAGGTGTCTTCTATGGAAGCTATATCCTTAAGAATCAACATAGATCCATCAGGTTGCGCCATTATTGGAATATTTTCAAATTCACCTTTTGAATAGGCTTGCCCTTTTGTTCTAATTAGTATTTCACCAACTTCTGTATCAACTGAACCACCTGGTATATCTAAAGAAGAAGCACGAATTGCTGTACTTATAAGATCAAAAGAAAGTCCGTATTTCTTAAGCGTTGATTCTGATATCTCAATTGATATTTCTCGTGCTTTTTTACCTTTTATCGCTGTAGATGTAATACCCTCCAGATCATTAATCTCATCACGAATGTCCTCCGTAAGATTTACTAAGCTTTCTTCACTCATATCTCCAGAGACAGCTACTGTTATTACTTCTGCCACTGCCACAAACTGCTTTACCGTGGGTTGTTCAACGTCATCAGGAAAGTTGTCAATTGCATCAATCTGAGCTTTTATATCAGTTCTCATTTGATTGATATCTTCTCCAGGCAACAATTCTACAGTCACAGTGCCTACATTTTCTGATGCATTTGAGGATATTCTTTTTACCCCTTCCAATCCCTGCATTTTTTCTTCAATAGGAATGCAGATTCCTTCTTCAACATCTTCAGGAGAAGCGCCAGGATAAATAACACTTACATTAATGACGCCTGGTTCAATTGCTGGAAAGACTTCGAGGTTTGTATT
>JBJKZS010000062.1:0-28450 GCA_045569115.1 Fidelibacterota bacterium | reverse complement strand
ACGGGTGTCTTCAGGTGTGACTGGTGGAGCAGTCTGCTTTCCACATGATACTAAAAGCATCATTATTGCAAAAGAATAAATTAATAATTTGGTGGTTTTCATATTTTTTTCTCCGTTTTTTTGTAAAGCTCTTGTGAGTTTTACGCTTAGCCCTACAATCAGTTCCCACGAATACTGAGTGTCTTAAATAAGGAATAGTTCCTTAGGGACGAGTACCAACATATGTTTAAAGGATGGTAAGAGTCAACGCCTTTTTTAATTTCTATAAGATTCAATTAAAGATGAACGAAAAGATTTAATTATTTTATATTTCGATCTTTCTTAATTATTTCATAAGCGTCGTTTACAGCTTTGAACTTTTCTTCGGCAAATTTACTAAAATCATCACCTAAATGGGAAACTTTATCAGGATGAAATTTTGCCGCCATTTTTCGATAAGCTATCTTCACATCATGATCTTTTGCTGAAGTATCAATTTCTAGAATAGTGTAGGGACTTGTGTCTTCCTGAACATGCATGGCCCGCATTGATTGAAAATCTGAGTCTGAAACACCTATATAACTACAAATTTTACTAATTAAAAGATCTTCCTTGTGGTGTAAATGTCCATCAGCATGAGCAAGGCCAAATAGTCCATGGATTAATTCTAGCCTTGATGAATGATCCATCTCTTTTTTTATCTGGCGACATATTGGACTCAAAGGATAATTTTGTTTGAGGATATCTTTAAAAACGATCATTAACTCCTTGGAGTTTTCAGGCCCAAAATGTTTTGTGAGAAATTCCTTAATGAAGTTGAGTTCAGACTTTAGCAATTTATCATCAGCCTTCATTACTTGCCCAAGTAAGACAAGTAATGAAACAGCAAAGTCACCTGGACGAGTTCTAGGATATTTATTTTGACGATAGGCAGCTTGGAAAGGTTCACCCGAATTATTTAAACTTGCTAATGAGAAGCCAACAAGTGCACCAATTGGACCAGCCAAAACCCAGCCAAGTCCACTCCATAAAATTTTCTTTCCTACAGGCATTACATGTAAACCAAATAAATCATTTAATTATTATTGAAAATTACAATTTTCTAATTGATAGTGATAATAACAAAAAAGTTTGTTTTTTGTTTAAATGTCCTATATTGAGCCAATGAGAAAAAAGCTTAAGGAATTAAAAACTGCAGCTATAATTAAATGGTTTCAATTAGGACGTAAATTAGTAAAACCTGATTTTACTGGATTTATAAGTAAAAATGGTTCGGGAATTCAATCAGCACTTATAATTTTTCCTGAAGGGCGAGATAATTCGAGGATAGCTCGTTATTTTTTGAAATCAATTTATGCTAATGGAGAAGCAGAAATCGATTTTCTGATGAATAAATCCCTATATCATACTTTTCAGGGATCGCTTCCTGAACGGGTAAAAATATATGATGAACAGGATTTCAATTGGTGTAATCTTCCAAAGTCAGACTTTGCTGAACGTATTTTTGATCGAAAATATGATGCGGTAGTTGATATGCATCCGTTTTTCAACCTAGCATCAGCATATCTTACATTCTTATCTGGTGCTCCCTTAAGAGTGGGGTTTGCAAGTAAATTCTCTGAACCCTTTTTTAATGTGGAGATTGATAGTTCCAAAAGTGAATTTCTAGAACGAAGTTATCTTGCGGTACAAAAATTATTAAATCTATGAATATCACAATTTTTGAAAGTAGAGAATCGGCCAATAGGCTTACACCTATTTCTTTAACCCGCCCTGTTTTTGAATTGAGGTGTGGTTCCTTTTCCTTCATTGAAAGAATCTATAGGTTGCGACCCGAAGCCTCTATATCTTTATTTGTTCGCAATGAGTTAGTAGAAATTACAAGATCCAAATTCCCAGATTTTATAATAAATCCAAAATTGGCTGTTGGAGGCCTTTGGTTAGATGGTGGAGTATTATGGAATGAAGAAGCACTACAAGATTTAGAGAAAAAGCAGGTAAACTTTATATCTAATGAAGGCCATTTTCTTGGAGGTAATTTGTCTTCTGAAGATGTTGAAAAGTGGATAAAAACTGGAGGGCCAGTTGAAACAACACCTACCTTTGAAGGTGTTGATTACAATATAGATTCTATAAAATTTCTTTGGGACTGCGTAAATATAAATGGTAAGGCCATACAACGAGATTCCAAATTTTTTGATATGGGTACAATCAAAGGACAAATTGATGAAGGTGTCCATTTATTAAACTCAAAAAACATTTATGTTGATACCGAGACTAAAATCCGTAGAGGAGTTATTATTGATGCAGATTCTGGGCCAGTAATTATTGAAAAAAATACTATTATTAATCCAGGCGCTTACATTGAAGGTCCTTTGCATATTAGTGAAGATTGCGTTATAAATGCAGGGTCAAAAATTCTTAGTGATACTAGTATTGGAAAGGGTTGTAAAGTTGGTGGGGAAATAGCCGAATCTATTTTCCAAGGTTGGACGAATAAACAACATGATGGATTTCTTGGCCATTCCTACTTAGGTGAGTGGGTAAATATTGGTGCAGGAACCAATAATAGTGACCTAAAGAATAATTATAAAACTTTAAATATGTTAATTAATGATAAGTGGATTGATACAAAGAGTTTATTTATCGGTGTTTTTATTGGAGATCATTCTAAAAGTGCAATAGGAACAAGGTTCAATACAGGAACTTCTGTTGGTGTGGCTTGCAATATAGCCGTAAATGGATTTCCTCCGATAAGAATCCCATCATTTTCTTGGTTGGTTGGCGACAAAAAGTCAAAATACAAATTTGATAAATTTTCTGAAACTGCTACTCTTGTTAAAAATAGACGAGGAGAATTGTTTTTATCTGAAGAAGAGGACCTCTTTCGCCTTATTGCAGAAGGAACCAATTTTTGAGGTATAATAAAATACTGTTGGTGAGGGTTAAAGCACCAATTATATTACCGCCCCCCGATTGAGGGTTAACAGAAGGGAAATTATGAGTTCAGAAGAAGGTTTGATTTGTCCTGAGTGTAGCGTTCCTTTAATAGAAGAAGATATTAAAGAGTCTTTGGTGTGTGTTGAATGCAAAACAGATTTGCAGAATTCAAAATATCTTGATTTCATTGAATATCTTGTGTCTAATGGTATCGTAAAAGACATTGATTTTTTTGATATGAAAATATACAAAAATGAGATTGAACGACTTGATCCAACAGATCAGGAAGAGATAGATCCACAAGATTTTGAAAAAAAGAAGGATACTTTTTCACTTTTTGAGGAAGAGGTAGAAACTGTTGAAAAAGACAATACTGAAGAAATGGATGTTTGGGAAGGGTTAGAAGAGGATTGGGAGGAATTTAATCTCCGTAATAAAAAAGAGGCAGAGAACCCACTATTGAAGAAAAAGAAAAAATCCCGTAGAGGGAGAAAGAAAAAATCGTGAATAAAAAACAAGAACAACAGATCAATATTGAACTAGATGAAAAAGTTGGAAGTGGAGATTATGCAAATTTTGTTGTTATTACACATTCTCCAGCTGAATTCGTGATGGATTTTACTCGTCTTTTGCCAGGTATGCCAAAGGCAAAGGTTAATTCAAGGATTATCATGGCTCCCTCTCATGTAAAAAGTTTTCAAAAAGCACTAACTGATAATATACTGAGATATGAAGAACAATATGGTGAGATCTCTGTTCCTCAGAATGAATCCTTTGATCAATATGGTGTAAAGGTGCCTGAGGATGATCTACCAAATTAATCTAAGAAAAAAACTCCTAAATATTCTTTGAGGGCTCTGCTTATTTACTGATCGCTTCTTTGAATTACTAGTTGGCTGTTAATTATTCTTTTAACAGTTCATTTTATTAATTTATTTTTTGGAGATCAGCATGTTAAAAAAAACCATTTTGATTATATCTTTAGTTTGGACGACTGCAGTTTCACAAACGACAGTTAATCCCGACATTAGTTTTCTTGGAGATCTTTTAATAAAAGGAGATAAGGACTCATTTTCCTTAATAACATCTGGTGTGGAAATTACTGCACAAGGTTACGTGAATCCATTTGCCAGAGCGGATCTTTTTCTACACCTTCATGATGGTGAAGGGATTATAGAGATAGAGGAAGCCTTTATTACAGTGGAGCGTGGATTACCCCTGAATTTGGGTCTGAGAGCGGGGAAGTTCAGACCTGATTTCGGGAAGATTAATAGAGAACACACCCATACCTATCACTATATCCTTCCATCCAGACCGGTACAATCGCTTCTTGGTGAAGAGATGTGGTCATCGGCTGGAGTAGAACTCAGTACGTTGGTGCCTTTACCTTGGTACAGCAAATTTTCTTTTAGCACTATGCAGAATGGTATGGGTGTACATGGACATGAGGACCACTCCCATGATATGAGAGAAGAAAAAAAGGAATGGTATGGTGATAAAAGATTGATAGAAAAACAAGATAGTGACAGCAAGGACACAGGCGTCGTAGCATTTCGTTTTTCAAATTTTTTAGAACTGAATCAGATTACTCATTTTGAAACGGGACTCAATCACTACCGTAGCCTTCATGATGATGAGGAAACAATTTCAGGAGTGGATCTTAAATTCAAGTGGCGACCGGATAAGTTTAGATCATTTACTATTCAGGGTGAGGTAATGCAGAATACTGGTGAGGAGGAACACGAAGAGGATAAATATCATAAAGAGGATCATTCTGATGAAGGGGGAACGATAATCGCTTATGGTTGGCTGAATATGCAAATAAATAAGATTTGGAATATAGGGCTTATTATGGATTATTCCAGTGAAATGCATGAAGATCAATATAAATCTTTCGGCGTCTTCGGTGGCTTTAGTCCTGTTGAAGAATCATCTGTATTTCGTGTCCGATTTCACCAGGAGTACCACGGAGATGAGGCACCAATTTTTTCTGTGGTGGGGCAGTTAATTTGGTCACTTGGTCCTCACAAGCCACATCGTTTCTAAACTGATGAAAAATACTATATTTATGGGAGCTCTTTTCTTGTCTATGCTATCGGCAAAAGTGGGTGTGGTAGCATCCACTACCGATCTAGCTGATATTGCTTCAATCGTAGGAGGTGATCGCATTCGATCGGTTAGTATTGCAAGGGGTGCCCAAGACCCGCATTATATAGAGGTTTTACCTTCCTATATGATAAAGGTAAAAAGAGCTGATATCTATCTCAAAGTTGGTATGGAGCTTGATAGATGGGCGCAGCAGATTATTGATGGTTCACGAAATAGGAAGCTTGTTATCATAGATTGTTCTAAAAACATTCCAAAGTTAGAGGTTCCCACGGAAAAGATCGATGCTAGCAAGGGTCATATTCACCGATATGGCAACCCTCATTACTGGCTTGACCCTGAAAATGGAAAAATAATTGCGCTCACTATTTCTGAAGCACTATCGCAGGTTGATCCAAAGGGAAGAAAATTTTATGAGCAAAATCTCCGCGCATTCTCCGAAAGAATAGATGAACAATTGAAAATTTGGAATGACCAGTTCTCAGATCTAAGAGGTCGCAAGCTGATTTTTTACCATAATTCATGGCCATATTTTGCTGCTCGTTTTGGTTTAGAAATGGTGGAATTTATCGAACCAACACCAGGAATTATGCCAACACCTGGGCATTTGGAAAAACTCATTTCCGTTATCAAAGACCAAAAAATCAAATTAGTTGCTATGCAACCTTATTACAGTGATAAGGTGCCCAAATACCTTGCTGAAAAAACAGGAGTTGAAATTGTTAAAATGGCACCATCGGTGAAGGCTAGGAAACCCGCTACGTCTTATCTTGAAATGTTTAACTACAATCTAGAAGTGTTGAAAGAGGCATTAAAATAGTTTTGGAATACTTTGACATTATTTTATGGCCTTTGATAGCTACATTTGTATTGACGGGAATTCATGTCTATCTTGGCCTTCACGTGGTAATGCGTGGGGTGATTTTTGTTGATCTCGCTTTGGCTCAAGTAGCAGCTCTTGGGATGGCGGTTGGTATGCTATTCCACCTCGACCATCACCCCAGAGCTATGTACTTTCTGGCTCTAGGATTCACTTTTCTTGGCGCCCTTCTTTTTTCTTACACACGTTCCCTTAATAAGCGTGTACCGCAGGAAGCCATCATTGGTATAACATACGTAGTCTCCACTGCGGCAATGATGTTGGTATTCAGTAAATCTCCTGAAGGACCCGAGCATTTGAATTATTTACTAATCGGGTCTATACTTTTTGTTACGCCAAATGAGGTTCTCACGACATTCTTACTTTATGCGACTATTGGTATTTTCCATTGGCGTTTTAGAAGACAGTTTTTATTGGCATCAGAGGATTATAGTGGCAAAGAACCGCCTTTAAATACAAGATTGTGGGACTTTCTTTTTTATGTAACCTTTGGTTTTGTTGTTACAAGTTCGGTGAAGATTGCTGGTGTCCTGTTGGTCTTTTCTTTCCTCATTGTACCTGCGGCAGCGGCGTTACTTTTTGTGAACAGTATTGTCTCTAGACTAATTTTTGGTTGGACTTTTGGCGTAGCAGGAAGTATTCTTGGTATGATAGTGTCTTTAACCTTTGATGCACCAGCAGGAGCATCAATTGTAGTGACTTTTGGACTCATGTTAGTTATTTCTTGGATGTTTGGAAAGAAAAGAAATAGTTAGTGATGATGTTCGAACTTATGTGAATGTTCAACCGCACCTTTTTCTGTTTCGCACTCAAGAGTCATATCTCTAACATCAAATTCTTCTTGAATAATTGAACGAATATTTTGTTTTATGATTTCTGTTTCTTCAAGAGACTCAACATTAACTACTACATGGGCGGTTCCAACAGTTAAATGTGAACAAACCTGCCATAACCGAATATCAAGAAAATCTTTTACACCTTGAATCTCTAAAATTCTCTGACGGACATTTTTAATGTCTTGGGGGGATTTTTGCAAAAGAATTTCAGCACTGGAATATAAGACTCGACTAGCTCCTATAATCAGAAGTAATGCCACAAAAGCTGCAACAATAGGGTCAATGATAGGCTGTTCAAACACTTGAATTGCAATTATGCCACAAACTACTGATATAGAAGCAAGTATATCACCAAGAATATGCAGATAAGCGCTTTTTATATTTACATCATGGTGACGATCAGGAGTAAAATGAAAGAAACGGATAACAATAATATTTATGATAAGTCCAATAACCGCAATTAAGAGTGCACCTTTAGTCTCAACAATATATGGATTATTGAATCGTTTCCAAGCCTCTAGAAAAATAACAGCTGAAATAATACTCAGTACAACACCATTGAAGAGAGCACTTATTACCTCCAGTCTATGATATCCAAAAGCCATTTGTTGGGTAGGTTTTCGACGTTGGGCAACGGAAAGTGCTAAAGATGCAATTAGGATTGAACCAAGATCTGCAATTACATGAAACGCATCTGAAATAAGGCTTAAGCTTCCAAAGACTATACCACCTAGGAGTTCAGCAAAAAAAGTAAGAGTTAGCAGTACGGCAGCTATTGTTAAAACTTTTTGTGAATTAAAGTGATTTTTGCTCATGCGAATGAATTTATTTCAAGGATTTAAGGCTATTTTATTACCATCATTTTTTTATTGTCGAAAAAATGATCAGTGATCAATTGATAAAAATAAATGCCAGTTCCTAATACCCTATTATTATTATCCATACCATCAAAAAATATCTGATGTTTTCCTGCTCTCATAATTCCAGATTGAAGGGTTCTTATTCTCTGGCCTTGTATGTTATAGATTGTCAGTTCCGCAAAGGTGTCTTCTGGAAGGTCAAAACTAATGGTAGTTGTTGGGTTAAATGGATTTGGATAATTATTATATAACTCAAATTTATTAGGAATTACAGTTGCATTCGTAATGATTGTAAGGGGTTTAATGGGTCCATTCGGAGATTCCCAATCAACAATATTAGTAAATTGAGCCAAGACATTTCGTTTTTGGACAACTGGAATGCAAACTCCATCTGATTCACTACTGTCAATTCGCATTAGAAGTCGTCCGCCATCAGCGGACTTAGTGGAATTAAAATCATAGGAACCATCATTGACATTTAAACCAAACTTTGCAAGTGAGCCTAGGGCTTTTCCCGTTGCTAGTTCTCTAAATTCTATTAACGCTTTCTTTACGGCTTGGTCATAATTCATTCCAGATGTCATTATGGTATCTACAGTAGCGATGAGATTAGAAAATAAAATTTCTCCTAAAGCCTGACTAACTGATTTGGCCGTTGAGCTATCCAATCCAAAATTTTCAGCTACAGCTTTTGCTCCTTCTATTACAGCAGATTTCTTGTCATTTGGAGTGGTTGAGAGAGCATCATCAAGTCCTTTACTAAAAGCCGCCGACGCCCTAATAAAGTTTGCTGTTAGATAATATCCTGTTGATTGGAAAGGTTCATCGCCTGAGAAAGGTATTTTATCCTTACCCCAGACGTCAAAAATGTAGCCTATACCATCCCAAGTACCTCCCATTGAACTATGTGTAAGTACTTGCTGGGATGGAGTAGAATCAAGTTTGTCATGATCAAAACCTTTCCCATTGATCATTGGATAGGTTCCTATATTAATATCAGCGTTTTTTTCAACTCCCCAAGCTGCCATGCCTTCAATTGTTACATTATCAGCAGTAATTGATACACCTAGTTGTCTATTTAACTCCCCATTTTCATCAACACCTTTATTAGAGCCACCTGTATCATAGCCTCCATCAATGGCATGCCAACGAATATCTAAATTTTTATATCTAGTAGCTCCATCAAAGTTTTGTATTTTATTCCGACCTATAATCATTCCCCAAGATGAATCAGGGGCACCAGGTAATGGGGGAAGAGACCCCGTTTTTGGATAGTGAATTCTGGGGTTAATAGGTTTAAACCAATCTAAGTGAATTGCCTTTTGAAGACCAAATCCCCAGACTGTATTTCCATTTGGAAATTCTATTGGATCACTAAAACTAGTTTCTAAATTTTCCGAAAAAGATTTTACCATTAATTGACTAATGCAATTTTCATTTTCGTTAAAGAGATAGGAACTTGAAACTTGTAATGGGTCTCCGGGTATGATTCCTTTACCATTTTCCATGTTAAGTGCAAGAGTCAAATCAATTCCTACTTTATTAATTAGTAAGTATGGATCTTTTGCTTCTCTATAAGATTCCATAATTACGGGGTCACCAATTTGGCCACCTATTATTGCACGCCTGAGATCGGGGTTTCCATCTAAATTTTCATCTACTTCTACATAAGTTCCATTCATGGGGACGACCCATTTAGCATAAACTCCCTCAATATTTAGATCATCAGTATGATTAGCTTGACGAACACGATTTTCAAATACTACTCTTAAAGAATGTAATTGATATGTACCTGTTATGCTTTGTGCCTTGACAATTCCAACCATTGTCAGTAAAAGAGCGGGAACTGATATTAATTTTAAATTCATAATTCCTAATGATTGTTATTCTGCAATATTTTCTACAACAAAGTCAGCAAGATCCTTAACCTGTACTTGTTCTTTTCCTTCTGGAGTTAAAGGACCGAGACCTTGATTGAACATTCCATAGCAAAAATTACAACCTGTGACAACTGTTTCAGCTCTAGATTCTACAATTTGTTCAGCTCTTGCGAGATGAGTCCGACCGCTTCCTTCTTTTTTCCACCAGAGTCCACCGCCAGCACCACAACAAAGTGTATTAGTGCCGGATTCTTCAAGCTCAAAAAAGTCATTTGCGGTTGCTTTTATAGCATTGCGAGGCTCATCGACAACTTCTAGCATTCGAGACAAATTGCAAGGATCATGATAGGTAACAGCCTCGGATGATTTCCCTGATATTGATAATCTCCCATTATCAATGAGAGATGAAATGACTTGTGTATGATGCTCCATTTCGTAATTTAAAGAATGATAGTTTCCATACTCTTTTCCCACATTCACAGCGCAGTGAGGACACATGGTTGTAACTTTTTTGGCTGCAACCAATTGTTCCAGATTATGCTCCATAAGAAGCTGATATGTCATTTTTTCTCCAAGACGATTTGCTGGATCTCCTGAACACCATTCTTTCTCTAGAACTCCATATGAAACTTCCGCGGCATCTAGGATTTTAGTGTAGTTTTCTACCGACTTAGTGAAAGCAGGGTCCAGGTTATAGCGGGCAAAACAACCAAGCCAAAGAACATATTCTTTATCAGGAGTAAATTTAGGTAGCTTGTCAGCAAGAGAGCTTTTGAACGCACCTTCTGTATTGCCAGTCTCTTGAAGATTCATAAATAATTTTTGATATTCTTGTGGGACTTGACCTTCTACCATAACCTGAAGACGACGTATTTCATCTGATTTTTCTACTTGATTCCCCACCGGGCAAGCGTAAGTACATGCTTGACAGGTTGTACACTCCCAACCTGCCCCAACATTTATATCATTAAGAACATTCACATCACCTGAATTGAGAATTGGTTGTCGTAGATCTAGTATAAAATGATTTTTTGGATCAAGAATTCCTCCTCCTCGATGAGCTGGGCAGACATCGGTGCATCTTCCACATTCTACACATGAAAAAATATCTAATGCTTGATTCTTGGTGAGTCGATTCAAGTCCGATAGCATAGCATCTAATTCCTCTTCTTCGACATCGAGGTCGATACTAACAGTCTTATGGTCAGGAGTGTTGAAAGGACGAAAAAAAATATTAAATGGTGCAAAAACTAAGTGAAGATGTTTTGATCTAGGTATAAGAACTAGGAATGCAAGAATTATAAGTGAATGAAGCCACCAGTTAATCTTTGCAAAATCTACTGGAAGAGCAATTTCTCCAAAAATGTAGCTTACCATAAGTAAAGTAATGAAAATGGTAACCAGACCAGAAGTCATTGATAATTTTCCTAGAGTTGGAGGGCGAATAATAAAACGACGATAAGCCAAACTGAGAATCCCTATCATTACCATAAAAGCAAAACTTATTGCTACTATTGTGTAGACATGTTTTGCAGCTTCGGGAAATAGAGATATACCAAAACCAATGGTAAAATGATCTACTGTTACCAATCCAAAGACAAGGAAGCCCCAAAAGACAAGTGCATGCATTAGACCTGGCCAAAAACGATCTCTGATTACACGCTCATGAATAAAAACCTCCCTGAATGTGCGCCATAGTCTATCCCTTATTCGATCTAAGGGTAAGCTTCCAGAGCCTTTCATTACTATGCGCAATCGTTTCCAGACTTCGTAAGCAAAGGAAATTCCAGCAGCAAAAATGAGAAAAATAAGGACGATTTGTTCGGTAAAAGAAAAATACATCTTTATAAAACTACACTATTTGAGAGAAACTTAGAGTTTTTTTGTAATCTGATACTTGGAAGATATATAAAAATAAGAATTTATTCTCTTAGAGCTTTTGTTAGTTTTGGGATAATTTCGAGAACATCACCTACTACACCGTAGTCGGCCAACTCAAAAAGAGGTGCCTCAGAGTCTTTGTTGATTAAAATGATATTTTTAGATCCTTTCATGCCTACAACATGTTGGATTGCTCCTGAAATTCCAAGCGCAAAATAAAGTTTTGGAGCTACAGTCTGACCAGAACTACCAATTTGATGGTAAGCTTCAAGCCAACCGGAATCTACAACAGGTCTTGATGAGGCTAACTGCGCCCCCATAATTTTTGCAAAATCTTTTGCAATTTGTATATTTTCTTTCGACTCTATTCCCCGACCTACAGATACTATAATATCCGCACTTGAAAGATCAACATCCTCAGTGAGTTCTTGGAATGGTTCTTCTGAAATTGTGCGAATAGTATTATCGTCTAGGGATAAGGGAATTTTCCTAATTATAGAACCGTTGCCTTTTATAATGTCATCTTTGTGAAATGCTGCAGATTGAAAAGAAAGGATAAATGGGCCATCGCTATTTGGAATAATTTCGGCGGAAAGTTTACCAGCGAAAATCTGTTTGGTCAAAATTAATGAGTCGTTATTATCAATATCATAGGCAATATTATCCGCTAAAAAGGGCAAATTTAGTTTAGCACTTACTCGAGGTAAGAAATCACGAACCATGTATGTATGACCTGCTACAATAAATTTTGGTGATTCATTCTTTATTACTTGCTCAATAGTTTCAGAAAAACCGTCACTACTATAACTATTCAAGAGAGGATCTTCAGCAACCAATATTTCATTAAGTTTTATACCTTTTAAACTTTCAACAATTCCAGAAGTTTTATGCCCCAAAACAAGTGCAGAGACCGGAAGATCATAGTCTTGGCCTAATACTTGTCCTGCTACCAGAGCTTCGTAACTCATGCGATGAATGTCTTTTCTACTTTGTTCTATAATTACTAATATGCTCATCTAACACTTGTTTTCATGAAAGAATAGAATGAGGAAAAACCAAGAAATTTCATTATTTAAATTCATTAAACAATTACAATAGTTTGAACTCTTTTTTTAATAGATCTACAAGGCGGAGCACTTGTTGATCTACAGAGCCATCTATCATTTTTGTCTTTTTTGATTTTTGAGGCTGAGAAATTCTTAAAATTGATTGGGTTGGATGCTGTTTTTTATCTATCCGTATAGATTTTATTTCTTTTTTCTTTGCTCCCATAATTCCTTTCAAAGAAGGATACCGTAAATTATTAATTCCAGATTGAACGGTAATCGAAGCGGGGAGGGTAAGCGTTACCCATTGAAACCATCCTGATTCAAGTTCACGCTTTACTCTTAAATTTTCATCAGTTAGCTCAGTTTCCATTACTAAAGTAGCGGTTGTCATTCCAAGAATTTCACCAATGAGTACACCCACTTGCCCAAAACCACTATCATCTGATTGGAGACCAGATAGTATGAGATCAAATTTTTCTTTTTTAATTACCTCAGTAATTATTTTGGCTATTTTCAATGGATCTGAACTATATGGATAAGATTCACCAATATGGATTCCTCTATCGACTCCTTTAGATAATGCTTCACGAATGGTGCGTTTAACTCGTTCTGGTCCTAGGCTCACAGCGACTACTTCTCCGTAGCCGAGCTTTTCAATGATTTGTAGAGCTTCCTCAATGGCGTAGTTATCACTTTCATTTGTAATAAAGGTGACATTATCCTCGTTAACCCAATTTTGGTTATCATTAATTCGGAGTTGAGAATCACCTCCTGGAACCTGTTTTACTAGTACAGCAATTTTCATAACTATAATATATAAAGACCTACATCGGTCAATGTAATATAGTAAATTTTATAGAATTTCTATATTTCAGCATAGTGTAAGAATAATTAAATTTAGAGCTGTTTTAAGATTATCTTAATGAATCTACGCACCCATAGACCTCTTATTATAATTATAATTATAATGATTAATCAGGTTTGTCTTAATGCTAAGGAGAAACCTACTATGGAGACGCTATTAGCAAAAACAGCTAATGCCGTTCGAACTAGTTCTCATCCTAATATTGATGGTATACTGAATGATAAAGTATGGGACATTTCCATTCCCATTTCTGATTTAATTCAGTTTGAGCCAGATAATCTGGCTCCGAGCACTGAAAACACTGAGGTTCGAATATTGTATGATGATGAAGCCTTCTATATAGGGTTTAAATGTTTTGATAGAAGTCCAGCACAGATAATGAGGCGACTTGCCCGACGCGATCAATGGAAAGAAGCAGCTTCAAATAATGCAGATTGGGTTTCCATTTCCTTTGATCCACAGAATGATGACAAAACGGGATACATTTTCATTGTGAATGCAGCGGGTATAAAAGTAGATGTTTTTGTGCCTGATGATGAAAATTATGACCAAGCTTGGGATGCTGTTTGGGATGCTAAAGTGAATCTCGATTCTGATGGATGGACAGCAGAAATGAAAATCCCTTTTTCAATCTTTCAATTTAATTCTAAAAGTATTCAAACCTGGGGAATGGAACTTCGAAGAGGAATCTATAGGAAACAAGAAGTCCAAAAATGGCCTGGTCAAGCTAGAGGTGTAAAAGGAATTGTTTCTCTATTTGGAACTCTAAACGGACTTTCTAACGTTCCTAATCCAAAACAACTAGAGTTGCTTCCTTACGTTTTAGGTGGTCAAAGCATAGGTAATGGTACTAATACAACAAAGAGAGCAGGAGTAGACATGGAATATGGTGTTTCCTCCAACACTTCTTTATCAATGACAATCAACCCTGATTTTGGACAAGTCGAAGCTGATCCTTCAGTATTAAATCTTACAGCATTTGAAACTTTTTACCCTGAGAAACGCCCCTTCTTTGTAGAAGGGGGTTCTTTTTTTACTCCCCAATGGAGTGAAACACGGGATGGTTGGCAAAAAGGGTCCTTTATGTATCAACCAATACAAGTTTTTCATTCAAGGAGGATAGGCAAAGCTCCGAACTATTTTATGCCCGCGGATGGAAACATTATAAGTGCATCTGAGAATACAACTATACTAGGCGCAGCGAAAGTATTAGGGAAAACTCCTTCAGGTATCAACTACGGTTTTATTGAAAGTCTTACAGATAATGAAACAGGAGTTTTGGAAAGCGAAGATGGTTCAAGAAGTGAGTTTCTATTAGAACCACGCACAAATTATTTTATAGGTCGAATAGAAGCTCCATTTATCAATAATGCTTCAATACTAGGAGCAACGTTTACAGATGTAAGAAGGGCAAAGGGAGATAATGCCTCTGTAGGCGTTTTTGACTGGAGACTTCGCTTTCTAGAAAATCGATTTAGTTTTAGCGGCCAAGCAGCATTTTCTGATATAGCGGGTAGTCAGGGTGAGGCTAGTCGACTTCATTTAAAGTATGATAACTTTAAATGGTGGACTATGGATCTATTATCAACTTATTATAATGAGGGGTTTTCAAGCAATGATCTTGGGTTTTTGAGACGTTCTGGTGTTTGGAGCGTTCGAGCAGGAGGATCGATAAGGAAACAGGATCCATGGGGACCTTTCAGAAAAAATATATTAATGACAAGATATTTTCATTATTCGAGAGCGGATAAAATTACCCTCGCTCGGACATTAATGCTTGATTCTCGAAATACCTTAAAAAGTTTTTGGATGTTTGGTTTTGGGGGTAGAATTGATTTTAAGGCTACAGATGATGATGATCTTTTTAAAAATACAAATGCTTGGATGGTTGGCAGACCTCCAAGCTGGGGAATGTGGTTTTATTTCTCTAGTGATCCTAGAAAACCAGTTGTTGTAAACCCAGCTTTTGCAGTTGGTCGTACAGAAACTGGTGGCTTATCTCTTTGGTCTAACATTCGAATGACTCTTAACCCTAAGGATAATATTAGTATTTCAATACAGAATGGTTTCCAGCGTGAGAAAGATATGGAAGATTATGTTGATGTCCTACCTAGATCAGAGCTTCCTTATTCCATGCTTGAGACAGACTATTCACGTCTTTATAGTAGCTTAAATAAAAATGTTAGAGATCTTACTATCAGGATTAATTGGACAATATCTCCTGATTTATCATTTCAACTATTCACTCAGCCATTTTATGCATCTAATGATTATTATGATTATAAAGAACTTGAAAATGAAAGAAGTTTAGATTTTATTCCTGTTAACAAAATGCCTTTTGAATCAGATTTTAAAATTAACAATACAGTTGGCACTATGGTTGTAAGGTGGGAGTATTCTCTAGGCAGTACTATCTATTTAGTTTACAATATTAATGATTCAAATTACTATTCATCTGATGAAAAAAAATGGGTGGGGAGTGGGACAAACACTGTTTTCTTGAAGCTGAATTACTGGTTTCAGCCCTAAGATCTTTTTCTACATTTTTTCTTCTTTTATTGAGACCTTTTTGAAGGTTGGATTAGAAAAGTTAAACACAGTCTCATTCTAAATGGAATAGATGTATACTTAGGTCAGTAGCATATTTTTTAATTCGTTCATCTCGATAGAATTCCGCATAATAGATAGCTATAATTCCAGAATTAGCAATCATTTTAAAACAGTCATAGCAGGGAGAAGCAGTAACATAGATTGTGCTTTCTTCAATTCTTACACCATGTCGTGCTGCTTGTACAATAGCATTTGCTTCAGCATGTATTGTCCGTACACAGTGACCATTTTCCATTTCATGATCTTTATCATCACAATGGTCTAAGCCACGAATGCTTCCGTTATATCCAGTAGCAAGAATTGTTTTGTCTCGGACAATAACTGCACCAACGTTCTTCCTATCGCAAGTGGAACGTGAAGCAACTTCTTTAGCAATATTCATGAAATACTCTTCCCAGCTTATTCGTTTTTTGCTCATGTAAGCGAGGAACCTTTTACAAAAATTTTCACCGCGGACCGAAGTTCACCAAAGTAAATTCGTTCTACATATTCAGCTAAATGCGCTGTTAATATGAGAAATGCCCAAGTAGGAACTACAGCATTTGCACAACCCCGAATCAAGACTCTTTTGCCTTTAAACTGAGCCCAATCAATTTCTGAAACTTTTTTTCGAAAGACTTCTTCTCTGATGACGCCTTCATCAAGGAAATCATCGAGATGAATGGTTTCCATTACACTGAGAAAGAAGTCCCGCAACCGCAGGTTCGAGATGCATTGGGATTGACGAACTTGAATCCACCGGAAAGTATATCGGTTGAAAAATCAATAGTCATTCCTCTTAAGTATAATAAAGATTTCAAATCAACAACAACCTTCACTCCATGATGCTCAAAAATTTTATCGAACTCTCCTAAATCCTTGTCCCACTCAAGATTATAGTTCATTCCTGAGCAGCCTCCTCCAGAGACTGAAGCACGTAGATAGTCACCGTCTTCATTGACTCGGATTTGTAGTAACCGTTCGGCGGCTGTTTTAGTAAGTATAACTCCCTCTAGAATTTCTTCATGAACTTCAGTCATATTTATTCCCAGCTTTCTGATTGTTCTATTTCACGAGGTTTTGGTTCGAAGCCAAGTTTTGATTTGGCTTCTTCTTTCATCATTTCCGGTGTCCAAGGAGGTTCAAATGTGATTTCTACAAAAGCTTGATTAACATCCTCCAGTGCTTCGAGCTTATTTCGTATATCATCAGCCATCATCTGTCCCATTCCACAGCCAGGTGTTGTTAGAGACATGATTATATTTATATCAGACTTATTCTTTTCAAAAGCTTCCTGAATTTTGATTTCATAGATGAGACCTAGATTATAGAGATCTATAGGAATCTCTGGATCATAGCATTGCTTAAGAATCTCAATAACTTTTTCTTCAGTTATCATATTAACACGTTACATCATTAACTGTCATTTTATCAAACATTGTTCTCATACTGTCATTTAGTCGCTGGATAGGAGATCGAATATTACAGGTTTCAACTAATTCACAATTGGAATCAAAATAGCAATCCATGATTCCCCAGGGTCCTTCCATTAATTCAAAGAACTCGGTCATGGAGAAACTATCTAATTTAGCTTTAAGTTTGTAACCACCACGTGGACCCTGTATCGGTTCAATGAAATTTTGACGAGCTAAATCTTGCAAGACTTTCGATAAAAGTGGTTTTGGAATATTATATTGATTAGCTATTTCCTTTGAACTTACGACATTATCTTTGCCGATAAAGCGTAGATGGCGCAATGCAATAAGTGCATACTCAGTTTTTCTAGTCAACTTCAACATGATTATGTCCGAAACTACCTCAAGTTACAGGTTTGAATTTTATCAATCAAGATTCTTAAGTCATAAAATTTATTGTTTTTGAAAGAGATTCCGTAAGGCTATCTATATCATTTAAATCATTGTAGAGATAAAAACTAACTCGTACAGTAGCAGAAACACTCAATCTCTCCATGATTGGTTGAGCACAATGATGCCCTGCGCGTACAGCGATCCCATCTTCGTCTAATAATTGAGCAACATCATGAGGGTGGATTCCTTCAATATTAAATGTTATTACCCCACCTCTATTTACAGGTGCTCCATAAATTTTAAGCTTATCAATTTTAGCTAGACTTTCAAGAGAATAATTCGTTAGTGTTAATTCATGATCACGAATTTTATCTATTCCAATATTTGAGATATATTGTATTGCCGACCCTAGACCAATAGCTTGAGCAATATTGGGAGTACCTGCTTCAAATTTCCATGGTATCTGATTCCAAGTTGACTTTTGAAGTTTAACTGTTTGAATCATTTCTCCACCGCCAAGGAAGGGTTCCATTTCATTTAGTATCTCATTCCTTCCACAAAGCACTCCAACACCCGTTGGTCCGAGCATTTTGTGTCCTGAAAAAGCAAGAAAATCACAATCAAGAGAAGATACATCAACTGCTAGATGGGGAACACTTTGGGCACCATCAATTATTGTTACAGCCCCAACAGATTTTGCAAGATCAAGTATTTTCTCCACTTCGTTAATAGTGCCAAAGACATTGGATTGATGAATTAATGATACAAGTTTGGTGTTCTTATTGAAATATTTTTCTACATCCAAGAGGTTCCCACTTTGTTCAAAAGGGATGAATTTCAAATTTGCACCAGTTAGTTTAGCTATAATTTGCCAAGGGACAAGATTACTATGGTGTTCCATCTCAGTCAAAAGTATTTCATCGTTTTCTTTCAGTTTTTGTAAGCCCCAAGCATATGCAATTAGATTAATTGATTCAGTAGTCCCTTTAGTAAATATAACAGAATGCGACTCACCAGCTCCAATGAAATCACTGACTTGTTTTCGGGCTTTTTCATATGCCTCTGTAGCTTCCTCGCCAATTGAGTATATGGAACGATGAACATTAGAATTATAATTATAGTAATATTTGTTTACTGAATTGATTACTTGAGTAGGTGTCTGAGAAGTAGCAGCATTATCAAGATAAATAAATGGTTTTTTTGTGGTTTGATTAGCAAAAATAGGGAAGTCGTTTTTTATGGCTTTTACATCTAAGGGAAGAGAATTCATTATTTTTGATTGTTTTGAACTAATTCCATTCATCAATACATACCAAGGTCAAGACGGGCAGCTTCAGACACCATATCTTGTGTCCAAGGTGGGTCCCATACTAGCTCAACAATCACATCTCTAACTCCGGAAACACCAGAGACTTTTGCTTTTACCTCATCTACTAACATTGGTCCCATTCCACAACCTGGTGCGGTAAGGGTCATTTTTATATCAATAGAGGAACCTCCTTTTTCAGCATCTGAGACTTTACATGAATAGATAAGTCCTAAATCAACCATGTTTACTGGAATTTCAGGATCATAACAAGTTTTCAAAACATCCCAGATGTCAGACTCTGTGGCTGTACCTATGATTTCATTTTCATCGTTTGATTCCTCAATCACTTCTTTGCCAATAGCATCAGCATCCTTTCCTTCAATCCTAAAAAGTGACCCTCGTGCCATTACAGTATAGCTCCCACCTAATGCCTGGGTAATACGGACCTCATCCCCTTTTTTTAATGTAAATGCATTACCAAAGGGTATAAGCGTGGCTTCACAGTCACGATTCATAATAATAATTTCTTCAGAGAATGTATTCATTCAGTTTTTGTTATAGCCTCATTTCCAGATAGACAATTATTAAGAGTATGCCATGGAAGGCTAGCACATTTTACCCTAGCTGGATATTTATGTACGCCAGCCATTACAGAAAGCTTCCCGAGTTTTTGACCGTTCGTTTCACCCGTTGTAACTAATTTATGGAAAGATTTAAATAGTTTTTCAGCTTCAGAAATAGGAAGCCCTTTTACAACAGTTGTCATTATAGAAGCTGATGCTTTAGAAATAGCACAACCAGACCCATTAAATCTGATTCCTTGTATAGTTGATCCATTTATCTCAATCATAAGGAATAGTTTATCTCCACAGAGGGGATTATAGCCATGCCCAGAGTGAGTATATATTTGTAGCTGACCAAAATTCTGGGGATTTTTATTATGGTCTAAGATTAACTCTTGATAAAGTTCACGCAGATCATTCATTTCAGATTCCCTCTAACCATATTTCAAGAAGTCCTCGACAGTATTGACCAACCCGATCATTTTTTATTTCATTTAATACCTCGCCAGCAAATCCATTTATTAGAAGGGCTTTAGCTGCAATAGTATTTAACCCTCGAGATTTTATATAGAAAAGTGCTTCCTCACTAAGTTGGCCTGTAGTAGATCCATGAGTGCAACGCACATCATCAGCATAAATCTCAAGTTGTGGGTTTGAATTCATTAGTGCTTCATTACTTAGTAAAAGGTTATTATTTGTTTGATTAGCATCTATTTTTTGAGAATTCTCTCGAACAACAGCCCGCCCATTAAAGACGCCTGAGGATTTATCAGTTAAAATATACTTGAAAAGCATACGGCTTGTTACATGCTCAGATGCGTGATCCATGATGACATTATGATCCATATGTTGATGATTATTTGCTAGACAAAGCCCATTAAGAGTTATATCCGCTCCTTTTCCTGAAAGAATTGCCTTAACATCATGTCGATGAAGAATGGATCCTTTAGAAAGATAGGTTGCTCTGATGGAACAGTCTTTTGGTGCATTATAATAAGTTGATGAGAGATGAGAAGCAGACATTCCTTCATGTTGAATTCTAATATGTTCAAGAGTACTATTATGACCACAGTGTAAAATTGTTAGAGCATTATTCAAATAAGCTTCCAATGAGTTACCTTTATATTCTTCTATAATAGTTGCTTCTACATTGTCATCCAAATCTATTATTAAACGGGGATGATTCATTATAGGTTCGGATAATTCTGTTGTAAGGTAAAGAAATCTAATAGGTGAATTTTTATGAAAGCTTTTTGAAAAATGTAAATGAAGTCCACTGTTCATCATGGCAGTATTAAGAACAACAAATGGATTAGGGTCGGTTTCTAATCCATTTGTCAATAGGTTTTTATCTTCAGTGTAATTATCAAGAAGGGGTCTAATTGTAAGCCCTTCTAGTTGAGGCGACAATTTTGGCTGATAATTACCATTTAAAAAAAGTAAGGTAGGGACAGAAAGGTCACCATTTATTTTGCCTCTATCTAATGGTAAATCACTATTTGATGAAAGACGAAATGAGTTTTTAACTAAGTTATTAAAGTTAGTAAAACGCCATGCCTCCCAGCTTTTTTTGGGGAGACCGATTTCTTGAAAACGATTGAATGCCTTTTGCCTAAGCTTCTGAATAGCTTTGGGTTCTTTACTTGAATTGGATAAGACAGAAAATTCTTTTTCGAAGTATTGCATAGATCTAAGAAGATATTTCTTCCCGGAGCCAGTTATATCCTTTTTCTTCTAGCTCCTCGGCTAAGTTTTTCCCGCCTGATCGAATTATACGTCCTTCCATTAGAACATGAACAAAATCTGGAGCCATGTATTCTAGTATGCGTTGATAATGGGTAATGACGATTACAGCACGGTCTTTACGCCGGAATTTATTAACACCCTCAGCAACAATTTTGACAGCATCTATATCAAGACCTGAGTCAGTTTCATCTAGAACCGCAAGAGATGGATCCAAGGCAAGCATCTGAAGAATCTCATTCCGTTTCTTTTCTCCTCCAGAAAAACCCTCATTTACTGCTCGCTTTAGATAAGATTCATCCATTTTTACTTCAGCAAGTTTTTCTTTAATAAAACCAAGAAAGTCAACAGAATCCATTTCTGGATCACCACGATGTTTTCTTACAGCATTGACAGCAGCTTTCAAAAAATAGGCTAGATTAACCCCGGGAATTACAGCGGGGTATTGGTAAGACATAAAAACTCCTTCTAGAGCACGTTGTTCTGGATCCATCTCAATTAAATTTTTTCCCTTAAAAAGAATTGCTCCTTTGCCAATATCGTATAATTCCCGACCCGCAATTACATGAGCTAGAGTACTTTTGCCTGAACCGTTAGGACCCATGATTGCATGAAGTTCACCAGCATTCACTTTTAGATTAATTCCATTCAATATAGCTTTTCCCTCAATGTTAGCATTAAGGTCATTTATCTCAAGCATATTATGATCTCCTAAAATTGTTAATATGGGTATGCTAAGAGAGTGTTGGAAGTAGTCGGTTAGCCAACGCTACCTTCAAGACTTACTTCTAAAAGCTTTTGAGCCTCTACAGCAAACTCCATAGGAAGTTCTTTGAATACTTCTTTACAAAAGCCATTCACAATCATAGAAACAGCATCCTCAGTAGAAATGCCTCTCTGGTTGCAATAATAAATTTGATCTTCTCCAATCGCAGAGGTAGAGGCTTCATGTTCCATTTGAGCACTTGGGTTTCTAACATCTATATATGGAAATGTATGAGCGCCACATTTATCTCCAATTAGTAAAGAGTCACACTGAGAATAGTTGCGGGCATTATCCGCCTTTTTATAAATTGAAACTGCACCACGATAAGTGTTTTGACCCTTCCCAGCTGAAATTCCTTTTGAGATAATTGTACTTGAGGTATTTTTCCCCATATGGATCATTTTTGTCCCAGTATCAGCCTGTTGAAAATTATTAGTTAGAGCAACAGAATAAAATTCACCCACACTATTATCACCTTTAAGTATCACGCTGGGATATTTCCAAGTTATTGCGGACCCTGTCTCTACTTGCGTCCAAGAAATTTTAGCATTTTCTTCAAGGCAAGAGCCTCGTTTTGTCACAAAATTGAAGATACCACCTTTTCCAGTTTTTGGATCACCAGGATACCAGTTCTGAACAGTAGAATATTTGATATTTGCATTTCTATGCGCGACTAATTCTACCACGGCTGCATGCAATTGATTTTCGTCCCGCATAGGAGCGGTACAACCTTCAAGATAGCTAACATGACTACCTTCATCAGCTACGATCAAAGTTCTCTCAAACTGACCAGTGTTTGCTGCATTAATTCGAAAATAAGTGGAAAGTTCCATAGGACAACGCACACCCTTGGGTATATATACAAAACTACCATCACTAAAAACTGCTGAATTTAGAGAGGCAAAAAAATTATCAGTATAAGGTACAACTGACCCAAGATATTTACGGACTAATTCTGGGTGATTGATTACAGCTTCTGAAAATGAGCAAAAAATAACACCAGCTTTTTCCAACTCTTCTTTAAAGGTAGTCGCAACTGAGACAGAGTCAAATACAGCATCTACAGCAACTCCACTAAGCATTTTTTGTTCTTCTAAAGGGATGCCTAGCTTCTCATATGTTTTTAATAATTCTGGGTCAACCTCATCCAGACTTTTAGGGGCATCCTTTTTGGATTTAGGGGCAGCAAAGTAGCTAATTGACTGGTAGTCAACAGTCTCATATTTTACCATAGGCCAACTTGGCTCTTTCATTTTTAACCATTGCTTATATGCCTTAAGTCGCCAATCAAGGAGCCAATCCGGCTCATTTTTCTTTGAGGAAATAAGCTTGATTACTTCTTCATTGAGGCCAGGAGGAATAGTTTCTTGGTCAATATCAGTTACAAAACCATATTTATATTCCTGCGAGAGTTGCCCCTCAATGGTTTGCATCTCCTCAGACAGAACTTCAACAGATGATTCTTTGTTTTTCATTTTACAAGTTTTTTTACATATAGAAATTACTTGCTATAATCAGCAGCAGTCAAGGAATATCAGACTAATTTTGTCTCATTTGAGATGAAGGGTCTCATTTAGCAATAATTAAAGTACAAGAATCTGCCTGTTTGTCGAAGGTTTGACAAATTTTCCAATTATATGAGCTCTATAGGGTGTTTTTCCTTCAAAATCTCTTAAAAAAGATTCTACTTTTTCTTTTGGCATAGCAATTAACAGCCCACCAGATGTCTGAGAATCAACAACCATTAATTGTTCAGTTTTACCAAGTCTTTTATGAAAATTGACTTGATCTGAAATATTATTAAGATTCCTTTTTGTTCCATTAGGCACCACATTATTTTTTACAAGCTCATAAATTCCATTAATGAAAGGCAATTCATCAAAGTTGATCTCAACTGAGACACAGCTAGCTTGACACATTTCCCAAAGATGACCAAGAAGACCAAAGCCCGTTACATCAGTAGCTGCTCGGGCTCCATGCTTAACCATTACTTCTGCAGCTGAGGAGTTAAGTGTTGTCATCAATTTATTTCCATCTTTAATTAAAGTTTTTGTTGCTTCTCCCCGTTTAATTGCTGTGGAAATTATACCGGATCCTAGAGGTTTTGTTAAAATAAGAGAATCTCCAGGTTTTGCTCCTCCATTAGTAACAATTTTATCCAAGGAAATTTTGCCTGTTACAACTAAACCATATTTTGGTTCTTTATCATCTATACTATGCCCTCCTAAAATAGGAATCCCAGCTTCTTGTGATTTAACGGAACCCCCATTTAATATTTCTCCTAACACTGTTAAGGGAAGATCGTCTTTTGGAAAGCCAACGATGTTTAATGCGAAAAGGGGTGTAGCACCCATTGCATAGATGTCAGACAGGGAATTTGCCGCTGCAATTTGTCCAAAAATGAAAGGGTCATCCACGATTGGTGTAAAGAAGTCTACAGTTTGCACAAGGGCTGTTTTGTCATCAAGGCGCACTACGGCGGCATCATCAGCAGAGGAAAAGTCAGCCAATATTTTATCGTCTAGATTCTTTGGTAACTGTCTCAGAACCTGAGACAGGTCATTTTGACTAAGTTTGCATCCTCAACCAGCACCATGACTAAATTGTGTTAAGCGTTTTGCATGTTTTAGTGTCATAGATCAAATTTAAAGAGGAGGAATGAGCCAAAGGAGAGGAAAATAGGATCATTTTTCAATTATAAGCTCAACAACTTTGAACTGTTCATCAATCCATAACTTTACAATCTCAAGTTTAGGGAACTGTGATTTGAGAAAAAGACTGGATTGATTTAGATCATAAAGTTGTTGGTTTTTTGTCGCAGGATTACCAGCACAATCATGGTGAGCAGCAATTCCAATTCCTTTGGAACAGTGAGCTTCGATAGAGACTTTCAATTTTTGAAGAATTGCTTCAACATTAGCTTTAGGTTGCTGATTAGATAAAATTAAGTTAGGTCCCGCCTCAGTAATAGAATCCACAAATTCTACCTTGAAATGATTTCGTAAGTAAGAAGATACAGGTTCTTGAACTCGTCCATCAATACAGTTAACCGCTGTGCAAAAACTCATAAAGCCCCAATTTTTCCCAGGTGACTAAGTTGGTCGAAAATTTCCTCCGCGTTTTTCTGTATACCCTCGAAATTGAGATCCTCCATCATTTTGGGATCAAATAGCGAACCGACAAATCCGATACTAGCTGCACCAGCATGGAGAACGTCCAACATGTTATTCACATCTATACCGGCTGTAGGAAAAATTTTAAGGTGAGGCTGAGGTCCTAAAATATAGCTTATATACTCAGCTACATTAGGAGGTGCAGGAAAAAGTTTGACGAAGTCAGCACCAGCCTCAGAGGCAAGCTGCATTTCTGTAGGAGTTTGAGTCCCTGGAATAGCAACCACATCCAATTGCTTACATCTTTTTACCACTTCAGGATCAAATATTGGAGATACAATAAATTGTGCTCCAGCCTCAACCGCTCGATCAACAGACTCTAGATTCATTACAGTACCAGCACCGACACATAGGGAATGGTCTTTGGAACGGAATTGTGAAATTAAATCTAATGCTCCAGGTGTAGTTAAAGTGAATTCAATGACTTTAAAACCACCTTCTACAGCGGCTTTCATAGATGATTCTGCTATGGCCTTATTTCCAACTCTTATGATTGCACTAACCTTTTCAGAAAGGATTGTATTTACTATTGTATTATTTTCACTCATTTTCTATATACATGATAAAGGATTAAAGAAACATTCCTAATAATTATAAAAATGTTAATTTTTTCTTCTGAATTCAACGGTTAAGAATGAATTTATCTATTTAACAACATAAGGTGCTGTTTTCATTTAAAAAAACCTTCACAATAGTTGTAAATATATTTTCCACTTTTTTTTTCTGCTAGTACAATATATTTTGCGGTTAGGAGTTATAGCGTATAAGTTTTGATCTTTAACCTTATAAATTTATAAGTAATAATCGAAAGTCATGATATTTAAATCAATAGATTCTTAAGTATTGGGGCTCTATTAGCATGAAAACTGCTAGACATTTTCATTATAAACTAAATGTCAAAAAACTAAATTGATAAATGAAAACAGAATGTTGATGTATTAGAATAAAAGCTTTATGAAGGGATTTAGATAATTAAATAAAGATTTTACATTAATAGATTGTTCTTGTAAAGTTAACAGGTTTCTTTTTTTCTTTTCTTTCATGTTGCTTCGAGTTTAACATGTTAGATTAAATAGATTAAAATTGGAGTATAAACTAATCATCCCTTTGCCTTTGTGTTACCATTTTTCACATGCTAAATTTAATAGTGAAAATAGTAACCTAAAGTATTTTTCATCGAGAAAAAATATAAAGCTAACAACAATTCAATACAGGAGTAAAAATTAATAATGCCTGAGCGGAAAATTGAAAGTTTGGAAAGTGTAGTAATTCGTTTTGCTGGTGATTCGGGAGATGGCATGCAACTTATGGGGGATCGCTTTACTAATACAGCGGCACTTGTAGGAAATGATATAGGCACTTTCCCTGATTTTCCGGCGGAAATAAGAGCACCTGCGGGCTCTCTTGCTGGGGTGAGTGCTTTTCAACTACAATTTAGTAGCCGAGATATTTTTACTCCTGGAGATCAACTTGATGTTCTCGTTGCTATGAATCCCGCGGCTTTAAAAATGCATATTAGAGATCTACGAGATGGTGGAGTTCTTATTTTAAATAAGTCAAGTTTTACAGCTAAAAATCTGAAGATGGCCACCTGGGAAACAAATCCTATTGAAGATAATTCTCTTTCAGCTTATCAAGTCTACGATATTGAAATAAGTAGGCTCGTTGCTAATGCCATGGAAGATTTGGATATTACAAGTAAGACAGTAGAAAGAACAAAAAACTTTTTTGGCTTAGGGCTTCTTTATTGGATGTATGGCCGACCAATGGAGCCAACCATTGAATGGCTAGAAAATAAATTCAAAAAAAGACCAGAACTTATTGATGCAAATGTTCGTGCATTGAAAGCAGGGTTTAATTTTGGTGATATTACTGAATCATTTGCTACTCAGTATGAAGTAGGGCCTGCTCCGCTTAAATCAGGCACTTATAGAAATATCATAGGAAACTACGCTACAGGGCTTGGCTTGCTTGCCGCAGCAAAAAGTTCAAAGTTGCCACTTTTTTTTGGTGGTTATCCAATTACGCCAGCCAGTGACATTCTTCATCAGCTTGCCCATTACCGAAATTATGGTGTTAAGACTTTTCAAGCTGAAGATGAGATTTCAGGGGTTGGATCCGCTGTAGGAGCGGCTTTTTCTGGTAATCTAGCAGTTACGGCTTCTTCTGGCCCAGGTATATGTTTAAAAGCCGAGACCATTGGACTTGCGGTCATTGCCGAACTTCCGTTATTGATAATCAATGTACAACGGGCTGGTCCTAGTACTGGTATGCCCACAAAAACTGAGCAGGCGGATCTTTTTATGACTATGTATGGTCGTAATGGAGAGTCTCCCGCACCTGTTATTGCTCCCGCTACTCCAGGCGACTGTTTTTTTGTAACCTATGAAGCCTGTCGTATTGCTTTAAAATATATGACGCCTGTTTTCATTTTGTCTGATGCATTTCTTGCTAATGGTTCAGAACCTTGGATGATTCCTAATCTCGGCGATCTTCCCTCTATTGAAATCAAGTATGCTGAAGCTAGAGATGGCCAATATATGCCTTATGAGAGGGAGGAAAAGACTCTCGCGCGTCATTGGGCTATTCCTGGGATGGCTGGTTTTGAACACCGAATTGGGGGTTTGGAAAGAGAACACATTACTGGAAATGTGAGCTATGACCCTGACAATCATGATCTTATGATTAAACTAAGAGCAGAAAAAGTTGCTAGAATAAAAAGTGAAATTCCTCCTACTGAAGTTTATGGGGAAACTACGGGTGATCTGCTTGTCCTTGGTTGGGGTAGCACATTTGGTGCTATAAGAACTTCTGTTGAAGCGCTGAGAGCAGAAGGTAAATCTGTAGCTCATGCACATTTACGGTGGCTTAATCCCTTACCCGCTGATCTTGGTGAAATATTATTAAAATTTCAGAAAGTGCTTATTCCAGAAGTTAACTCTGGTCAACTAATCAAATTGATCCGCTCGGAATTTCTCATTGATGCGGAGGGTTTAAACTTTGTTTGTGGAAAACCATTTCGTAAGTCGCAAATAATCAAAAAAATAAAAGAAATTTTATAGGGAGAATTATGACTGATACTAGTGTAGCCCCTTTAACAAAAAAAGATTTTGTTTCAGATCAAGATGTAAGATGGTGTCCTGGATGTGGAGATTATTCTATTTTAGCTCAAACTCAGAAGACCATGCCAGATCTAGGTATTCCTAAAGAAAAGATAGTTTTC
>JBJKZS010000061.1:0-8048 GCA_045569115.1 Fidelibacterota bacterium | reverse complement strand
AGATGTTACAATCCAATCAGGTTTGGGTGATTTTCTGCATGAGAATGGAGCCTTTGGTGAAAAATGGTTTCCAGAGCCTATGGGAGGAGGGGGAGGATTTATTGATTATAATAATGACGGATGGCAAGATATATTATTGGTTCGAGGAGGAACTTGGCCTGCAAAAAGCAATAAGATGATTCCGGTTCTTGCCCTTTATCAGAATAACGGAGACGGTACATTTACGGATAAAACTTTTGAAGCAGGATTGAATGGATACTCAACTTATGGTCTAGGTATAGCTGTTACTGATTTTGATAATGATGGTGATGAGGATTTTGTACTTACAACACTTTCTGAAAATATGTTATTTCGTAATGACAAAAGTAGATTCACAGAAATTGGGAAAGAATCAGGTATTGCTAATGGTGCGAGGCTAAGTACATCAGCCCTGTTTTTTGATGCGGATAAAGATGGCTGGCTCGATTTATATATTGGCAATTATACCCGTTGGTCTCCTGAAACGGATATTTGGTGCTCTTTTCAAGGTGAGAAAGGATATTGTACACCTAATATATATGAAGGTGAGGCTAGTAGGTTTTATAAAAATAATGGAGATGGAACTTTTAGCGATCGTACAAAAGAAGCTGGTTTCCTGCCCGCTCCCGGAAAAACTCTCGGCGCTGTAGAAATTGATTACAATAAAGATGGGTGGTCTGACCTAGCGGTAGCAAATGATCTAGAACATAATTTGCTTTATCTTAATAATGGGGATGGTTCATTCTCAGAGAAAGGTCTTGAAGCAGGTATAGCTGTAGATGAAACAGGAAGTGCTCGTGCTGGTATGGGTATCGATGCGGGTCCGGTTGATAGAAACAACGAGGTTTCTATTTTTGTCGGAAACTTTCAAGATGAAATGATTGGTGTTTTCAGGCATATGGGAAATGGTTTCTTTATGGATCGTGCTGCAATTTCAAATATTGGTAGACCTAGTTTACAAATATTGACTTTTGGTCTTTTTCTCTTTGATGTTGATCTAGACTTAGATCTTGATCTGCTTGCATTAAACGGCCATATTCAAATTGAGATTGAACAAAGGCAAGACGGTTTTCAATTCCGTCAATTGCCACATTTATACCTTAACCGTGGTTCAGGAGCTTTTGATCTTGTTAAACCTTATAATAATTCGACAATTGGGAAACCTATAGTTGGAAGGGGGGCTGCTTATGCCGATTATGATAAGGATGGTGACTTGGATGTCTTAGTTACGGAAAATGCTGGTCCAGCATTTCTCTGGAGGAATGAATTAAATCATCCAAATTCTAAATCTAATAGTAACTATCTTAGGTTCAAGCTCATATCAACTAAAGGAAATAGAGATGCTATAGGAAGTGAAGTTGGGGTAAAAATATCTGGAAAATGGCACTATCGTAGAGTTAAGGCAGGTTCTTCATACCTGTCACAATCTGAGAAAATAATTACTTTTGGGGTGCCTAATTCATCAGTCGTTGATTCTGTTTCTATAAATTGGTCCAAGGGTGAAAAAGAAATCTTGTTAGATGTTCCTGTAAATAAATATCTAATAATCACAGAGGGTAAAGGCTTTATCTATGAGGATTAAAACTCTAAAAAGATAAAATGAAAAATTTCTTGACACTAGGTGAAATTGTATGTTAAACTGCATAATTAGGGTAAGGCAATTTAATTTTAACAAAGATTTTGATATTGTCTAAAAAATTTTAATGAAAAAAAAGAGGTAAAGAAATAATGCGTAAAGCGATTCCTACTCTCGTGTTAATGTTTGGTTTTCTTCAGGCTCAACAGGTTACTGTTAGCGGTACTGTTACTGCTGGTGCATCTGGTGACGGTCTTGTGGGAGTAAACATTTTAGTCCAAGGAACATCTCAAGGTACCACGACTGATATTGATGGTGGTTATACAATAAATAACGTTGCATCAGATGCTGTATTGGTATTTTCGTTCATAGGTTATGAAGCAGCTGAGATTAATGTTAATGGTCGTTCGACAATTGATGTAAACCTTGCTATTGATGTTCTAATGGCTGGTGAAGAATTGGTTGTTACAGGATACAAAACAGAACGGAAAGTTGATTTGACCGGTGCTGTTTCTGTTGTTGACTTAGAGCCTGTTGCAAATGCAACGAAATCAAGTCCTCTAGAAGCACTCCAGGGTCGAGTTCCTGGTGTTTATATTGAACAAAGTGGTCGAGCAAGTGGTGAAGTCGCAAATCTTCTTGTACGTGGATTAAACACGCTTGGAAATAATAGTCCTTTGTTCATTATTGATGGTGTTCCGACTACTAGCCCAGAGGTATTTTCTAGTATGGATGTTAACACCATTGCTTCAGTCCAGGTTCTTAAAGATGCTTCGGCGTCCTCCATTTACGGTGCTAGAGCTGCAAATGGTGTTATTATTGTTACTACAAAAAGTGGTGAGGTAGGAAAAGTAAAAGTAAACTTCTCATCTAAAACGTCTTCATCCAATTATAACAGGAGGCCTGTGCCTCTAACCTCTGAGGAAAGAGGTAGAGCTATGTTTCAAGCATCCATGAATGATGGAACAGATCCCGCAGCCCATGCAGCAATATACACTTATGATTGGAATGGTAATTATGACAACCCTCAGCTAAATAATGTGAACATCGTAGAGTGGGTTTCTGGCGATGCATCCTCTGGTATGAGGGCTCAAAGTGGTCCAGGCACTGATTGGCAAAATGAGGTTTATCGTACTGGTCAAATGACAGACAACAATATTACTATTTCTGGTGGTACTGCAAGCAGTCAAGCACTACTAGGGATTGGTTTTTTGAAATCTCAGAGTGTAATGAGATATCAAGATTTTGAGAAAACAACCTTTCGTCTGAATTCTACTCATAAAGTAGCAAATGGTTTATTGACGGTAGGTCAAAATTTAACGCTTGCTGCAACAAGTGAAGTGCCTGAGCCTACAGATCTAGGTGGTGCTGACATGGATCGTTTGGCACAAACTATGCAGCAGACCCTTCCTGTTTATATGGAGAATGGAGATTGGGCGGGTCCTCTTGGAGCTGGCTACTCTGATAGAAACAGTCCTCTTCACATGCTTTACATTCATAGAAAAAATCGTGATAATAGAAGAAAAGCCTTTGGTAATGTATTTGCTGAAATCGCTCCTATAGAGAATCTTAGGATAAGATCAAGCTTTGGTCTTGACTATACCAATTCACATGATTGGTGGGTTGAAGAAGCATACCAGACAGGTTTTCTAGGTCGTTCAACGAATAGTCTAGATGAGTTGAATGCTGATCGTATCAACTGGACTTTTTCTAATACCGCAACTTATGACTTAGAATTTGGTGATAGCAGAGCAAGTGTTCTTGTTGGTACGGAAGCGATTAGAGAGAATTATCATTACCAGAGGGGTTACAAAGAGAGCTTTGTCTTGAATGATGATTACGATTATATACTAAATATGAGTGCAGGTACCGGTTTGCAGACTGTTCAAGGTACAACTACTGGCTTCCAGCTTCTTTCATATTTTGGTAAAATAAACTATGCTTTCTCTAATAGATATTTAGCTTCCGCAACCCTGCGTTATGATGGTTCCTCACGATTCGGTTCCGAAAATGCTTGGGGTGCTTTCCCGGCATTCACATTGGGTTGGAGGATTAATAATGAGCCATTTTTCAATGTTGATGCTGTTTCTAACTTGAAGCTTCGGGTTGGTTACGGAAGAGTAGGTAACCAGGAAATTGGTAACGAAGCTCGTTTTGGTCTATATAAACCTAATTATTCTGCTATGGGTGACCTTAGGTCTCCAGAGTGGACAGCAACATGGCTGGGTCAGGGTACAGCATACGATTTAAATGGTGTTAATACTGGAACCCTTCCATCCGGTTTCTCTAAAGAACAAACTGGCAACCCAGCGTTGAAATGGGAAACAACGGATGAGGTCAATGTTGGTATTGACTATGGTTTCAACGATGAAAGGATTTTTGGATCATTTGATTTCTTTACACGTGAAACAAAGGATATTCTGATTAAGCCTCCAAGTCCTGCAGCAGCAGGAGAAGGCGCAGAGCGTTATGAGAACGGTGCTACTATAGAAAACACTGGTTTCGAGTTCACACTTGGTATTCGCGGTGATGCTGGTCCAGTTTCCTATAATATTACGGGTCTTGTATCTCAGGCTAAGGATAAGATCACTTATTTGCCTGATGCAGTTGTTAAGGCCTACGCCGGTAACGTTGAACAAACAATTATTGGACGTTCTCAGACTTCTATTTTTGGTTATGAGTCAGATGGTATCTTTCAGAACCAAAGTGAAGTAGATGCTCATGGTGAACAGCTCGGTAAAGGTGTTGGCAGAGTAAGATATGTCGATAGAAATGGAGATGGTAAGGTTGACTCATATGACCAAACATGGTTAGGAACTTCATTGCCTATAGCTGAGTACGGTATAAACATAGCGCTCAGCTACAAAGACTTTACTTTTACATCATTTGCGTCGGGGGTTCATGGTTGGTATAAAGGGGATAATTACCTTGGTTTTGAGACAAGAGTATCCAGTGGTATGAACTTTGGTAAAGCGACTCTTACAGACGCTTGGACCGCACAGAATCCTGACAGACAATATCCAGCATTGTCATTGGTTTCTCCAAACGATGAAGGCCGGACGGCATCACGTACTATTACAAACCATTCTTATTTTAAGCTCAGGAATGTTCAGTTAAGCTGGCGAGTTCCATCTGAATTGAGATCAAGCTTAGGAATTCCTCCAATCACTTTATATGTAATGGGTGAAAATCTTTGGTTAACATATCAGAAAACAGGCGAGAGAAAATTCTGGGGACAAGACCCTGAATCTCGTGGCGGGTCTGGTACAAGGGATACGCTTATTCTAAGAGGCCAAGCAAGAGGTCAAATTCCGTCAAGAATTAGCTTTGGCTTAAATTGGGATTTATTCTAAGGCCCATCGCCTGTTAATTAATAATTAAATGAGGATTAAAAAAAACCAAATGAAACATTCTAAATTAGTTTTGACAATTCTTAGCACTTTTCTTGTTACATCGTGCTCAGAAGACTTTCTTGATTACAAACCTAAAGGCACTGTTAGTGGTGAACAGTTAACCACAGCTGAAACAGTTGATGGTCTTGTAACTGCTGCCTATGCAATGATGGGAAATGATTTCTGGACCCGTGCTCATTCCCATATGTGGTTTTGGGGAAGTGTACGTGCCGAGGATTCTTTCAAGGGTGGTGGCTCAGTCGGTGACCAGTACCCCTATCACAGATTAGAGGTTCATTCATTAATTACTACAGATGAATCTCGCTGGGATTGGAACTGGCAGGAAATTTACGATGGTATTCACCGCGCTAATGAAGCTTTAAGAAAACTTAATGCTTTAGAAGAGTCTTGGGATCTTAAAGAACAAAGAATAGCTGAAGCTCGGTTCGTTAGAGGTCACTTCTATTTTGTAGCGAAACGAATTTGGAAAAGACTTCCTTGGGTTGATGAAACAGTTGAATTCGCCAGTATTAAAACGATAGGTAACCAAGAGTTATCTAGTCAGGAATTATGGGATAAGATTGCCGCTGACTTCCAATTTGGCGTTGATAAGCTTCCCGCAGTTCAATCTCAAGTAGGACGTGTTAATAAATATGCAGCCACAGCATATCTTGCAAAGACAAAATTGTACCAGGCGTATGAACAAGATGCTAGTCACAGTGTGACAAATGTAAATACTGGCAAACTTGCCGAAGTTATTTCTCTCTGTGATGCAATTATTAATTCTGGTGCATATGGTCTACATGATGATTTTGGTAAGAATTTTGTTCCAGAATATGAAAGTGGTATAGAAAGTGTGTTTAGTATCAGATATTCTATAGAGGATGGAACTACAAATGGTAGGATCCAGATGGCTACAAGTTTGAATTATAATATGCTTGGACCATACGGGTGCTGTGATTTCCATAACCCTAGTTATTCAATGCTTAGTGCTTTTGAAACTAAGGATGGCCTTCCATTGTTTGAAGGTTATAATGATGAAATCCTTTATGAAGCTGATACATGGGCGGCTCTAGAGTCATTGGATGGCATTGATATGGGTCCAACTGGACCAACAGTTGATCCAAGATTAGATCATTCAATTGCTTTGCCAACTCATCCTTTCAAATATGATCCTACTTTCTTAATGACTAAAGGTGGTAGAAGGGTTCCAGAAATTTATGGATACCTTTCAAGTTTGAAGGAAGCTGAGCATCATGAAAACCCAGCATTTAAGAAAATTGGTCCTTTCTTTGGTACTTCCAGAGATTTAGATATCATTCGTTATGATGATATTCTTCTAATGAAAGCAGAAGCCCTAATTCAGACTGGTAATCATACTGATGCATTACCTTTAATCAATCAGATTAGAGCAAGAGCTGCTGAAAGTACTGATTGGTTGGTTCATTCTGATGGTTCTGCGGTAGCTAATTACAATATTAGTGAATATGAAGAAGGTGTATGGACACCTGATTTTGCTCTTAAAGCCCTCCAATGGGAACGTTTCTTAGAATTTGCCTTTGAAGGACATAGGTTTTTTGATCTCGTTCGTTGGGGTATAGCCGCTGAGACAATTAATGCTTATTTAGCAAGAGAAAATCAGATGTTTGCTCATCTTAATGATGCGCAGTTTACTAAAGGTCGTCATGAATATGTTCCTATCCCTCAAAATCAGATTAACCTGACTGAGGGTGCTTATATTCAGAACACCGGTTATTAAACTGGGAGCTAGATCTTAATAAGATTTAACTTTAGAAGAGTAACAATTAGTCGCGGTTTTGGAATAAGGGTTTAAGAAATTAAATCCAGTACAAAACCGCGATTTTTTTTCGGGAAGATTTCAATGGAAAATTTTTAGAATGAGGGATAAACTTCAATTACTATCGATAAAACAAACTTCCATTAAAAAACCAAAAATCTTGCATAGGCTTCAGCAAAACTCATTTACAGTGGGTTTAATATTTATTAATAGATACGGTTAAGGTCATGAAGAAATCCAACTTATTTATTTTTCCGTTGTTAGTTAGTTCAGTTTTCTCTCAACAGGAATCTCAAGATTACACATCTAAGGTTCCTAAGTTCACTTTTGCAACCACATTAGAAGAGCAAGAAGAGCAGTTAAAAAAGAATCCACTTTTAATTCGATTTAGAGAGTCGAGAAAAAAACTAGCCGCTGATCCACATGTTCCGTTGTATCATTTCATTAGTCCAGAAAACCGACTTAATGATCCCAACGGGTTAAGTTTCTGGCAAGGCCGTTGGCATCTGTTTTACCAGGGGTATCCACCTGAAGATCCGCGTCAGCACTGGGGTCATGCTGTAAGTGACGATTTAATCCATTGGCGGGATTTACCTTATGCGATTTACCCTAATCCAGAGGAGCATGTCTTTTCTGGCTCGGCCTTGGTAGAAGAAGATAGGGTAATAGCCATGTATCATGGTACTAGAGTTGGAAACATGGTTGCAGTATCAAGCGACCCTCTATTGCTGAACTGGGAAAAACTGACGGGAAAAGCTGTGATTCCACAGCCAAAAATGGATGATCCCTACAGTGTGTTTGATCCCTGTATTTGGAAAAAGGACGGCATGTATTATTCCCTTTCAGGTGGTAGGAGAGCTGTGGGACCTGATAAAAAGTACGTTCGGGCGAACTTCCTTTTCCAATCTAAGGATCTGATAAATTGGGAGTATAGACATCCCTTTGTTGAAGAAGACCGTTTTACCCAAGTAAATGATGATGGAGCTTGTCCTTATTTTTGGCCGATTGGTGACCGACATATTCTACCATTTTACAGCCATACATCAGGTGGACAGTATTTATTGGGTGACTATGACAAAGCACGTGATAAATTTTTTGTAACCAACCACGGGAAATTCAATTTTGGAGCCTCTGTTCCGGGTGGCGTTCATGCTCCATCAGCTGCACCAGATGGAAAAGAAGGGGTTATCATAATTTTCAATATCAATCCAGCAAAACCTACCCAAGGTTGGAATCAAATGATGAGCTTGCCTCGAAGATTAAC
>JBJKZS010000060.1:0-8050 GCA_045569115.1 Fidelibacterota bacterium | reverse complement strand
TCACTCACCTAAACTTCTTAACATTTCATTAGAGGCGGCTAAACATTTAGGAATAAAAGTTATTAAAGGTGTTTATGCTTGGACATTAGGACCTTCTTATGAAACCCCCGCTGAAATTGATTTCATTAAGACATTAGGTGCTGATGCAGTCGGAATGTCTACTGTCCCAGAAATTAGAGCTGCGTCTAATCTGGGTATGAATATTCTTACAATCTCTTGTTTAACAAATTATGCGGCGGGTGTTTCTAGACGACCAATTACCCATGAGGATGTAATAGAAGTTTCATCCGAGTATTCTGATAAACTTAGCATCCTTTTGAGGGAAATAATTTTGAGAATAAAAGATTTAAATGAATGCTAATAACTATTTGGATCTAGTTCTGATGAAAAGGAAAGAACTAGTTATGTTTAAGGTAATAACTTAATTATTTTTTTAGCCAAGGTAACTGTTCAAGGTCTACATTCCCACCAGTTAGGATAATCCCCACTTTTTTGTTTTTTAGCCCAGACTTTTCCTGTAAAACTGCAGCCAATGGGACAGCGCAGGATGGTTCAATAATAATTTTCATACGTTCCCATACTATTCGCATTGCGTCAATTATTTCTCGTTCACTTACAGTAATTATTTCAGAAACATGTTTCTGAATAATTGAAAATGTTAATTCGCTTAGCGAAGTACGGAGACCATCAGCGATTGTGTTTGGATTAATTTGGGGTATCAGGTTTCCTGATTTAAAGGACTGGTAGGCATCATCCGCATTTTTTGGTTCTGTTCCAATAATCAAAATAGAGTCTCTTCTTTCAGTTGCAGCAATTGCTGTTCCACATATCAAGCCACCTCCGCCAATAGGTGTTAGAATTACATCGAGACTTTCAATTTCTTTAAGAAATTCTAATGTTGCCGTTCCTTGACCAGCAATAACTTTAGGGTCATCAAATGGATGTATATCAAAAGCTCCAGTATTATCAATTACCTGCTGTAAAGTTTCCTCTCTTGATACTAGAGTTGGTTCACAAAATGTGATATTTGCTCCATAGCTGGCCACAGCTTTTTTCTTTATTTCTGGAGCAGTTTCGGGCATTACAACATGAGCTTTAATTCCTCTTAGTTTAGCGGCTAATGCAACTGCAGCGGCATGATTTCCTGAGGAATGAGTCCCAACCCCTCTACTAGCTTCGTTGTTTGTAAGAGAAAAAACTGAATTACATGCTCCTCTAAATTTAAATGCACCAACTTTTTGAAAGTTTTCACACTTGAAATAGATTTCTGATTTAGCAATTTTATTTATGAAATTTGATGTCATTACTGGTGTAATGTGGGCATAGGGTGAAATTCTATCAGCTGCAGAATAAATATCTTTTAGATTAGGTGCTTGTTTCATCTTTTATTACAATCAACGTTATAATTATTACATTAAAAAAAACTAAATCTTTATTTTAATTCGTCAAAGAGGAAATTCAGCATTTTGAAAAAATCTGAAACTATGATCTTACTTTTAATTAAGTATCCTTTCATTCAGTTAGGATTCATCTTTTAGTAAAAATAATTAGTGCTTATAGGTATTTTCTAGTAAGGAAAATTATTTCCTTTGAAGAAACTTTTCAAGACTATGAATCTAATGTTTATAAGATATAGGACTAATCTTTGAAAAAGATTAAGGTTTATGGACTTATTATTTCTTTTTTTTTAATTACCTTAACATCTGGGTGTGCTGAAAAAAAGGATATTCCCAATATAGAAAATATAGGGGGTATGGTTTTAATTCCTGGGGGCACTTTTGAAATGGGAGGTAATAGTCATCAATCTAGTCCCGATGAATTTCCTAGGCGGAAAGTTAAAGTAAACAAATTTTTTATGGATACTCATGAAGTAACGAATTCCCAGTTTAAAGAATTCATAGATAGTACAGGGTATGTTACCCTAGCGGAAAGAAAGATTGATTGGAAAGAAATGAAAAAAAGTTTGCCAGCCGGGACACCTAAGCCCCCAGAGAAATTGCTTGCGGCTGGGTCAATAGTTTTTAAAGGTACTGGTGAACCAGTTTCTCTACATGATGAGACACAATGGTGGGAATGGACAACGGGTGCTAATTGGAGACATCCTAGAGGGCCCAAAAGTAATATAGAGAAATTGATGGATCACCCAGTTGTCCATATTGCATGGGAGGATGCTATTGCATATGCAAATTGGGCTGGGAAGCGACTTCCAACTGAAGCAGAATGGGAATGGGCAGCAAGAGGAGGACTTTCTGATCCTATCTATCCATGGGGAAATAAACCAGCTTCTGGATCAAGTAAAATGGCAAATTTTTGGCAAGGGGGGTTTCCATATAAAAACACAATGGAGGATGGTTACTTTGAAAGTGCACCAGTGAAATCTTATCCACCTAACGGATATGGTCTTTTTGATATGGCAGGGAATGTTTGGGAATGGTGTTCAGATTTGTATCATTATGAATCTTACAGTATGGAGGTAGCTGAAGTTTGTATTAATCCTAAAGGACCTGAAGTTTCTATGGATCCTCGTGAGCCATTAGCTGTCAAGCGAGTAATGAGGGGAGGATCATTCCTTTGCAATGACAGTTACTGTAGTGGCTATCGTGTTTCTCGACGGATGAGTTCTAGTGAAGACACTGGTTTAAACCACACAGGATTTCGATGTGTAAAATCAGCGAGCTAAGGTTCTTTGTCTCTCTCAAAAGTATCTTCATATTAACGTTTCCATTCATTTTTCTTTTTTGTACTCAAAATGATGCGCCACCCAATATTATTGTCATTTTAACCGATGATCAGGGTTATGCTGATTTAGGTTCCTATAACGCAATTGGTTTTGAGACTCCAAATATAGACCGTCTTGCCAAAGAAGGACTTCTTTTTACTGACTTCCAGGTCTCTCAGGCGGTATGTAGCGCATCTCGGGCGGCTCTTTTAACTGGTTGTTATGCAGAGAGAGTAGGGATTGTAGGTGCTTATAATCACACAGCCCGTGTTGGGCTGAATCCAGAGGAAACCACTATTGCAGAAATGCTTAAAAAGATTGGCTATACTACTTCAATTATAGGTAAATGGCATCTGGGTCACCACAAGAAGTTTCTCCCGCTACAGCAAGGGTTTGATGAATACTTCGGTATACCTTATTCCAATGATATGTGGCCTGTTGATTATGATGGAACTTCCATAGCCGGAACAGGTCACCGAAAAAGTTTTTATCCACAATTACCTATTATTGAGGGGAATGAAAAGGTTGAAGAAATTCGAACCTTAAAAGATCAGAATCAGCTTACAAAACGGTATACAGAACGGGCTGTAGATTTTATTGATAGAAATTCCAATAGACCTTTTTTCTTATATATGCCTCACTCCATGCCCCATGTACCCCTAGGTGTTTCGAAGCAATTCCTAGGTAAGAGCGAACAGGGAATATATGGTGATGTAATGATGGAGATTGATTGGTCTGTAGGTGAGCTTATTAAAGCGCTGAAGCGTAATAGTATTGATAGCAACACATTAGTGATTTTTACTAGTGATAATGGACCATGGCTAAATTATGGAAAACATGCTGGTTCGACTGGCCCACTAAGAGAAGGGAAGGGAACTATGTGGGAAGGTGGATCTAGGGTCCCCTGCATTATGTGGTGGCCTGGTGGAATACCAGCTGGTATTGTTTCAGATAAACTTGCTTCAACCATTGATATTTTACCCACTATTTCAGCGGTGACTGGTGCACCACTTCCAGAAAAGGCCATCGATGGGGTAAACCTTCAGAGTATATTAGAAGGAGTCCGTGATGCCGAGCCTAGGAATACATACTCTTATTACTATGGTGGAAATTTGATTGCAGTTCGAGAACGAAAGATGAAATTGGTGTTTCCCCATACCTATCGCTCTTACGAAGGAGTTGAGCCTGGGCAGAATGGCTATCCAGCTATATACGAGGGTGTTTTAGGTAAATATGCAAAAGGTAGAAGTGGGACGGAACTTTATGATCTTAGTAATGACCTTAGTGAAAAGAAGGATATATCTGGAGAAAATCCAGAGCTTGTTAAGCGACTTCAATTGTTTGGTAACAGAGTGAGACATTCTCTTGGAGATAAACTTACTGGATTTGTGGGTAATGAGGTGAGATCAATCGGTAGGATCGATTCTGATCGGTCCCGATCAGACTTATCAGTGGCTCATAAAGGAATTGAAAAAACTGTTTTAATTAGAAACCAGTTCAGCGAACAATATAGTGCCGGTGGTATAGGAGGCCTCGTAGACGGTCAAAGAGGAACTTTGGATCATCATCATGTCGCGTGGCAAGGCTATTCTGGTAGCGATCTTGAAGCAACCATCGATTTCCGTGAATACGTCCCCATTAGTGAGATTAGTATTAGTTTTCTCCAAAAGCAATCGGCATGGATATTCTTTCCATCTAAGGTTCAGCTGAAAATTTCTGGGAATGGGAGAGAATTCACAGAACTCAAAAGTTTTAACATTCCGATTGTTGCTGACGAAACATATGAAATAAAAGACATGAAATATACATTTTCGCAAGAGTTGGTAAGATTTGTTAAAATTATCGCAAAAAATGTGGGTGTCTGTCCGTGGTGGCATGTTGGTTACGGGCAGGAAGCTTGGTTATTTGTTGATGAAGTGATTATTAATTAATGAGAAGTTTTCGAAATATCTGGAGACTAATGATATGGAAAAAAAAGATTTAGAAATTTTCGGTATAATAATTCTCTTTCTAGTTATTGGAGGATTTTCTTACTCCTGTTCTAAATCTGAAGAAATAGGACCTAATATCCTCTTTATCATGAGTGATGACCACTCAGAGCGAGCCATTAGTTCCTATGGAAGTAACCTTATCGAAACACCTAACATTGATAGAATCGCTAAAGAGGGCATAAGGTTTGAAAACAGTTTTGTTACAAACTCGATTTGTGCACCTAGCCGTGCGGTGATGTTAACGGGCAAATATAGTCACCTAAATGGCGTAACGGATAATGGTCAAATTTTCGATGGAGACCAAGAGACTTTCCCGAAGTACTTGAAGAATGCAGGTTACGAAACTTCAATGATTGGAAAGTGGCATTTGAAGAGTAAGCCCACTGGTTTTGATAATTGGAAGATTTTAAAAGGGCAGGGAGAATATTATAATCCACTTATCATGGATGAAGCTGGGGAAAGGAATATAACTGGTTACGTTACTGATATCATTACCGATTTGGCTATCGATGCTCTTGAAAAGCGTGATGTTAACAAACCTTTTGCCATGCTAATGCATCACAAAGCCCCTCATCGTAACTGGATGCCTAACCTCAAGTATCTTGGTGCATTCAAGGGGAAACGATTTCCCATTCCTAATACATTTTATGATGATTATTCTACTCGGTCGCCGGCGGCTATCGAGTCAGACATGCGAATTGATAATATGTTTCTTACATGGGACATGAAACTTCGTCCCCACGATATATTAGCCGAGACAGGTAGTGGAGGCAGCGGAGAGGTTTCCGGTATTTTCCGAGACTCGTATCGCGAATGGATGAATTCTGAACAGAGGGTAGTCTGGGAAGCTTACTATGACTCTATTAGCGCTGGTTTTAGGAAAGAGAACCTATCAGGAAGACAACTTCTTGAATGGAAGTATCAGCGATATATGGAAGATTATCTGGGTACAATTTTGTCAGTGGATGAAAGTATAGGAAGAATGCTCAATTATTTAGATGAAAATGGCCTAATGGAAAACACAGTTGTTATTTACACTTCAGATCAGGGCTTTTATTTGGGTGAGCATGGCTGGTTCGATAAACGTTTCATGTATGAGGAATCCCTCAGTATGCCACTTGTTATGCGCTATCCTAAAGAGATTGAAGCTGGCCAAGTTTCAAAAAGCATAATTCTCAATCTAGATTTCGCTCCAACCTTTCTTGATTATGCGGGGGTTTCTTTACCTAGTGAAATGCAAGGCATATCCCTTCGGGGATTGGCCCAAGGAGTGGTTCCTGAAGATTGGCGTAAAGCAATGTACTATCATTATTATGAGTATCCTCAAGGCTGGCATTTTGTAAAAAGACACTATGGTGTTCGGACTGATAAGTACAAGCTTATCCATTTTTATGATGATATCGATGAATGGGAGTTTTACGATTTGAAAAATGATCCTGGAGAGATTCGGAATCTTTACAGCGATCTGGAATATATTGAGACTATTGAAAATACAAAGAATCTACTTTTCGAACTTCAGCGTGAAGTTGAAGATCCTATTATGAACAAGGTTGAAGGTATTGAATAAATTGATCAATAATTCTCCCATTTTATCAAAGTTTATCAGTCTATTTTTCGTAGTTTCATTGTGTAAAGGCTCAGAAACACCCAATATCATATATATTCTTGCGGATGATCTCGGTTACGGAGAGATTGGTATCTATGGACAGGAGATCATTGAGACGCCCCAAATAGATGATCTTGCCAGAAGTGGAATCCGTTTTACACAACACTATTCAGGTTCACCAGTCTGTGCTCCATCACGTTCTGTCTTGTTGACAGGGATGCACTCGGGACATACTTATATCCGCGGAAATGATGAATGGGGATCAAGAGGTGATGTTTGGAATTATTCCGCTATGTTTGATGATCCATCACTTGAAGGGCAAAGACCTTTGCCTGACTCAATACTTACAATTGCAGAAATTCTAAAAAAAGCTGGATACAAAACAGGCATGGTAGGGAAATGGGGTTTAGGAGCTCCAGGTACTGAAGGTGTACCCAACAAACAGGGTTTTGACTTTTTTTATGGATATAATTGTCAGCGTCAGGCACATACCTATTATCCGACTCATCTATGGAGAAATGAAGAAAGAGAACTGTTAAATAATAGAATCATTCCTCCCCATTCTTCTAATCTGGCTCCTGGAGCTGACTCTCTAGACCCTAAAAGTTATAAGGATTTTTCACTAAATGATTATGCTCCTGAACTTATGCACAAAGAAGCCTTAAGATTTATTGAGGACAATAGAAATTCTCCCTTCTTTTTGTATTATGCTTCTCCTATTCCTCACGTAGCACTCCAAGCTCCAAGTCGCTGGGTTGATTATTACAGGGAAAAATTGGGTCCTGAAAAACCTTATCTGGCAGAAAACAATTCCGGATATTTTCCCAATCTTACTCCACGTGCAACCTATGCAGGGATGATATCTTATTTAGATGAACAGGTAGGAGATTTGGTTAGTAAACTGAAAGAGTTGAACCTGTATAATAATACACTTATAATGATAACGAGTGATAATGGTCCTACACACTCAGCTGGTGGAGCCGACACGCCTTTTTTTAATAGTGCACGACCTTTCATTACAAAAAAAGGCCGGACTAAGGGGTCTCTTTATGAAGGTGGAATTCGCGTTCCTATGATTGCTGTCTGGCCTGATCATATAAGTCCTGGAACCCTTACCAATCATATTTCCAGTTTCTATGATGTGATGCCAACACTTAGCGATGTGATAGAGGATACTGATCCGTTGAATTCTGATGGCATTAGTTTTCTGCCAACTCTACTAGGTAAGCCTCAGGTATCACAACACGAGTATCTGTACTGGGAATTTCCTGGCTATAACGGTCAACAAGCAGTACGAATGGGGAAATGGAAGGGAGTTCGAACAGATATGTTCGATGGGAATTTAATACTTGAGCTTTACAATCTGGAAAAAGACATTCGTGAAACAACCGATGTGGGGCCGGAAAATCCGGAAATCTTAAAACAAATTAAAGAAATTATGAGAGAGCAGCACGTTTCTTCACTAATTCCAAGATTCAAGTTTCAAGTCTTAGGCGATAGTTAAAAAATTTTGTTGAAAAACATCATTTTTTTCATATATTGGTTTGGGCGAGTGTTTTCAAAATAATTAATGACAAAAAAAAATTCTAAGATTTCCCCCCTACTTTTCTTTTTTTTTATTTCTTGCGATCAAAACATACCTGACGATATTGCAAATATTTATGATTCCCTTCCTGATAAGGTTGACTTCAATTTTCATGTAAAGCCTATTTTATCAGACCGTTGTTATCAATG
>JBJKZS010000059.1:0-8100 GCA_045569115.1 Fidelibacterota bacterium | reverse complement strand
GATATTGTTTCAGGATACGCTGAAGAAAGTGGTATACCAAGATTGTTTGTTGCTACAATGCTAGATAAGGAGCATACAAATTTCGATTCAGTTTTAAATCAAATACAAAGTCATTTTTCAAGTCGTGTTTTCCCGTTAACAATTCCAGTGAATGCTGGACCTGGTTTTAATCAAATTGCGGATGTTCTTAGAAAAACCCTCTTAATATATAAAACTGATGGAAGTGGAGAATTTGAAGAACATAGTCTTCCAAAGACTTAAAAGAAAAAATAGACCAAATGCATGAAGAAATGATAGAATATATAGCTGAATCTGATGATAGTATGCTTGAAAAGTTTTTGAAGAAGGAAGCTTATCAGAAGAAGACTTGCGAGAGGGTCTCCATGATGCAATCATTAATGGAAGTTTAATTCCTCTTGTTGCAACTTCTGCGCAAACTAATGTAGGTGTAAATCGTTTACTTGATCTTTTATCAAAATATTATCCTTCGCCAGTAGACCTTAGTAAATCACTAGCAAATAGAACTGATTCAAGTGAATTAATTGTTGAACCATCTATAGATCAACCTACTAGTTTGTTTATTTTTAAGACTATTAGTGAACCACATGTTGGAGAACTTTCCTTTTTTAGAGTGTATTCTGGTTCAGTAAAAAGTGGTATGGATCTTAAGAATACCTCAAGGCAATCTAGTGAACGACTTGGTCAAATATTTTCGATGAATGGTAAGCATAGAAAAGATGCGGGTATTCTAAATGCTGGAGATATTGGAGCGGTAGTAAAATTAAAAAATACTCATACAGGAGATACTCTTTGTGATCCAAAACTTAATATTGAGCTTGAAAAGATCAATTTCCCATCTCCTTCCATACATGAAGCAGTCGTCACAACATCAAAAGGTGACGAAGAAAAAATTGCTACTGGACTAGCAACACTTCACGAGGAAGATCCAACTTTTGTATATCATGTAGATTCGGAATTGAAACAAACAATAATCTCTGGTTTAGGTGAGCTTCAATTAGAAGTAGTGGTAGATAGGTTGAAACGAAAATTTAATGTTGAGGTGGATCTTGTGGAGCCGAAAGTTCCCTTTCGTGAAACAATTAAAGGTAATAGTGAGTCTAAATATCGCCATAAGAAACAATCTGGTGGGGCTGGTCAGTTTGCTGAAGTTTGGATGAGAGTCAACCCCAAAAATCGTGGTGAAGGTATTGAATTTACAAATAGTCTAGTGGGTCAAAATGTAGACAGAGTATTTGTACCATCGGTTGAAAAGGGTGTAAATACTGCTTGTGAAGAAGGTGTGCTTGCCGGTTATCGTGTTGTAGATGTAAAAGTTGACTTTTTTGATGGAAAACAACATCCTGTTGACTCTAAAGATGTTGCATTTCAGATAGCCGGTAAAGGTGCATTTAAAGAAGCATTTATGAATGCTAAACCATCTCTTTTAGAACCAATTATGGAGATTGAAATAAAAGTTCCTGAAGAGCAAATGGGTGATGTAATGGGTGACATTTCTGGCCGAAGAGGTAAAATATTAGGGATGGATAGTGATGGAGGATTTCAATTAATAAAGGCTCAGGCTCCTCAAGCAAGTCTGTATCGCTATTCCACCACATTAAGATCACTTACAGGAGGAAGAGGTACCCATTCCGAAAAATTTAGTCATTATGAATACATGCCTAGTGATATACAAAAAAAAGTTATTGAAAAAGAGAAAAATGAAGAGGAAGAATAATTGCTAATATTACCTCAGACAATTTCAGATATGCTAAAAATTAATTTTTCAATTGATATTATAAATACAGAGCAAGGTTGTTTTTTAGGAAATTATGGATAGACTTTGGGCTCCTTGGCGTATAGAATATATTAAAGCTGAAAAAGAAGAAGGGTGTATTTTCTGCAATAAATCTAACTCTTCAAATGATAGAGAATCATTGATTCTCTACAGAGGTAATCTCTGTTTTGTTATAATTAATCTCTATCCATATAATAATGGACATTTGATGGTAGTTCCATATAAACATGAGTCAGATACATTAAAAATTGATATGAAAACTAAGTTGGAAATCTTAACTCTTGCCGATAAGAGCATTGAAATCCTTAGAGAACAAATGAATCCTAATGGATTCAACTTTGGAGCGAATATTGGGGAAGCTGGTGGTGCTGGTATTGTTGATCATCTGCATTATCATCTGGTTCCAAGATGGAACGGCGACACTAATTTTATGCCAATAATTGGTGAAACTAAAATTGTTGTACAGAGTCTTAAGGAAATTTATAACAACCTAAGACCTGAGTTCGATAAAATAAATGATTGATTTTAATCAATCTTGGCTACCCTTTATTTATCTATATGGAGTTGGAGGTATTTTTTTTGCAATTGGAGTTAGACTGATTGTCAAAACTAATGCATTAAACCTAAGTATTCCTCGGCATCGAATTTGGTTAAAAGTACTATTTTTTGGTTTTGGATTTTACACGCTATTACATTTGATTTTTATACTACTTGCATTAGGAAGTAAATAATGGAAATCTCTGTAGGTTCAAATCTAGACCGGATAGTCATTTTGGCTTATTTTGCCTTAGTAATGGGATTCGGTGCTTATTTTGGAAAATATAGTAAAACAACATCGGACTATTTTTTTGGTGGAAGAAGATTTTCTTGGTGGCTTATTACTATATCAATAGTTGCAACAGGTATTGGTTCACATAGCTTTGTGAAATATTCAACAAAAGCTTATGAATATGGCTTTTCATCAACGATGACATATATGAATGATTGGTTTTTTATGCCCTTATTCTTATTCGGTTGGCTACCTATCATTTATTACACTCGCGTTCGATCTATCCCTGAGTACTTTGAAAGAAGATTCAATCCAATGGCAAGATCCTTGGCCACTTTGATGATATTACTATATATGATTGGTTATATTGCGATACAGTTCTTGACTCTTGCTACAGCTTTGTATCGTATTTATCAAATTCCTCTTATGTTGACTGTAATTATCATCGCAATAGTTACAACAATCTACATGCATATTGGTGGTCAGACTTCAGTGATCTTTACAGATCTTTTTCAAGGCATAATATTAATTTTCAGCGGGGTTTTTCTATTCATTTTAGGACTACAATATTTAGGTGAACATTCTTCACTTGTTGGCATTCAAGCATTTTGGGACAATCTAACACCGGTTCAGAAATTACCTTTGGCCCATTTTAATAGACCGCCTGATTTTAATTTTGTTGGGATCTTTTGGCAGGATGGTATAGCTGGTTCTGTTGGCTTTCTATTTCTTAACCAGGGATTGATCATGAGATTTATGGCTGCAAAAAGTGTAAATGAAGGTCGTAAAGCTGCGGCTGTAAATGTACTTTTGATTTTACCAATTGCTGCATTGGTAGTCTCTAATGCTGGATGGGTTGGAAGAGCTATTTCTAATTTAGTGCCAAATGCAATTCCAGCTGGTATGGATCCAAATGATGTTTTTGTCACAGTCACAAATCTTGTGGCTAGTCCAGGAATTTTTGGTTTTATTATTGCGGCATTATGTGCGGCATTAATGTCTACGGCAGATACTCTTGTTAATGCATCTTCAGCTATCATTGTAAATGATATTTATCAACCTTTGACGAAAAATAAACATAATGATAAAAGACAGCTAGATATTGCGAGAATTAGCTCTATTGCTGTAAAAATTCTTGCTGTTATCCTTGTACCTTTCTTTAATTCATTTGATTCTATCTATGAAGCTCACGGCTGGTTTCATTCTACCTTTACTCCGCCGTTAGTAGTTGCAGTTTTTCTCGGAATTTTTTGGAAAAGATTTACTACACCAGCCGTTATAGCTACTTTTATTGGAGGAGCTTTTCTTATGGTGCTAGGCCAGTTTATTCCTGATTTAGTTAGACCTATAGCTCATGGGATTGAACTTAGGCCTGGAAGGGGTTATTCATATATAGGAGCACTGTACAACTTAATTGTTTGTGCTGGTGTAGGCGTAATTGTCAGCGTTTTCACCAAGCCTGAAAGCAGCGAAAAAATTCAAGGATTAACAATATTTGATGTTAATCTTTTAAAAAAAATATTCAAAGGTAGTAATCCTAATAATCGTCCTGGCGAAAAAGTATCTGTTAGATGGGAACTCATTCCCGGCGATCAAGACAAGATTCATTTTTCTGAAAAAGAAATGTCTTTAATGTCAGCTCAAGAAGGCGATTTAGTATATCTTTCAGATATTAGGAAATGGTTAGGAGGCCTAAAATCAGTTCATTCTGTTTATGGTAAAGCTCATAATGAAGAGGGTATTGTTTATTTGACCTCAACTCATTTGGAACGTGGTCTCTTTACCGTTAACAAAACTCTTATGGCTGAAAAAGAGATGTAATATCTTTGTTGGGCTAGGTAGGAGGGAAAGTTAAATTTAGATTCAAAATTAATTATTTTCCGGAGTAGCTCAATGGTAGAGCGGGTGGCTGTTAACCACTAGGCTGGGGGTTCAAGTCCCTCCTCCGGAGCCACCAAAATTATAAAGGGATGAATCTTTTGTTAAAGAAATAGTGGGTTCAGATGATTTTTTAGAATATTCTCAAAAACATTTTCAGCAATATTTTTTTCAAAAGTTTTAAGACCATCGGTGTAGCGATTTTTCATTTCGGCAGCTACTTTAAAACCGACATGAAGAAGCTGTCGTAAATCAGGGTTATAATCAGGACACCTGACATTATGTCTTAAAGAATTCGCCAATTCTTCACTGCCCCAAGAATTCACTTCATCAATGCTGGGAAGATGGTCTTGTGAGATGTCCGTTACATTGACATAAGGTTCTTTTAATTCCTCTAAACGCCCTAGTGTACCGATAAATATATCCTTAACAAGAGTAAGGCCCTCTTCTCCAGCACATGCTAATCCAATCACCTCTTCTAACCAGGTTGTGCCGGCTGTTTTTACATGCAACCCTGCATTATGTTTTTTAATAGCGTATTTCATTGGACCATAGATTGAAAACTTATCACTTCCAGAGTGAACACTAAGTTTAAGGCTGTCAGGTAAGCCAAATTCTTTTATCATGTACTTGATTACAATCAAGTGATTCTCAAATTCTCTAGAAAATTTTTGGATGTCTCCTGCATAATCCACACCTTTATTAAAGCGTCCTTGAAATTTTGGTGCGATTGTCTGAATTGGAACACCTTCATCAGCCATTCCAGCTAGAATAATAAACATTTCTAGGGGCGTTTGAGCAATGTCAGTTTCATCCATAGAAATTTCTGTAATAAAATTACCATTACCTTTAATCGACTCAATATAGCGATAGACTTTCCCGGCTTCCTTAATTGAAAGTAAATACTTGGAGGCACTTTTTTTAAAAGCACCTAACGAAAGTTCAGAAGTTTCACTAGCCTTCGGTATCCTAGCCTCATGGAAATAAGATTCATACTTATCTATGAACTTTTGGATATCATCTTTTCTTGCTGGCTTCCCAATGAACTTGGCGATATCAATAGTAAAATAATTACTAGGTTGAATAAACGAATCAACATTTTCTGCATTAATATGGTCTGCATCTATATAATAATTCCCTTTCCAATTAAGAGCGGCTACAGCATTATCAGCTTCAATACGTACATCCTCAGGAGAAGTACCAACTATAAGATGTTCTCTGTAGGACTTATTCCAAACTGGAACAACGGATTGACCATCTTCATTAATTTTCATGATAGCTCGTAATTGAGCTTTTCCTTGTTGAGCAAATCTGTCACCTAAGCCAAAAGAGTATTTTTCAAGCTTCAGCATGAATCAGTAACATAGTAGGTTGATTAGAAATTAAAATTCAATTATTGTTTTGCAGAGTCCGGGGGGTGTTTTTTCAATTAATTTTATCGCCTCTTTGATATTACTAAAATGAAAATGATGGGTAACAAGCTTTTTTGGTTTTATTAGACCTTTTTCTATCCATTTGATTACATCAGGGAATTTATTAGCGTGCAAGCGTGAACCTATAATATCAAGTTCTTTTTTGGTTATTTCTTTTTGCGCAATTGCCGAACTTTTTTGATTAAAACCTAAAATAACAACGCGACCAGCGGGTGAGGCGATATCTATGGCTTTTTCAAAAGTTTCCGGAAAACCGGCGGCATCAATAACAACACTATAACCTTCTTTATCTGTAAAATTATCTAATTCTTTTTTTTCATTAACTTCCATAGGATTGATTATAGCATCAGCACCTAGCTCTTTGGCCATGATAAGGCGACTTGAGTTTATATCTGTTATTAAGACTTCAGCTCCAAGCATTTTGCAAACCATCATTACCGCTGTCCCAATAGGTCCGGCTCCAATAATACAAACCTTATCCTCAGCTTTTATTCTTCCTCTACTAGAGACTTGTGCGGCAATTGTAAAAGGTTCAACAAGTGCTGCTGCCTCCCAACTAAATTGATCCGGAATTTTATGCAAGCAGGAGATTGGTAAAACGATGTATTCCTGCATCCCCCCATTTTTATGAACGCCCAAGACTGAAAGGTTCTTACAAACATTTTGTCTTTTCAAATTGCAAGCGTAGCATATGCCACAGCTGGAAACAGGGTCAATTGAGACATGATCACCGATTTTAAATTCTTGGACATCAGAACCTACTGTCTCGACTTCTCCTGCAAATTCATGTCCAATTATTCTTGGGTATGTTACAAACGGGTTTGTGCCTTGATAAATATGTAAGTCTGAGCCACAGACCCCGACAGTTTTTACTTTTAATCTAACTTCATTCCTTTCAAGATTTTCAGGATATGCTTTATCTTCGAGATTAATGTTTCCGGGTTTTTTAACTATAATAGCTTTCATATTATTTTCCCCTTATTGCTTTCAAGCAATATACTAGAGTGATTTCTGAAATATTTTTCATTTTTTAAATTATAAAATCGGTTCCTTTATAATTAAAATAGTAGATTTGGAAGAAAAAGTGAAATTGATGGTATATAAGTGACTAGTAACAATATAAAAATACTAACGGCAAGAAATGGTAAAATTGCTTTGCTGACATTACTTAGTGAAACTTTACCAATACTAGATGTAATAAAAAGGCAAACTCCAACAGGCGGAGTCGTAAGACCAATCATTAGATTCAGTACTGCAATTACAGCAAACTGAATTGGATCAATTCCAACGCTTATCGCTACTTTAAGTAATACGGGGAATAAAATTACTAAAGCAGCTATAGTCTCCATAAATGCCCCTACAAATAGCAAGAGGATATTAATGATCATTAAAATTAAATATTTGTTTTTTGTTATGTCCAAAAGAGTATTGGCAATTAGTTGAGGGATTTGCTCACTAATTAGAATCCATCCGAAAAGATTTGCAAAACCAACTAGTATCATTAAAGAGGATGTTGTTACCATTGTATCAACAAATATCTTAGGTAGTTTCTTGATTGTTAGATTCTTATATATGAAAAGTCCTATGATTAAGGCGTATAATGAGGCAACTATTGAGGCTTCAGTTGGAGTAAATACTCCACCAACTATCCCATACAGAATAATAACAATCATCAGGAGTGCCCAAAACGCACTAAAGAATTCCTTCCTAATTTGACTTAAAGTTGATTTCTTTCCTTTGGGGTGACCTTTTTTTTTCGAAATCATGTACGAAACTGTCATTAACCCTGTCGCTAAAAGCAATCCTGGGATTGCACCTGCAATAAAGAGTTTAGCAACTGAGAGGCCTGTTAAGGTACCGGCAATAATCATGGGAAGACTAGGGGGAATTATGGGGCCAATTGTTGATGATGATGCCGTTATAGCGCATGAAAATTCAGTGTCATAGCCCTCCTTTCTCATGGCTGGGATCATAACGGATCCAATGCTTGCTGAGTCGGCCACGGCGGTTCCAGATATACCAGCAAAAATCATGGATGCTCCTATATTGGCTAAGCCTAAACCCCCACGGATATGACCAACTATAGCTTTAGAGAAACTAATTATTCTCTCTGTAATTCCGCCCCTATTCATCAAGTTTCCCGCAAGAATAAAACCAGGTATGCATAGTAATACGAATACATCCATGCCAGCATAAAGTTTTTGGGGAATGACAACTAGGGGAAT
>JBJKZS010000058.1:0-8141 GCA_045569115.1 Fidelibacterota bacterium | reverse complement strand
ATGCCTCTCTTGTTAAGTTCTAACCAATCTTGGAATAAAAAAATATGTCAAAAGTATGCGAAATATGCGGCAAAGGACCTAAGACAGGCAATAGTGTCAGTCATGCTCACAATAAGAATCGTCGTAGGTGGCTTCCAAACCTACAGCGCGTAAAGGCACAAATTAATGGATCTGTTAAAAGAGTTCGCGTCTGCACTTCTTGTCTTCGATCTGGAAAAGTACTGAAATCGGTTTAAATTTTTTAAATGAAAAGGATAAAGTAAAACGTTCTTAGAGCGTTGGAATTATTCTTTTCACTAATCTTTTTTTTCTTAAAAAATTAGACTTTTCAAGCTTTCCTTTTTCTTGAGAAAGTAAACCTCAATTCATAAGTTTAAAGTCACGGGATTATGATTCACGAAAAAAATCAGGTCAAAAAAATATGAAGAAATCTAAATCTTCTCTAGGATCAATTAATCCAGAAGATGTTTTAAAAAATGCTTCTGAAAATATTAAGGACTACATTTCACTTCTAGAAGAGCAAATTGAACATTTAAGCGATATTGGAATCGCTTTATCTAAAGAAAAAGATATGCAACTTCTTTTAGAAATGATATTAGAGGAAGCTAGAAGAATTACAAATTGTGATGGAAGAACTTTGTATATGATGAGTGGGGAGGACAAGTTAAAATTTGAGATTGTTCGTACAGATTCGCTAAAATTTCATATGGGGGGTACTAGTGGTGAAGAGGTCCCTTTTTATCCAGTTAAACTTTATACAGAAGAAGGAGAGCCAAATCATGGAATGATTGCAGCTTATGCTGGACTAACAGGGGAAACCATTAATATTCCTGATGCTTATAAAGCTGATGGATTTGATTTTTCAGGTACAAAAATGTTTGATAAAAAGACTGGTTATCGTTCAAAATCTTTCCTTACAGTCCCCCTAACCAATCACCTTGATGAAATTATTGGGGTCATACAATTACTTAATGCACAGAACCCACAAACTGGAGAGGTAATTCCTTTCTCTGAAAAAGCACAGAAATTAGTTGAATCTCTTTGCTCTCAAGCGGCAGTAGCCATAACAAATAAACAACTTATTGAACAATTAGAGGAATTGTTTGAAGCTTTTATAAAACTTATTGCTACGGCTATTGATAAAAAATCACCTTATACAGGTGGCCATTGTACAAGAGTTCCAGTGTTGACAATGATGCTAGCCGATGCTGTAGAGGATGTCAATTACGGCCCATATAAAAACTTTTCTATGACTGATGAGCAGAGGTATGAGCTATATATCGCAGGTTGGTTGCATGATTGTGGAAAAGTAGCTACACCAACTCATGTAGTAGATAAAGGTACAAAGCTTGAAACAATTTTTGATCGTATAGAAACTATAAATACAAGGTTCGAAGTACTTAAACGAGATGTAAAGATTGATTACTTGCAAAAAATGTTAGATCTCAGACCATCTAGCGAGAAGGAAACAAAAGCATTCGAAAATGAATATAAATCTAACCTTCGAAAGATAAGGAAAGATCAAATGTTTATACAAGCCTGTAATGTTGGAGGTGAGTATATGGCACAAGAATTGCAAGAAAGGGTAATCAAAATTAGTAATTATCCTTATCAAGAGAATGGGAAGAAGCAGTCATTCCTTTCTAAGGAAGAGGTTCGAAACTTAAATATTCCTAAAGGTACACTTTTGCCAGAGGAGAGACAAATTATCAATGATCATATTGTAATCACAATTGATATGTTAAATCAACTTCCTTATCCAAAACATTTAAAAAATGTCCCAGAATTTGCTGGTGGACATCATGAAAAGTTGGATGGAACAGGCTATCCTCAAGGTTTAACCCATGATGAAATGTCGCCTCAAGCTAAAATTATGGCTATTGCTGATGTATATGAGGCATTAACTGCTGCAGATAGGCCATATAAAGATGGAAAAAAGCTATCATTAGCAATGCGAATCATGGGTTTTATGAGGGATGACTATCATATAGATCCTGACCTTTTTGAAATTTTTGTTAAAGAAGGTGTTTACAAGAAATATGCTGAAGAACATGTAAATTTTAGCCAAATTGATGATGTGGAAAAGGGTTCAATTTTGGGTTGAAAACAAAACAGCTTACCTCCATGGATAGAGATAGTCTTAAGGAGTATCTCTTCGAAATTCAGGACTTTATTGATTTAAACCTTAATAAGGGCCAGGATATTGATGATTTATTAGATAATACAGATATCTTTGACGAGTTTGAAAAAGTACTTCCAGATGAAGAATATCCAGTCTTTGTGATATCCATACTTAATAAAATTCGAAGTGAATTTATTATCAATAAAATGCTTGATGTAATTGAAACTTCTATTAAACTAAAATCTTCTACATAATTAATTATTATCGTTTCCCCGTAGATATGATAAAGATAGATTTATGATTCCTGAGCCACTAATTTTTCTTTTTATAATTTTATTAGCATTAATTCTTTTTGTAAAAGAAGTATTCCCCATTGATGTTACAGCATTAGCTCTTTTAGTTGTGCTTCTTTTTTCAGGGTTTTTAACACTTGATGAGGCAATATCAGGTTTTAGTAATAAGGCTGTATTAACTGTGGGCTTGATGTTTATCCTAAGCTCATCTTTGGTAAAGACAGGATTTGTAGAAGTAATGGCCGAAAAACTCAGTATTTTAGGAGGGAACAAGTGGGTTAGCATTTCCCTTTTTCTAATTACAACTAGCTTTGTATCTGCCTTTATTAATAATACGGCCGCCGTTGCAATTTTTATTCCTTTAGCACTTAATCTAAGTAGTCGATTTCAGATTTCACCATCTAAACTTTTGATACCACTTTCTTATGCAGGAATATATGGTGGGACAATGACGCTTATAGGTACCTCTACAAACTTATTAGTCAGTTCAATGGCCGAACAATATGGAATTATTCCATTTACGATGTTTGAATTTTTAAAATTGGGAGCTGTATTTTTTGTTGTAGGTACTATTTACAACTTGATTGTCACACCTAAATTATTACCTTCCCGTGCTGGCATTTCATCGCTAACACGTAGTTACCACATGTCTCCTTATCTTACAGAGCTTAAAGTTGATGAAAAATCACCATTAGTTGGTTCAACTCTTTTACAAAGACAGATTAACTTAAAATATGATGTAACTGTACTTGTAATCATTCGAGAAAAGATTCGCTATGAGCAAAACCTCCGGAATTTTGTTCTCCAAGATGGTGATATTTTATTAGTTAGAGGAACATTAGATAATTTTATGACTTTTAGGGATGAAGAAAAACTTCTTCTACTTACAGATATGAAAATGAATCAATCTGAACTTTCTGGAGAAGAAAATACAGTAGTTGAAGGATTAGTTACACAGAACTCTCAACTTATAGGGATGACATTAAAAGAGCTTGATTTTAGAAAGTCATTTAGTGCTTTTGTATTAGCTGTTAGGCGAGAAGGACGAACATTAAGAGAAAAGATAGCAAGGATAAGATTGCATTTTGGTGACACCCTATTAATTTTTTTGCCAAAAGACCGTATAGGGAATATGCTAAATAACCCAGACCTTGCGATACTTCAAGAGCACAAAGTTCAATTGCATAAGGTACGCTTTTGGTGGCTTTCGGTTGCGGTGATTCCTGGAATGATGATTACAGCGGCTTTAGGATGGATAGATATACTTCAAGCGGCATTTTTAGCGGTGGTAATATTATTAATTGTAAATAGTATTACTATTCAAGAGGCTTATCGAGCTGTAAATTGGTCTGTAGTTATTCTTATTGCCGCTTTTGTGCCAGTTGGAATAGCTATGGAGCGTTCTGGAACTGCGAATTATTTAGGGTCATTTATTGCTCAAGTTGGTCATTATTTTTCTCCTGAAATAGCTCCCCAAATAGCACTTTCACTGTTTTTTCTCTTCGCGGTTATTTTAACCGCTGTATTGTCGAATAATACTGCAGCAATTGTTTTAGTGCCTGTAGCACTTGCCGTAGCAGAAGCATTAGATGTGGAATCAAGGGGTTTCTTATTCGCGGTATGTTTTGGTGCCTCTACATCATTTATGACCCCAATGGGATACCAAACAAATCTAATGGTATATGGTCCTGGTCGTTATCGTTTCAGTGATTTTCTTAAAGCTGGGGCTCCTTTGAATTTCATCTTTTGGGTTTTAGCTACTTTCTTAATTCCTGTCTTTTGGCCGTTCTAATATTTTATTAAATTTGGTTTAGTAAATCTTAATGATAAAACTTTCACCTTCAATTCTTGCGGCTGATTTTTCTAATCTTTCAAAAGTAGTAAATCAGTGCAAACAAGCTAAAGCCTCTATGATTCATATTGATGTCATGGATGGACACTTTGCCCCAAATATTAGTATGGGCCCCATTGTTGTTAAGGGAATTAGAAGTATTACTCAGCAAAAATTGGATATTCATCTAATGATAGAAAACCCAGAGAAATATATTAAAAGCTTTGCTAAGTCTGGCGCTGATATAATTACTGTGCATATTGAAACATGTGATGATCCTAATTCTGTTATAAATCAAATAAAGGATGAGGGTGTTAGTCCTGGCATTACACTTTGCCCATCTACTTCGCTTGAAAAAATTGAAGATTATATTGAGCTTGTTGATTTAATCTTAGTGATGTCTGTTGAACCAGGTTTTGGTGGTCAGACCTTTCTGCCTGGAATGATGTCAAGAATATCAGAAGTAAAAGAGCTTGTTCAAAAAATCAAAAATAATAGACCTGAAATTTCAGTAGATGGTGATGTTAAACTTGAAAATGCGGAAGAAGTTTTAGCAGCAGGAGCTAATATACTTGTTTCAGGCACTGGTATATTTGGCACATTAGATCCAGTGAAAACAATGAGAAAATTTTTAGCTTTTGGATAAAACGTTTTTTATAATTACAAAAATGAAATATTTAAGTTTAGTTACTGTTTTTATATCCTCTATATTTTTTATATGATTATTCACATTGCTACAGATCATGCAGGTCTTGATTTAAAAAATTCTTTAAAAGACTATCTTAATAGTCAAGGTTATGAGGTTATTGATCACGGTGCATTTGAATATGACGCTAGGGACGACTATCCAGACTTTATTTTCCCATGTGCTAAAGCTGTAGCATCTGATAAAAATAGTAAAGGTGTAATATTAGGTGGTTCAGGACAGGGAGAAGCAATGGCGGCCAATCGAATCAAGGGTATTAGAGCAGCTGTATACTATGGATCAGAGGTTGATATACCTATCTTATCTAGACAGCATAATAATTCGAATATTCTTTCAATTGGTGCTAGGTTTGTTTCGAAAAAAGAAATTTATGCTATTCTAGATGAGTGGCTATCTGAACCTTTTACTGGAGGAAGGCATCAAAGAAGACTTGATAAACTTGATATATAAATCATGTTTTTCAAAATAAGAGAGTATTCCAAACAACATTTTTTCTCAAATGAAATTTTAATTTGAGGTTTTATTCTCCTCTTTAGATTTAATTTTTTCCCAATCTTCCAAAGTGTTCATATTTGTTAATTCTTGATTCCAAGACTCCACAGCTATTTTTCTTACATGACTTTCATTTACAAGCTCCTGTAAGCTTAGGGATTCATTCTTTATTGCCTTTTCTACTTTACCTATTAAGTTTTTTTTATATAAAGCACAGGTCACTTGATTTATTCCATTTAAATTTGGTAAAATAATGTCAGCTTTATCATCTCTTGCATCCCAGATTTTTTTCAACAAATTTTTGGTCAGAAGGGGCAGGTCGCATGACAATAAAAGATTCCATTTATATTCTGAGTTATACAGCAAAGTATAGAGTCCAAAAATAGGAGCTTGAGAAGCTGTTAGATCAGATAAAAATGGTTTTTTTATTTGATTAGGTTTTGACTTCCCTATAACTACTCTTTTTTCAAAATCGGAGCAGACATCCCAAAGCCTATCAAGGACTGAAGTTTTACCAATTTTCGCATTCCATTTGGGTGACCCAAAACGTTGGCTTCCCCCCCCAATAAGGATACCGGCTCTAGCGGAGATAGAATTAGGATTTGACATTAGTTGACAGATAAAAAAAAGAAATCATGCTAGAAGTTATTGACTCATAATAATAAAATTTATGTTTTAATTTTTTTGTATCTGGTGCTCAACTAATTAATAAATTCTAATAAATAAATTTTCAATTATTCAATATGAACAAAATTAATCAAATAAGACTTAGACCTTATTTTTTCATTTTCATCTTTTATCTAATAGCTCCATTTATTGTTTTTTCTCAAGAGAATAGACTACAACCTTATATGCTTATTGGTGAAACTGGTAAAGATTTTGAAGGTACTGAAGAATCAATCATTCAGAAATTCTTTATGAATGATGTAGAAATAATTGGAAAATATCGACCTCTTGATGATCCAAATCGTTTTATGTTTTTTATTACTACTAAGCACTTAAAAAAGGCATCCCGGAATGGTGGAGAATACGGTCCTTTCATAGGCGTCTTACATCTATCTATAGATATAAAGAATGAGAAGGTTTATCTATCTATCCAAAATATTGATTATTGGGGAAATTTATTTTTAGGAGATGACTATGACAGAGTTCGAAAGGCAACAACTCAATTCAAATCAGAGTTTCCAAGACTACTTCCAAAAATGAGAGGAAGATTTATGCGATCTTTTGGGAGTATTGAGCCCTTATCAATTGATCAGTTGCGAAAATATAGGTATATGAAGCGTTTTCCAACCAAAGAAGAAATGATTGAAATTGGAAATTTTGAAAGTCATGCTGATGCTGTACAATCAGTTAATGATAGACTATCAAAATCAGAGGATTTAATTAAGCTTTTTGAATATAATATAATTAAAAAGGACGCCACCTTATTTGGGATACAGCTTCCCCAAGAAAAAGAAATAGCTAAAATATTAGATGTTCAAGACCGTAAAGCAACACCCTTTTATCCATGGCAAATTGCCGTTGTAGAGGGTCGCATTTTTTCTCCAAATCCACTTTTTAAAATACCTGCAGGTTTCCCGGATGTTTCGTTAATTCAAATGTTTAAATTAAGGAAACTTTCAAAGGATATTGAAATATCACTTTCTAGCCTTAAGAAATAATTAAAAAAACCTTAATTGTTATTGAAAAAAGTACAATTACTAAGTTTTTTACAAATACCTTAGTTGAGTGCCTTATAAAGAAAATAATGGTTACTAAGGAAAATTGTTAATTTTTCAAATGAAGAGATGTTAATAAATATAATTTTTTGGGTAACTCAGAGAAAATGGTTAATCATAACCTTCCTCTTTGGGATAGTTCTTTACTTGTTTCCGCCCCCTCAAGGGTTAACTATCGATGGCTATCGGACCTTTGTTATTCTTTTAATTTCCATCTTACTAATTATTTTTGAGCCAATTCCTCTTCCTGCCGTAGCTATGTTGATACTAGTCTTCCAAGTATTTTTTGGAATTGCGTCTCCAAATGAAGTTGCTGCGTCTTTTATGACTGATGCAGTATTTTTTATTATGGGATCACTTATGATGGCTGTAGCTATTGTTTCACAAGGATTAGATAAGAGACTGGCTCTTGGTATAATTAATATTACTGGGCATCATACAATTAGAATTGTTACTGGGTTTGTATCTTTTTGTGCGATTCTTTCATCATTTATTGGAGAGCATACTGTTACAGCAATGATGATGCCTGTAGGACTCACTCTTGTTAGGCATTCAAGCGATGATCCTAAAAAAATAGTTAAATTGACTTCACTGATTCTTTTTTCTATAGCTTATGGAAGTGCTATAGGATCCATTGGTACTCCATCTGGTGGAGGTAGAAATGTGATTATGTTAGGTTATCTATCTCAATTTGAAATGGGGAATCTTTCGTATTTACAATGGATGAAGTATACATATCCAATTTTGCTCGTAGAAATTCCATTTGCTATAATTCTTTTATGGTGGACCTTCAAGCCGGAAAAAAAAATCCTCGATTCAGCTGTAAGAAAACTTAAGATACAAGTTGCTAAATCAGGAAAAATTACAGGTCATCAGATTGCATCCATAAGTATTTTTTTATTTGTATTTCTTGGATGGGTTTTTCTTAGCCCAAGTGTAGGTCTTGGAATTATTTCGCTTTTTGGAGTTGTATTAT
>JBJKZS010000057.1:0-8147 GCA_045569115.1 Fidelibacterota bacterium | reverse complement strand
CAATAGCTAATCTCATAACATCAAAAAAAATTTTTCTTTCTCTTGCATAGAAATCAAATACTTGACCAATTTGAGAAGGACTTACGACCGTAGTAATTTTGCTCAATTTTTCATAAAGTTCTTTTGTAAGGTTCTGGAAATGAATTTGGAAATGAAATAATTCACCCGCATTTTCTAATAACTTATCCAAACTACCATCAAGAGCCACATGACCATGGTGCATAATTACAATTCTATCATGAACTCGTTCCGCTTCCCGGATGGAATGAGTAGTATATATGATTGTTCTTTCCCCACGCATTTCTTGAAGAAAATCCCAAACTAAATATTGAGATCGAAGATCTAAAGATGATGTTGGTTCTTCAAGAAGAAGTACCTCGGGATCTGTTAGAAGAGTTCTTGCTAAAAGAGCTTTTTTTTGAAATCCAAAAGAAATATCAGAAGGAAAGTCATTAAGAAAATTATGAAAACCAAGTTGATCTGAAAGCAAAGCTATTCTACGATTAATCATTTCGGTTTCCATATTATATATTCTGCCATAAAACTGAAAATTTTCAAAAACTGTTAAATCATTATCAAAATTGATGTTTTGAGGCATATAACCAATGGATTTTGCAGTTTCTAATCTTCTTAAATGGACATCTTTTCCATCTATAAAGACCGAGCCATATTCAGGTTTTGAAAATCCTGAGATTACTCTTAATAAAGCTGACTTCCCACTATCATTAGGACCCACAACAGCCATAATAGATCCACGTTCAATTCCAAAAGAGAGCCCAGCTAAAACTGAACGTCCATTTAGAACTTTGCCTATTTTTTTTAGAGAAACTGAAGCTTCCATAGATTAATACCTATTTCTAGCTTTTCTATCTATGATAACACCCACAATAAACATATTATTTTACCATTGCTATAATTTTCATAAAATTATTAATTCATTAATGCGCATGGAACCATGATTCTCCAACTCCAAAATCCACAACTAAAGGGACATCAAGAGATAGTGCGTTCTCCATTTCAAAAAGAACTATTTCTTTAACATCATCCAACTCTTCATTCAAAACTTCAAAAAGTAACTCATCATGGATCTGAAGTATCATTTTAGATTTGAATTTATGCTTAATAAGCTTTTCGTGAATTGAGACCATGGCAAGCTTAATCATTTCTGCCGCTGTGCCTTGAATAGGCATGTTTATCGTAGCTCTCTCAGCTGCACTCCTATTTCTATGGTTACTATGTTCGATGTCATAACAATAGCGTCGCCGGCCAAGCATAGTCTTAACATACTTTTCTTTTCTTGCGAAATCTAAAGTCTGATCTATGAACTTTTTTATTCCAGAATAGCGATTAAAATAAGCATCAATAATTTTTTTTGATTCAGAAATTGAAATTCCTAATTCTTGCGATAATCGAAAAGATCCTGCACCATACATAATACCAAAGTTCACGATTTTTGCCATGCGCCTCATGTCTGGATGAACATCTTCTAAAGGCACTTGAAAAATATTTGATGCGGTATGAGAATGAACATCCTCCTTTTTTTCAAAAGCTGTATGGAGTTGATCGTCCCCGCTTAGATGAGCCATAATGCGAAGCTCTACTTGGGAGTAATCTGCCGAAAATATAGACCACCCATTATTTTGGGCCCGAAAAGCTTTTCTTATCTCCTTGCCTTCATCGGTTCTGATCGGAATGTTTTGGAAGTTTGGGTTTCTACTTGAAAGTCTACCCGTAGAAGCAACTGTCTGAATTAAAGATGAGTGGATTCTTCCAGTATCAGGATGAATCATTTCAGGTATAGCATCAACATATGTAGACTTAAGCTTTTGGAATTTTCGATATTCCAGTATTTTTTCTGGCAAAGGATGATACCTCTTAAGGAATTCTAATACGCTAACGTTTGTAGAACGTTTTTTTATTTCTGGAAGTCCAAGCTGGTCAAATAGTACATCGGAAAGTTGCTTAGGAGAATTGATATTAAAATTGTTACCAGCTAAACTATGAATTTCTACAGAAAAATTATCAAGTTTTTTCTCCATCCAATTAGACATATTTTGCATCATAGTTCGATCTACAAAGACACCTTGGAATTCTATGTCTACCAGGACTGGTATTAATGGAATCTCAACTTTTCTATAAAAATCATTTAGCGAAACATCCTTTAATTCTTTTTTTAATAAAAGTTTTAATTGAAAGCAAACATCTGAATCTTCTATTGCATAAAATGAAATTTCCTTTAACGGTACTTCATTCATTCGTTTTTGATCTTTTCCTGTTCCAATTAGATCCGATATTGGCTTCATATTATATTGTAAATATTCTTCACTCAGATAGTCAAGCTTGTAAGACCTTGATTCTGGATTAAGTATATGTGCGGCAAGCATAGTATCAAATTCAATACCTTTAACATTTATCCCATGTCGTTTTAAAATAATCATATCATACTTGATATTTTGGCCACATTTAGCACTATTTTTATCCTCAAAAATAGATTCTAACAATTCAAGAACTATGGAAAGATCATCTTCCTCACCAAATAACTGATTATTTTTCTCAGGGAAAAGGATTGGTATGTACCAACCAGAATTGGCTTCTATTGAAAAACTAAATCCCACTATATCCGCAATCATAGGATTGGTACTTGTCGATTCAATATCCATTGAAATTAAATTTGCTAACTTGAGTTTCTTTATCATCCCATCAAGATCTTGGCGATTCTTTATTACGGAATATTTTTTATCTACTACAGGTCTAGATTGAATCCCGTTTTCTCCACGAAAAACGTTTAGCTGGCTCTGAAGATTGAAAAATTCAAGCTCCCTAAAAAGTTCGTCCATCTCTTTAAAATTAAATGCCCCTATTTTCATTGATTCAAGTTCAATAGGAATATCAACATCGGTTTTGATTGTTACGAGTTTACGAGAGAGTCGAGCCAGATCCACACCTTCCATTAATCCTTTCCTGACACGCTTATTCTTCACCTCACTACCATGGGAAAGAATGTTTTCAAAATCCCCATATTCCTTAATTAGCTTAACAGCAGTTTTTTCACCAACACCTGGAACCCCGGGAACATTATCTGAACTGTCTCCCATCAACCCAAAAAGATCGATTATACGCTCAGGTAGAACCCCCCATTTCTTTTCTACTTCTGCTGGACCATAAATAATTGATTCTCCACCTTTAGCTGGAGTTTGTAGAAATATTTGATTTGAAACAAGTTGCATAAAATCTTTGTCACCACTTAATATCCTGCAGTTTAGTCCTGCTTTAGAAGCCTCTAAAGCTAAAGTTCCTATTATATCATCAGCCTCAAACCCATCTATTTGCAACCTTGGAATACCCATTGCTTCTACTAGACGCCACATATGAGGTAGCTGTTGTTGAAGTTCATCGGGCATTTTCTCCCTAGTTGCTTTATACTCTTTGTACATATCATGACGAAAAGTTTTTTCTTTCCCATCAAAAACTGCTACAAGGTAATCTGGAGACTCATCTCTCAATAGCTTAAAAACTGCATTAACAAAACCAAAAAGGGCGCTTGTATGTAAACCGGTTGAAGTAATTAAAGGATTACGTATCATGGCAAAGTGAGCACGATAAACCATAGCATAGCCATCGATTAAATACATTCTCTTATTAGCAGTTGATATCACTGTTAAATCTATTAAGATAAGAGGTGTGCCTTCAATTGAAATATGATATTCTCAATATTTATCAAAAAAAACCTAATAATAAGAATGTTAAATTCGAATCTTTCTATTAAAATAATATATATAAACGCAAGGACATTCATAACTATGAATTACAAACTGTTAGGGAATACTGGAGTAAAGGTATCTCAGCTATGTCTTGGGACGATGACCTTTGGTGGTCCCTGCGATGATAAAGAATCATCAATTATTTTCAAAAATTGTCGGGATGCTGGAATAAATTTTTTTGATTGTGCTAATGTTTATGAAGAAGGTCGTTCTGAAGAGATTCTCGGAAAATTAATTTCTGGAAGCAGAAATGAGGTTGTTATTACAACAAAGGTATATTCACCTACTGGTAAAGATATAAATGCACGCGGAAATTCCCGCAAACACATCAAACATGCCATAGAAGATAGTCTTCGACGTTTAAAAACAGATTATATTGATCTATATTTTCTTCATCGTTTCGATGATTTAACTCCACTTCAAGAGACATTAAATATATTAGATGAACTTATAAAGGAGGGTAAGATCCTTTATATAGGAGCCAGTAATTTTGCCGCATGGCAAGTGACAAAAGCTCTTGGAATCTCTTCTTTAAATAATTGGAATAGAATTGAATGTATTCAACCTATGTATAATTTGGTGAAAAGACAAGCTGAAGTAGAAATTTTACCTATGGCCAAATCTGAAAATATTGGAGTAATAACTTATTCTCCTCTTGGTGGAGGATTATTGACTGGAAAATACTCAGAAAATAAAAAATTGAAAAAAGGTCGGCTAATTGAAAATAAAATGTATACTGAACGTTACCGGAGTCCAATTTATTTTGAAACAGCAGAAAAATTCATTGGCTTAGCTGAGGATTATGGTTTCTCTCCTATTTCATTAGCTGTGGCTTGGGTTGGTTCTAATTCTGCTGTGACAGCTCCCATCATTGGTGCCCGTAGTTATGAACAGCTTAAGCCTTCTCTTAAATCTTTATCCATAAATATAACTGATGAACTTCGCGCAGAAATTTCCGCTCTTTCCACAGAACCTCCTCTAGCTACAGATAGAAATGACGAGTTAACTGAATACAATTTTATGCAAAGAATATAAAAATTCGCTTATGGATTATGATAAATGAATTTCAAACTTTATTCTAATTAAAATTTTATTCGAGGATTTCTCATGGTTAGTAAATATGAAAATTACCCGTCTTACCCGATATAAAGTTTCTACAAATGAAGCAGTTCTAATCACAAAAAGCTGCTACGGGATCAATGGAACTGCAATAGAACTTAATGGAGAAAGGGACAGAAATTTTCTTATCATAAATCCTAATGGGAATAAGTTTATACTTAAGATTTCCAATCCGGCTGATTCAGAGGAAATTATTGATTTTCAAAATAAACTTCTTTTTCATCTAGCATCAAAAAATGGGCAATGGAAATGGCAAAAGCCTCAAGTGGGTTTAAATGGAGAATTTATTTGTGATTATGAAACTTTGGATGGGAATCAATTAAAAGTACGACTTTTAACTTTTTTAGACGGAATTCTTCTTGCAGATTTTTCTCCTCATGATTTTTCTTTAATGCATGATCTTGGAGATTTCATAGGTCATATTAGTCAATCATTATCTGGATTTATTCATCCCGCAATGCATCGAAAACTTTTTTGGGATCTAAAAAATGGGGTTGAATTAGTAAAAACACACTTGAAAGATATTAATGATAATAAGAGGATAGACAAGATTAGTTCTTTAATTGATAAAATTGAATCTACTGAAGCTCTTTCGAGTAATCAATTAAGGGAAAGAGTGATTTATAATGATGCAAATCATCACAATGTTTTACTGCAATGCAATAAAGTTGGAAAAAGTAAGATTGTTGGAGCTATTGATTTTGGAGATTCGGTCTTTTCATGGCTGGTTGCAGACCTAGCTATTGCTTGCACTTATTCAATGCTTAACAAAGATATTCCTTTAGAATATGCTAGACCAATCGTCAAAGGGTTTAATAAAACTCAACCACTTAATGAATTAGAGATCTCATCTCTATTCTCACTAATATGTCTAAGAACTTGTATGTCAGTTACAATAGCAGCTCATCAAAAATCTTTATACCCTAATAACCCATACTTATTAATTTCTGAAAAACCAGCTTGGAATTTGATCGATAAACTCATAAAAATATCTAGCGATTTTGCTCACTTTAGTTTCAGGCATGCATGTGGTCTAGAACCATCCACCTCAAATACTCTGTATTAAATGCTATGGAAGAAATATTTACTGAAGCTTTTTAAAAAAAGATCTTAATTAATAAAAACCTTTCCTTTTAATTTCCTCATTTTTATACCATTATGTAATTTATAAGCATAAAGTACTTAATAATTTAATCAATTGAAAAATGGAGACACTTATGAGTCAACCTTTTATTTTACCCGATCTTCCTTATAGCGAAAATGCATTAGAACCTACAATTTCAGCAAAAACAGTCAGTCTTCACCATAGTAAACATCATGCTGCTTATTTCAACATGCTAAATAATCTTTCAGAAGGTACTGACTTTGCCGATATGTCCCTCGAGGATGCAGTTAAATCTAGCTATGGTAATCCAGATACTCAGAAAATTTTCAATAATGCTGGACAAGCATGGAATCATATTCTTTATTGGAATCAAATGCAACCTGGAGGATCGCATACTCCAACAGGAAAATTAAGCTCTCTTCTAGATGATGCTTTCGGAGATTTTGAGAACTTTAAAAAAGAATTTGTAACTTCTTCCTTGGGAGTTTTTGGAAGTGGTTGGTGCTGGTTAATAGAAGAAGATGGTTTCCTATCAATTATGGGAACTCCAAATGCTGAAAGCCCTTTTGCACGAGGAATCCATACACTGTTCGGTGTAGATGTCTGGGAGCATGCATATTATCTTGATTACCAAAATTTGAGAGCTGATCATGTAAAAGCAGTGCTAGAAAACCTCATTAACTGGGATTATGTGTCTGAAAGATTAAAGTAATTTAAATGTAGTAAAGCCACCCTACTAATCGCAGGGGTGGCTTTACCCATCTTTTTCAGCAGATGGAAGTCTGATTTCTATAGAAGTTCCTTTACCAACTTGAGAGGATTGAATTTCTATAGTTCCATTGAGGAAATCTTTTACAATACGCTGAACCATACTGAGGCCTACCCCCCAACCTCGCTCTTTTGTCGAATAACCAGGACGAAAAACATTCTTCCAATCTCTTTTAGCTATACCTTTACCATTATCTTTTACTATAATAGAAACTTCATTTCCATAAGCTTTACAAGAAAGATTAATTGATCCATTCTTATCTTCAATAGAGTCAATAGAATTCTTGATTAGATTTTCAAGCGCCCAAGTCAAAAGGGTTGGAGAGGCAACAACTGAATTGTCATTTTTCGATGTATAAATTATCAAACCTTTCATTTTTTGTGGTAATCGTCTTTCAAAATATTTTTTTAAATCTTTCAAAAGTGGAGTAACTCTAACCTCCTGCATCTTTGGGACTGAGCCCATGCGGGAAAACCTCTCACTAATTTCTTTTAGCCTAACTAGATCTGCATCCATTTCTAAAACAAGATCTGAAGACTCTTCAGGATAATCCTTTAATCTTTCAACCCAGCCCATTAACGATGATACTGGTGTACCTAATTGATGAGCTGTTTCACGTGCCATTCCAAACCATAAATGTTGTTTTTCGGTATTCCTTATTAATTGAAATCCAGAGAAACCAAAGAAAATAAATAATGCAACTACTCCAATCTCAATGTAAGGTAACAACTGCAGTCTTCTAATTAATACTGAATCTCCGAAATGGAGTTGACCTAATTCAAATCTTTGTAAATGATTATTGTCCTCATTTTTAATAGTGACAACAAGAGGAATTGGTTTGTTTTGAAAATCCATAGCAATTATCATTTTTTTTACTTCTTCAATACTTATTGAATCGTCATTTTTTAAATTACGCCATATCACAGGTTTCCCTTCTTTATCAGAATGAATAATTGGAAAATTAACCTTTTGGATTATCTCTCTAAAAATAAAGTCAAGTTCACTGTCACCAGCTGATGTAACACCTGTTGCAACTAATTGAGCATAAATAGAAACAGTTTTACGACTTTCATCCCTCAAATCATTAATTATAGATTGAGTATAAATAAAAAGGCAAGCAATTAAAATGAATCCACCCAAAAAAAGAGCAGCTTTTATATTTCCAGCTTGCCTATATATACGCATATTATTCCCTATTAAGGAAATTATGATTATTTAGTCAGGTTATATAACGATTTGACCTAAGGAATTCGACAATAGTATTAACTTCTTCATCAATAGTAGATTTAGAAGTATCAACAGTTAATTCTGCATTCTCCGGCTCTTCATAAGGATCGTCAATACCTGTAAAATTCTTGATCTGACCCGCTCGCGCCTTTGCATAAAGACCTTT
>JBJKZS010000056.1:0-8221 GCA_045569115.1 Fidelibacterota bacterium | reverse complement strand
TGGTCATCATCAAAACTTATAAGATTATAATCACCAGAACGGGCATCACGCATTTGCTTTATATACCAATCTGTATTAAGCAGACTAAGGTTTACCACCATTACATCTTTGCGAATACCTTCAACTTCTTGTAGATACCAGAGAGGGAAAGTATCATTATCCCCATTAGTAAATATTATTCCATTTGGTTCACATGTTTGCAGAATATTATAAGAATAATCCCAAGCGACATAATTTCCCGACCTATCATGAAAATGATAATTTGATGATAGCATAATTCCAGGTATTATTAAAAATAATGCAAAGCCTCCTCCTGTAATATATGATCTGATTTTTCTCTCTCCGGTAAAGGAAACTAGCTTATCTAAAAAGGCTGATACAGCAATACCGATCCAAATTGAGTATGCAAAGAAACTGCCTACGTATGAATAATCACGCTCTCGGGGCTGGAACTTATCCTGATTAAGATAGAATATAATTGCTAAACCAGTCATGAAGAAAAGAGCCATTACAGACCATGCTCGTTCAGGATCACGTTTGAAATGATAAACCATACCATAAAGACCTAGTAAAAAAGGGAGAGGGAAAACAAACTGGCTCCAATCTACTCCATCTTCACCTCTCTTTTGAACAGCACCAAAATCAGAAACCCAAGTTTCACCCGCTGGCCCTCGACCAGCAAATTGCCAAAGGAAATAACGAAAATACATTCTTTTAATCTGATAGTTCCAAAGAAAGTCTAGCTGAGTACCTAAAGCATGGAACATATATTTATATTTTTGAGAACTTGAAAAAGTTCCATTATTGCTTGGCCTACCTACAATAGATATTTTATGGGGATAAGATCCAACTTCTTCCTTCTTATATTTTCTGGGAAGTGTAAAAATCGCACCATACTGTTCTCTTTCAAGATATTTAATTGCACGCTCTACAGTTTCAGGATCATTCTCATCAATAGCTGGATCCTGAGTCGAACGAATGAAAAGTATACCATAAGTAGAGTAACCTACAATTACCAGTATAGCTGAAGAAAGGACAAGTGATACTAATCTCTTTTCCTTAATAACCGAATATATTGTCGAACAAAATAAAATAAATACTACTAAGGCTAATCCAGTAAGCCCAATTTTTGCAGCAATTTGGGGGAATCCTTTTATAATTCCTAAATAGACAGTAATGAATATCACCCCGGTTATACCACTCATAGCTGTAAAAGAACTCCATGAAAAATTCGTTTTCCTGAAATAAATAATCATTCCCATAAATGGTAATGCTAATAGATTTAAAAGATGAATTCCAGTCGCGAGTCCAAGAATGTAGCTAATCATAAGTATATAACGCTCATTCCCTGAGTCTTCTGAATGCTCTAACCAATGCAATATAAGCCAAGTTACGATAGCTGTTGTAAGTGTACTCATTGCATAAACTTCAGCTTCAACGGCATTAAACCAATGACTGTCTGTAAATGCAAAGATTAATGACCCAATTATAGCTGAACCATATGTTATAATTTGATCCTGCCTATTCTGCGGTTTTCCCCTGAAAAGAGTTACCAACTGAACAATAATAAGATAAAGGAACATCACTGATAAAGAACTAGCAATCGGTGATAAAAGATTAACTCGAAAAGCTATATCATCACTAAAAGGTAACATTGAAAATATTCGACCTAAAATAAGGAAAAGGGGACTACCTGGTGGATGAGGAACACCTAAAATATATGACGTTGCAATAAATTCACCACAGTCCCAATAAGAAACCGTTTCTGCCATAGTACTATAATAGACTATGAAGGTCAAGCATAGAACAACTAAGGCTAATACTTTGTTAAGTTTAGTTTCGTTCATTCAGATTTATTAATCTCGTTTTCATCATTTGTATTGGGAATTTCTGTCTCATTATTATCTGAGCCTTGTACTTTTTCATCAGGTTTATTATCCTCACTATCATTAGCTTCAGATGAACTATCATCTTTTAAGTCAGAATTGGATTCAGGTTTATTTGACTCTTCTAAATAGTTCATCTTGAGTCCACTGAGGCTAGAATCTAAAAATTTCTCCTCATCATCAGAAAGATTGCCGGACATCTTTCTTCTCATCAGATCAATAATATCAATATAAAAACTTGCTTCCTGAAGGTTTCTCTCAGTTTTATCAGTGATAGGATTTTTTAGCTTACCCATTGCCATCCATGCTTGTTGGGTAAACATGGTGACAATATTTATCAATAGATGTTCATCTTTTTTATTTTCAGTTTCAGACATAATGCTCTAATACCTTTCAGATGATTAAGTTTATATTAAATAGTTGATTATTTTACTTTGGTCTAACAGCATAAATTAAGGAACTGAAACGTTTTGTGTCAGTCTTAGCTTTTCTATTCGATATAAAACCTCTAAATAGACCACCAATAAAATTTTTGCCTAGATTTTTAGAACTTAACATTGAAACATAGTATGCATCATAGGGAAGACCAATAATACCTAATAATTTAAGGTCGCAAACATCAAAGAATTTACCCATAGATGAAGGATCGAAATGGGTTATATGGCGAGGGGCATCATAAGCTGCCCAATTTTTTCCATAAAATATCGCATCGTATGAGGTGAAATTTGGAACCCCAATAAATATAGTCCCTTTTTCATTTAACTGAGATTTTGCAGTTTCAAGGTAAAATTTAGGGTTTTCAACATGTTCTAACGTGTGCCAAAATGTAATTACATCAAAAGAACTTTTATCCTTGCCAAGCCAAACATTTGGCGAAATTACATCCAAATTAAAGTTTTCTTTTGCGATTGATCGTATCTGTTCGGAGGATTCAACACAACACACTTCCCAACCATTATTTCTCATTGAAGCTGCAAATTCACCAGTTCCAGATCCAACATCAAGTAGTCTTCCTCTTTTCAGTCTGCTGAAACGTCGAATCCATTTTTTCTTTTTTTCAATCATCATTCCCCGAATAGTTCGATAAATCAAATCAGACATTTTACGGCGATGCAAATTGTGTGGCCGATATTCATCAGAATTGTAGTATCTGTCAATCTCTTGTTTTTCAGGAATTGGAGAAGTATGACGAGATTTGCAGGCAGAACATTCAACTACATCAAAAATCTCTTTTGTTACGAGCCAGTCTTTAACTGTAAGCACCGTATTTAAATTACTATTCCCACACAGGGAACAATGGGTAACACTTTTCATAAAACAATCAAGTAATATTAACCATATTAAGCATTTCCTGATATTCTTGAAAAAACCTTTTTCTAATTTTTTCGTTTGAACTTTTTATAAGATTATTGTCATCATTGATAATATTTGATGCTACTTTTTGAGCATCATGAATAATTCTTCCATCATTAACAATATCTGCTATTTTCCAAACAGGATAACCATGTTGTCGAGTTCCATAAAATTCACCTGGACCCCGTAGCCTTAGGTCTTCATCTGAAATTTCAAACCCGTCTTTTATTCGTTCCATAATACCAAGTCGTTTTTTTGAATTATCTGTAATTTTTCTATGGATCAATAAACAGTAACCTTTTTCTGAGCCTCTTCCAATTCTTCCTCTTAGTTGGTGTAGTTGAGTCAAACCAAATCGTTCAGCATTCTCAATAAGCATTACTGTTGCATTGGGAACATCAATACCAACTTCAATAACTGTTGTCGAAACTAATAAGTTGATCTTATTGCTGGAAAAGTGAGACATAATTTTATCTTTTTCCTCACGTTTCATTCTGCCATGCATAAGTTCCACAGAATAATCTAGAAAACGCTTCTTAAGCACTTCAAACCCCTTAACAGCCGCTCCAAGATCTAATTTTTCAGAATCATCAATAAGCGGATAAATAACAATACATTGTCGACCTTTTTCAAGTTCTGACTCCATAAAGGCATAGACTTTCTCTAGACTTTTCTGGCTCACCACTTTGGTAGTAACTGGCTTTCGATGCTTTGGCATTTCATCAATTAAGGAAAGATCCATATCTCCATGGAATGTATTCGCTAGAGTACGCGGAATAGGCGTTGCGGTCATTGAGAGTACATGAGGATCCAATCCTTTCTCTAAAAGATTTCCTCGCTGAGCAACCCCAAATCTCTGTTGCTCATCAATGATAATTAAACCGAGATCCTGAAACTTAATTTCTTTCTGGATTATTGCATGAGTACCTATGACAATTCTTATTTTACCCTCCTTTATTCCAGAAAGAAGATTTTTCCTCTCTGATAAATTCTGTTTCCCAACAAGAAGACCTACGGGAACTTGTACTTTATCAAAATAACTTTTAAAAACACTATAATGTTGATAAGCTAAAATTTCAGTTGGCACCATTACAGCAACCTGAAAATTATTTCCAACCACAATAGCTGAAGCTAATATAGCAACAATGGTTTTACCGGAACCTACATCTCCTTGAATGAGACGGTTCATTACCTTCTTTGAAGCCATATCAGAACGGATTTCAGAAAGTGCTTTCTTCTGTGCAAGTGTTAAATCAAAACTAATTGAGTTAAATATTCTTTTAACATAAGTACCGGTATCTGGCATTACCCTCCCATGTCTTTTTGAATTAAACAATTTTCGCAGTGCTATTAATAACTGAAGGAAAAAATGCTCATCAAATTTTAGGCGGCGTTTTGCTTTTGATAGCTGATCTATATCTGGAGAAAAATGAATATGTTGTAAAGCTATTTCTAAGGGGATCAATTCATACATTGAAATTATTTCATCAGAAAAAAATTCTTCTTTATTGAAATTAAAGTTAGCCAAACACGCCTTAATAATCCTTCTAAACCCTCTTGAATCAAGGCCTATCCTCTTCAATTCCTCACTAGAAGAGTATAGTGGAATAACACCACCAGTATTAAGTGGCTCAGATTCCTCATTACTTAAAATATCATATTCTGGGTGAATTAATTGATAACCATTATAAAATTTAACTTTTCCATAAAATGCCACTTTATTTCCAATAGAGAAAAGATTCTCAATATATTTGGGATTATTAAACCATGTGCACTTTATAAGACCGCTTCCATCATTTACTATCAACTGGTAATATTTTCTTTTCCTAGCCTTTACCATTCCACCAGCCTCAACAGTGGCAACTATGGTACACTTTACTCCTTTTCTTAAATTTTTTATTGGGGTAATTGATGTTCGATCAAGATGCCGTCTTGGAAAATAGTAAAGAAGATCAATGGCTTTTTCTAGACCAATGTTGTTTAAAGCAATCGCTCGCTTTGGACCAATACCCTTAATGAATTGGACTGGTGTATCAGAATTCAAAGTTTGGTTGTGAGTCATATTTAGCTTCCTATATCTGTTTTTTTGAGGAAGCAGTACTTGAAGTAAAACAATTGGCCTATTTCAAACTATTGCCATTCTTTCCTATATGTATAGGTGACAGTTTCTGATGAAGATCCTTTCATAATTATATCAAATTGAATCGTTTCAGAATCCACTTTTCGGTAATCGTGAGAAGGGTCTTTTATTACCCAATCACCAAAAATATGTTCTATGAGGCGTATATTTATATCATCTTTCCTTTTATTATTCAATTCAAGTAGTATAGTAGCTTCTTCACTTTTCTTCTTTCGGTCATAGTTCATCACAGTCCGTTTTCCTATAACGTTGAAGGCTCGGCCTGCTACAACAGTAACATCCTCACCAGTAGCTGTTTGAGGGAGAAAATCCTCTCCTGCAAAAATTATACCTTTATTATCTGTCCTTTGATAAATCTGTAATATTCCAGCAGGTAGAGGAACATCCAAATTTTGTTCTCTATTTGTAAATGAAATTTCTATACTAAGAGGTTGTTCACTTTTAACTTTTTCCTCATTTTCAAAAACGTAGGTTCTATCCAGTTTTACTTCAGCATCAGAATAAAGAGATACTGTTATAGACTCATTTTTTGGCAAAGCTAAAGGTTCTGAAAGTGTGTAAAGTACAAAGTCACCTGATGATTCAAGATTGAAGCCATTTTCATTTTTTCTTTCAGTTTGAAGTGCAATTCGTGGTTGTGAGCTACCATTATTCCGTCGACGCCTTAGATCACCTTCTACTAGCTGTAGAGAAGCTCCTATAAAATCTTGCGTTGTATTATTAGAAACCTCAGCCTGAGTAATTAATATTCCTTGTTTTTCATCTGGAAAAATGATTAGCCGATAGTTTGCATTCCAAACAAAGCCACCGGATATATAAACAATTTCTCCATTTATTTTACCAATTGCTGCTGACTTAATTTCCCATTCCATTGATGGTGCTATTGAAAGATTGGTAATTTTATTATTACTAGCAACTTCAATCACTTCACTCATATTTAAAACATGAACTTGATTTTTTGATTTTACAGATAACCAACGATTATCAACATCAATAAGTCGACCTTTAACTGATTTAGACCCTTTCATCTTTAAGGTCACATTTGTTCCAAGGCTACTATTCAAAAAAGAAAAAGTGTCGTAAACATTATTATTATATTTTTGATTAATGATAGTACCTTCAGAAATTGAAAGGAAGACTGAACCAGGTTCTATTCTAGCTGGAAGATCAGGATAAGAAAAATTATTTGACCCAATTTGGACTTGGAAGTTTACTGGCTGACGTATAAGCCCATAGCCATCATTGTAGAGTGTAATGACAGCTTTTTTTGACTGGGACAATATTCCCGAAACAAGAAACAGTAAAATCAGAAATCTATTCATTTAAAGAAGCTAATATTTTGGTTCAGTTTAGCAAGTTTTTCTTTCATATCACTAAACTTTTTTTGCTCTCGCTCAACTACTTCTTTGGGCGCTCTATTGATAAAGTTAGTATTGTTTAATTTCGTTGCAATAGCACTGAGCTTACTATCAAAAGATTCGATTTTTTCCACAAGACGTTTTTTCTCTTTGTCAACGTCAATAAGGTCACCTAAAGGTATAAATAATTCTTTCTTGCCTAAAACTACTGTCGCAGATTTTTCTGGTCTTTCAATATCAGTTTGGATTATCAAATTATTAAGTTTTGCAAGATCACAAATAATTTCTGTGTTCGATATTAATCTTTTAGAGTTTTCACAGCGGATGTAAAGATCTATATGTGCCCCTGGTAGAATATTCATTTCAGATCTCACAGTTCTCACACTTGTTATTATTTCTTGAATTTCCTTAAAATTTTCTTCAGCAATGGCTTCAATTAAGTCATCTTGTCCCTCAGGCCAACTTTCTATAATTATGTCATTTTTTCTTTCATTACTTAATCTATGCCAAAGTTCTTCAGTAACAAATGGAGCAAAGGGATGAAGTAATGTTAAAATATTTTCAATAATATAGTTTGCAATGCTATATGCAATAAGTCTTTGATTCTTATCTTCACTATTGAGTCGTGACTTAATTGATTCAACATACCAATCGCAATAATCAGACCAAGTAAAATCATAAATCTTTTTTGCAACCTCATTGAATCTATATTTTTCAAAACTTTCATTCACTTCAATTATCGTGCGATTAAGGGTACTTAATATCCATTTGTCAGAAAGATATAAATCATCTCTATGAAAATTTGAAATATTTTGCACTTTAATACCCTCTCCTGAAAGTCTTAATAAACGCGAAACATTCCATAGTTTATTCATAAAGTTTCGCCCAACCTCAATACGTTCTTCTGAGAATAGAATGTCTTGTCCTTGTGGAGCTATTAACATTATACCATACCTTAAAGCATCAGCACCGAATTTATCAATTAGGGCTAATGGGTCCGGTGAATTACCTAATGATTTACTCATTTTTTGACCCTTTAAATCCCTAACCATTCCTGTGAAATAAACATTTTTAAATGGCACTTCACCTTTAAACTCAATACTTGCCATAATCATACGCGCAACCCAAAAGAAAATGATGTCTGGTCCGGTTACTAAGTCATCTGTTGGATGAAAATAATCTAAATCTTCACTTTTATCTGGCCAAGTATGAACACCAATAGGCCATAGCCAAGAACTGGACCAAGTATCAAGAACATCAGAATCCTGAATTAATTCAGTTGAACCACAACTAGGACATATATCAGGACAATTTTCAGCAACTATTGGTTCTTTACACGCTTTTTCGTTACCACTAATTATTTCCCCAGAACAATACCAAACTGGAATCCTATGTCCCCACCAAAGTTGTCGACTTATACACCAGTCTTGAATATTTGTCATCCAATGTTCATAAGTCTTTATCCAATGCGATGGGAAAAAATT
>JBJKZS010000055.1:0-8273 GCA_045569115.1 Fidelibacterota bacterium | reverse complement strand
TGGCGTATTAATTGGCAATTTGGGAAATATACTGACCCAGATAATAATGCATATAAAGTCTGGATGGATGAAAAAATGTATGTTCCTCATTGGGATGGGCAAGCAGCCTATATTCTACCTCCAATTGTGAATTATGTGAACGGTCCGACGGGCTTGGTTTATAATCCAGGAACAGCGTTAGATAGTGATTGGCAAGATCATTTTTTCGTTTCAGAGTTCAGGGGGTCGGCTTCTATATCACCTTTACATGCATTCACGCTCGAGCCAAATGGTGCTTCCTTTAACTTGAAAGAAACAAAGATAGTTACAGAAGGATTGTTACCAACAGGCCTTGATTTTGGTCCTGATGGTGCGCTTTATGTAGGTGATTGGGTAATTGGATGGGATATTAAACGTAAAGGTCGAATATGGAAACTTGACACAAAAAGTTCAGAGCGTTCGAAAGAGAGATTATTAACAAAGAGAATCCTTGAATCTGATATGCCATCGCTTAATTTGGACTCACTAGCTACTTTGCTAGGAAACCCAGATATGCGTATCAGGCAACGTGCACAGTTTGAATTAGTTAAACGCGAATCAAAAGGGTTAGAAATCTTTAATACAATAATTAATGAAGCAGATAATCAACTTTCTAGAATTCATGCAATTTGGGGAGTCTCTCAAATGGCTAGGAAGGGTGAAATACAATATTCTGAGAAATTAATACCGCTGTTAAATGATGCAGACCCAGAAATTGTAACTCAAGCGGCTAAAATGTTGGGTGATGTGAAATACAAAGTATCTGCTCCGAAATTAATTCTCCTATTAACTCATGAGTCTTTGAGGGTTAGGCTACATGCAACAGAGGCATTAGGAAGAATGGATTTTAAAGATGCGTTTGAACCAATTATAAAGATGTTGAAAAAAAATAACAATGAAGATATTTGGCTTCGACATGCAGGCGTCATTGCTTTAGAGAGGATTGCTTCTGAAACATCATTAGTTAATCTTAAAGATCATAGTTCTAAAGCATTGAGAATAGCAGCTACTGTTTCTCTTAGAAGGCAGAAGAGTCCTAAAATCGAAGAGTTTTTATTCGATAAAGAGGAGAGTATTGTTACTGAGGCAGCGAGAGCAATTAATGACGATTATTCAATCATGCCAGCTTTGCCAGGTTTGGCTAATATTCTAAATACCACATCTTTTTCTAATGAGCCTTTATTGCGAAGATCAATTAATGCTAATCTGAGAATAGGGCAATATGAAAACATCGAGAATTTAATAGAATTCAGTACGGATGTCAGCAATCCAAAAGAAATGAGAGCTGAAGCTATTTATGTATTGGCTAATTGGGAAAAACCATCAGTATTAGATAGAGTTGATGGAAGGTATCGAGGAGAATTAAACCGAAACCCTGATACAGTTATTGGGCTATTTAGTCCTAGCATTAATAATTTATTGAAGGATCCTTCTGAAATGGTTCAAGTTGCTACTATAACAGCAATATCTAAATTTCATTTAGAAAACTATGACACAGATTTATTGTCATTATTTCAAAATAGTATATCCACCGATGTTCGAATTAGCATAATAAAAACACTCAATACAATCAATTCAGATTTATTAGATGAATTATTTGAATTAGCGGCTTTAGACACTTCCAGCAATATCAGGGCAGAAGCATTAAATATTATCAATAACACAAATATAACAGCTGACAATGCAATACGGTTTCTATCAAAAATAATAACAGTCGGCAGTTTAAAAGAAAAGCAGAAAGCTTTACTATCATTAGGCTTCTATTCCAATATAATGGCTGTAGAAGAATTGAAACTAAACTTTAATAATCTAGTAGATGGAAAGCTTAATCCTAGTCTAGAATTAGAACTTGGAGAAGCAATATTGAAGCAAAACGACCCAGGTTTAGTTGTGGAATACAATCAATATTTGGATGGTCAATATAGCAGTGATTCTTTATCCATATATAAAGCTTTATTATTTGGAGGTGATGCTAAAGCTGGTGAACAAATTTATTATTCGAATCAAAGTGCTCAATGCCAGCGTTGCCATGGTCTCGGTTCTTCGGTCCAATTGGCGGGCCCTGATTTATTGAAAGTAAGTTCAAGACTTTCTAGAATTGAACTATTAGAATCTTTAGTTGAGCCAAGCAATCAAATAACCAATGGATATGGTTTTGTTACAGTGGAGTTAAGAGATAATTATGAGATCTATGGGATTTTAGTTGAGGAAGATTCAAAAGGTTTAGCCATAAAAACGGGTGAAGGCGAAATTGAAGAAATCGACAGGGACGAAATAATAAATATAACTAACCACCTTTCTTCAATGCCTTCAATGGTAGAAATTCTAACAAAAAATGAGATTAGAGATTTGGTAGCTTTTCTTGAGACCTTATAACTATGTGATAATTATTTCTGCCGTTACACAGAAGGTAGAGACCACCCATTATTATAGATTGGCGTTATCATATCAGTTGCCTTTTGATTAGAATGAAATGACTTTTTTACTTTATCCCAATAAAGTTTTTCACCTGTTAGGTATGCAATATTGCCCATATGAGAATTTATACAAGCTATGCTTCCACTATTCAGATCACAATTAAGAGATTCGGGGGAATTATTTTTAATTGCTTCTAGAAAATTTTTTGTATGAGTGTCTAATGCTCTCTCTGTGGCATCAATTTTTGGAATATGATCCATAAAGAGTTTTTTTGTTTTTCTATGATCCTTTTCTGCGATGACTTCCCAACCACCTCTGTCAACGACCAAAGTTCCTTTGTTTCCAATGAAAGCAATTCCTTCATCTCTTCCGTAGTTTCCTCCATCAATACCATTAGCATGCTCCCACAACATTGTGAAATCATCATACTCAAATACGGTCTGAAGAGTGTCTGGTGTATCGGTGTCCTGATCGGGATAACCAAACTTTCCACCAGAAGCCATGACAGAGACAGGATCTTTAGCTTTCATTCCAAACAGTGCAATATCAATTTCATGAACGCCCCAATCAGTCATTAAACCTCCAGCATAATCCCAATACCACCGAAAGTTGAAATGGAATCGGTTTTCATTAAATTTTCGCATAGGTGCTGGACCTAGCCACATTTTGTAATCAACACCTTTTGGTGCATTGGTATCAGGTTTATCATCAACCCATCCATACCAACCTTGATATGCCCAAACCTTTACTAGCCTTATATCACCTAGTTTACCGGACCATAAAAAATCCATGGCATCCCGATATTGAGTTCCACTTCGCTGCCATTGACCTACCTGAACAATTTTACCATATTTTTTCACAGCGTCAGCCATTATGTATGATTCCTGGATCGAGTTAGCAATGGGCTTTTCACAATAAGCATGTTTTCCTGCTTCTAAAGAATGCACCAGGTTAAGGCAATGCCAATGATCAGGCGTTCCAATTACAACTGCATCAACATCCTTATTTTCTAACAGCTTTCTGTAATCTCCATACCCTTTCGGTTTTTTTCCTGTGATTTCCTTGCAGTCTTTTTTACGTTTTTCCACTACATTTTCATCAACATCGCAAATTGCAATACAGTCGGCTTCACTATTTTTTAGTAGTGAGCGTATATTTGACCATCCCATTCCATTGGCGCCGATAAGACCTAAGTTTAGTGTTTCATTAGCTGAAACAGGTTTTCTCATTGCTGCTATAGCGGAAAGAGGAAGAGAAGATAAAACTACTCCACCCAAAGAGTATTTTGAAGCTAATCGAATAAAATTCCTTCTTGAATGTGTCATTTTGAATTCCTATTGGTTCCTGTTTAATAAAAATTTGATTTAACTGTTAAAGGTTAAACTATTGTAGTGAATTAGTAAGAAAATATGTAGAAATAATCTTTCATCTAAGAATTTTATTTAAACCATAGCTTATAATAGAAAGGAAAATTGCAGCAATAACGTCAGCAATAGGAGTCGCTGAAGAAAAACCAAAATTCCATAAGATTACCCCAATTAACCATATGAAATAAGTTTTCACAGCAATTAAAATTACAATTGTATTATATAAAGGATTTACTAGATTTCTTAAGATATACAATCCAGAAAAGAATAGTGGGGACATGATGCAATTGTATGATATCTTACGAAAAATAGTAGGTGGAATTAGTTTAATTCTTATTTTCTCTTCATGCGGAGAATTAAGAAAACAAAATTCTCAATTACCAAACATTCTATTCATTCTTGCTGATGATCTCGGTTATGGTGATGTTGGCTCATATAACCCAAACTCTACAATACCGACACCAAATCTTGATAGACTATCCAAAGAGGGAATTAGATTTACAGATGCACATAGCCCAGCTACTGTTTGCACCCCAACTCGTTATGGTATACTCACAGGAAGGATGCCTTTTCGTACTGGGAAGTATGGAGTTTTTAACGGTGCTGGTGGACCATGTCTAATCGAGAACAAGCGTATTACTATTGGAAGCATGCTGCAGGAAAAAGGCTATACCACAGCACTGTTTGGAAAATGGCATCTAGGACTGACCTTTTTTGATAATAAGGGTGATCCAATCCATTCAAATAGTTTTGATGCTGTAAAAACAATAGATTATTCCCAGTCTATTCCAGATGGACCAATAAATAAAGGTTTTGACCAATTCTTCGGGACGGCTTGTTGTCCAACAACAGATGCACTCTATGCATTTATTGACGGAAACCATATCCCAGTTCCTCCTACTAATCTTTTAGATAAAACTAATTTGCCCAAGCACCATTATTCAAAAGATAACGATATAGGAATGATAGCACCTGATTATGACCTCCAAGAGATAGACATGATTTTTCTTGAACGTAGCATTGATTTCCTTAAAGAGCATGCCGAGGAGCGTAAAGGATCCCCATTTTTCTTGTTTCATTCCATGCAAGCAGTACATCTGCCATCATTTGCTGGTGCTGATTTTCGAGGGAAAACTACTTCAGGACCTCATGGAGATTTTATTTTTCAAATGGATCATATTGTTGGTGAATTAATTGCAGCATTAGATAAGTATGGTTTTTCGGATAATACTTTAGTGATTTTTACAAGTGATAATGGTCCAGAAGTTCCAACAATACTAGCGATGAGAAGAGATTTTAAACATGATGGAGCAGCTCCTTGGCGAGGAGTTAAGAGAGATAATTGGGAAGGCGGTCATCGTGTTCCTTTTATTGCTTATTGGCCAAATAAAATTAAGGGTGGTAAAGTGTCAGATGCATTGATTTCTCAGACAGATCTAATGGCTACGTTTGCTGATCTCGTTGATTACAATCTTTCTAATAATGTAGCTGAGGATAGTTATAGTTTTTTACCTGAAATTCTTAGTGTTGAAAAGTCTTCTAAAGGACGAGAATACATGCTACAACAAGCTGCTTTTGGCAATTTATCCATTCGCCAAAAAGCTTGGAAATATCTTGATCACAAGGATTCAGGGGGAAATAGTTATAGTGAAGGAGGATATTGGGGCATGCTTCCATACTCTTTGTTGGATTCATTGCCAGAAGCACCAGCACAACTATATAATTTAGATGCTGATCCAGGAGAAAGAAGAAATCTATTTTTTGAAAATCCGGAAATTGTTAAGGCACTAAAGACCAAACTTGCAGAATATAAAATGACAGGTCGCAGTGTAGCTTTAAGAAAATAACCTATCTCAACTTTGTATTTTGAAAAAAGGGAAATTAATTAAATGAAAAAACTATTAACTCTACTTCTATTTTTTGCCATGAATTTAATTTTGTCAGCATCGCAGGACGGCCCAATACGTGTACTATTCTTGGGGCAAAAGGATAATGAATTGCATAATTCTGACGAATATTTTCCTATGCTTGCAAGTGCTCTTGGTCGTGATGCAATTTATTTTGATTATATAACAGATGTTGAAGAAGCCTTAGGTAACCATGAATATCTTAATATGTTCGACGTACTTCTTCTTTATGCGAATCATGATACTATCAAACCACATCAATGGAGGAATCTGAAAAATTTTGTTGAACAAGGAGGAGGGTTTGTTCCAATTCATTCTGCTAGTTGGAGTTTTAGAAATGAGCCAGGATTTGCAAAATTAGTCGGAGCTTCATTTAAGAGCCATCAAAGTGGTGTGTTTACAGCAAAAATCAAAAAAGGTAATCATCCAGCATTGAAAGACTTTCAGCCTTTTGAAGCATGGGATGAAACATATTTTCACGATAAACATAATCGTAAGAAAAGAAAAGTTTTAATGGTAAGGGATGCTATGGAAGGAGACCCGCACACAAAACCTGAGCCATGGACATGGGTTCGCACTCAAGGAAAAGGAAGGGTCTTCTATACAGCATCTGGTCATGATGAGCGGGTTTGGAGTCATTCGAGTTTCCATCAGTTAATAAAAGGAGGGATCCTTTGGGCTGCTGGCAAGACAACTTTAAAGAATTACAATATATTTCTTTCAAATCGTGCTTCTCTTGAGTATGAAAAACGATCCAACATTCCTAATTATGAAAAGCGTCCGGAACCTTTACCTTACCAGTTACCACTTTCTCCTGAGGAAAGTATGAAATACACTCAAGCACCTGTAGGCTTTAGTCTTGAATTATTTGCTAGTGAACCTGACGTAATTAACCCCATATATATGCAATGGGATCATAAAGGTAGACTTTGGATTGCGGAGAGTATTGATTATCCGAATGAAATCATAACGAGTCGAAAGGGTAATGATAGAATTAAGATTTTAGAAGATACAGATGGCGATGGAAAATCTGATAAGACTACAATTTTTATCGATGGATTAAATATCCCCACTTCATTTACTTTTGCATCAGGTGGGGTTATAGTAGCACATGCTCCTGACATGCTTTTTATAAAGGATACAGATGGTGATGATAAAGCTGATGAAACGCGAATTCTTTTCACAGGATTTGGTCTTCAAGATACTCATGCTGGACCTAGTAATCTGAGATATGGGTTTGACAATTGGATATATGGTACTGTAGGCTACTCTGGCTTTATGGGTACAGTGGGAGGAAAAGAGCACAACTTCAAGATGGGAGTTTTTCGATTTCGTAGTGATGGCTCAGATATAGAATTTCTACATCAATTCAACAACAATACTTGGGGCCTTGGTTTTAATGAATCAGGTGATGTATTTGGATCTACCGCAAATTTTAACCCCAGTTTTTTTGGAGGACTTCCTATCTTTGAAAATAGTACTAAGAAAAGAATAAGAGACGATGGTTTTGTGCGTGGAGCTCTTGCCAGAGAAAGTGCAAAAATGATTGCAGATTCACCAAGGTTTTATCCAATCACTGAAAATATTCGTCAGGTTGATGCCTTTGGAAAGTATACTGCAGGATGTGGACATGCTTTTGCAACTTCTAGTGGATTTCCTAAATCATGGAGGAATAAAAGAGCATTTATTTGTGGTCCAACTGGTCATCTATTAGGAATGTATGACATAAGGCCTAAAGGTTCTGGTTATGAAGCAATTAATGCATTTAGCTTTCTTGCTAGTGCTGATGAATGGTTCTCTCCTGTTGTTGCAGAAATTGGGCCTGATGGTAATATGTGGGTAGCCGACTGGTACAACTTCATTATCCAACATAATCCTATTCCTAATAAAGAAAGAGGAGGATATGAAGGAAAAGAGGGATTAGGTAATGCCCATATCAATATAAATAGAGACCGAGAACACGGCCGTATCTATCGAGTAGAATACAATATGAATGATAACAGGGAAAAAATTCCACGCAGTGATTCTAATGGAGATCTTATCACCTTACTTAGTCATGATAATTTTTTCTGGCGCATTACAGCGCAACGCCTACTTGTTAATAATCAAGATATTGAAGTTGTTCCTTTATTAGACAAACTAGTTTCAAAAGGAGATGTAAGCAGTATCCATGCTATGTGGACTTTACATGGACTAAATAAACTTTCTTATGAAACACATAATCAAGCACTTATTAGTAATTCTGCTAATCTCAGAAAGAATGCTATTCGAGCATTAGGATTAGAAAAAAAGGATGCTCAAATGCTTTATGATAGTGCTGTCTTAGCGGATGAAAACCCACAAGTTCGACTTGTAGCATTTGCAAAACTTGCGATGTTTGAAGAAGATAAGGAGCGTAACAAAATTGCTACACTCCTTATGGATCAACCTGCAAACAAAGAAGATGAATGGATCAATATTGCTTTGAGTGCTTCTGGAGCTGAAACCATTGATGATATCGAGGAAAGCAATAAACCAATCAATGGACGACCAGATATAGGAGAAACAATTTTTAATACAAATA
>JBJKZS010000054.1:0-8388 GCA_045569115.1 Fidelibacterota bacterium | reverse complement strand
TCATGTTATGCTATGCTCGGACTTGCAATGAACATGAGTGTTGAAGCGGAGTCTTAAAGCAATTATTAAATTAGAATAGTGTTTTTATCCGACAGTAAACAAGATTGTATAAATATGCCAACAACCTTAAATTAGATCATCTTTTAGGTCGATTGAGTTATTTACTCATCAAATCCGAGGTAATGAACCGTAAATTTAGTTTTCTTTTTTTCAACCTTAATATTGTTTTTACATTATTAATTATGATCTCTCCATTCTTAAAAGGCCAATCTGGATCAGGGAAAAATATAAATGATAAAGTTGATATTCTTGAAACGCAAGTAAATCAGATTTTAGGTATTGTAATTCCTGATGTTGAAAACGCAATGAAAAGTATGGTTCGTGCAAAATCTCAATCAGATAGCACTACTCTTCTTATGATAAATCGAATAAATACCTTACAAAACACTATAAGAACTTTGGAAACAAAGGCTGCATATACTGATAGCATTAACTTTCAATTATTGCAACAACTTATGATGATTGAAAACAAAATAGTAACATTGACTCGAAGTTTTAATGAACTCTATGATTTAAAGACGGGTACAGTTGATGCTGACTTCACAAAAATAAGTGGTGACAACTTTAAGAAAAACTACATTAATGCCTTGAGTGCCTATAATGATGGAAACTATGAATTAGCAATTAAGTTTTTTGGAGAACTTGTTTCTGGAGATCCCAGTCATAAGCTAGCAGATAATTGTCAGTATTGGCTTGGGGAATCCTTTTATGCTCTAAAAAACTATAAGCGAGCAATTTTGGAGTTTGAAAAGGTTTTTCAGTTCAATGAGCAAGACAAATGGGATGATGTCCAGTTAAAACTAGGTATCTGTTTTCAAAAAATAGGCAATTTTGACAAAGCAAGATCTGAGTTCCAGAAATTGGTTGACCACTACCCAGGGAGTGAGTATTACCAGCGTGCTCAGCAATATCTTCGTCAATTGTAACTTATTAATTTCCTAATTACTTTCTTTTGGAGATTCATTAAATGAAGATTTATTTTTTAGCATCTGAGATTGTTCCGTTTTCTCAAATTTCATTTCTTGCAAATTTTTGTCGAACTGTCCCAATTAAACTTCAACAGTATGATCATGATATTAGATTAACTTCACCTAAATATGGATATATCAGTGAAAGAAAATATACTCTTAGAGAAGTTATCCGTCTTCGAGAAATACCTTCTGAAATTGGAGGTGCTACAGAAATTGCTTCAGCAAAATCAGCTTTTATTCCAAAGACTAGAGTACAAGTGTATTTTATGGAACACAATGATTGGTTTCAACCTTTAACAAATCTTTTGTATAAAGCAAAAAATGGAAGACCATTGCCGGATAATGATGATCGCTTTGCTTTCTACAGTAAAATTGCTTTAGAGATGTTAGTTAATCTTTTCTGGGCTCCAGATCTTATAATTTGTAATGATTGGCAGTCTTCTTATGTTCCTCTTTTATATAAGCAGTTATTTGCTCATCAGGATTTCTATAAAGATATAAAGACTGTTCAATTAATTCACTCAATAGATGATTACTCAAAAGTTTCTCTTGATTCTTATAAAAAAATTGGTGTTAACCCTCCCAAAGAATTTGGTGACAAAGAACTTAATTCACTTGCCATTGCATCAAAAATTGCTGATCTTGTTATTGCTGTGGATAGTCCAAATTCAAAAACATCAAAGGAGCTTTTGACTAATTCAGATTTTAAACCTCATATTAGAGATATAAAGAAAAAACTTGAAACAGTAACTCTTAAAAGTGAAGATGATGATTCTTGTTTTGATGTGGCTGACAATATCAATAAGGTTCTTCTCGATTATTTTGGCTCATCTTGAGTCATTGCCTTCTATTTGATCATATTAATCATGAACCGCTGTATCAACACGGTTATATTATCAAGTTTTCTTTTACTCTTGTGTTGTGAAAGTGACACATTTATTACAAATCTCGAAAATACTTCTTTGAAAACACAAGAAGCCACTTCCACAAATTTTAAATTCAAAAGCTATCAGATCCCCCCAAGTGTTGGAGGATTGCAATTTATTTATTTGGGTAATAAAGAGGGCTATGAAGCATCTAGGACTTTAGTAGAATTTGAATCTCACGAAATTCTTCGCTGGGCAAATTTTCAAGTAGATAGTGGTCATTTCCAATTTACTCTTGATACTAATTATACTATGGATAATGATATAGAAAGTTCTTTTACACTTGGATATTTCAGGCGTGATTCAAACTATGCTGAATCAATCTCAAATTATTCTAATGTTGGATGGATTAATGATGGTTACCCAAAATTATCCTCTAGCGTAATTACTGATAGCTCTGGCTTGAAGCATCTTTTTTTTATGGCTGACTCTACTATTGTACAAAATCTAGCTGATACAACTGATGGCAGTTGGCTATATATACTTGAGTCAACCCAAATTAATAATAACATGTTAAGATTTTATTCATCTAATAGTCCAGTCAATAAACCTCTCTTCAGAGCTTTTATGCATCAAGACACATCAAGTTCAGATACATCGAACTCTTTGGATTCAACCCGAATATTTGAAGCTTTGTCCGATGTAACTCTTTTTGTTCCGCCAGCATTATCTTCTGACTCGTTCGATTCAAGTTTTAGTTATATAGGTGTTGCATCAGGGCTTGCAACTATTGTGAAACCAGACTTATTTATGCTTGATATTCCAAAAGAAGCCTCTATTGCTCGGGCAAAGCTAATATTACAAGTTGATAGACAGAGCAGTTACCATTCAAATCTTGATTCACTATTATTTCAAGCTTATGCAATGGAAGACACTATTTTGGATTGGAGTTGGGGTGAGATTTTGAAGGAAGATTCTTATTCGCATCATACGGGTACCATAGCTCGCTCATTATCTTCATCACCGATTGAATCTATTCTTAAACTTGATGTGACTGAAATATTGCAATCAATAATTAGTGAAAGAGAATCTGATGAAAAAATAGTAGCTGATTTAGGACTTAAGCTAAAGATTATAAACTCAAAAACAATTTTTGATTACATTGCAATAAAACAGGATAGTTCAGGCTTGGGTCAGCCAAAATTGGAGGTATTATTTGAAATTCCGTAGTTCTTCAATTTTGGTTTTAATAATTACCATCTTAAAAGCTCAATCACCATATAATGCTATTGGGCATGGGATTATTATGGATGCGCCTGACGCAGCTAGTCTTGGCACATCAAGTAGTGGCTTACTCCCATCACTTAATAGTAGATTTTCACCTTCTAATCCTACAACATGGACTGAGCTTTCATTTACTTATTTAACTGCTCATTATAATAGCCAAAATATTGCAACAGGTGCTTATAAGTCAATATTTGGAACACTTTCTAATGCGACATTTGTTCTTCCGGTCACAGGAAAATTTGCATTTGGAATGGGTATAGCACCAATATCAAGGAAGACCTTTAGTATAGCTAGTGATACAACTACATTAGTTTTTTCTGGCGATACTTTGAATGTCTCAAAAGTCTTAAATGGTTCTGGCGGTATAAGTGGCATGTTTTTTGGTGGTGCCTGGCAATTTAAAAAAAACCATACAATTGGTATTAAAACGGATTTTTTATTTGGCATTTATGATGAGTTAAATGTGAGTAATATTGATTATAGATCATCTAACTATGCTCGAAGGTTTGGTTATAAGGGTACATATTTTTCTTCATATTATCAATTTGTGAATGATCCTAAAGAACGTCGTTTTTCATTGTTTTCTGGATTGCAGTTTCCACTTGGATCTCATTATATAAAAAGAACCGATTTTTTTGAGTTTCTAGACCCAGAGCCACAACCAAAAATAGATTTTTTGCTTCCAGTCACATTAAGTTTTGGAGGGATTTATCGATTGCCAGCCTCTGTATATGCAGGAGTTGAACTAGTTATGCGTTCTTTTAATTCTAAGCTCAATAAAGAGATTAATTCCGTTGAGGGTGAAATTGGTTCGGCTAATCGTATTAGTTTGGGAATAACAAGACAAAAAGTGCTTGGATCAAGAGATTTGTTTGATTTCTTTCACTACCGAGTTGGATTTTTCAGAAGATCACACTACATTCGCGATCTCCAAAACAGTCTTACAGAGATGGGGTTTTCTTTAGGCTTAGGTATACCCTTTGGCTTAACTCGAAATCAGTTGGATTTTGGTATTAGGACTTCAAGAAGAGAAGGTTTTCTATCAAATTCAACTGAGATGATAACCCACCTTTCTGTTGGATTAACTATTGGAGATTTGTGGTTGATAAAAGGAAAGAGGAGATAGCATGATTTTTTTTGGCGAAAAGTTTATAAAATTTTCATTAATAGGTTTTTTTATTTTTGTAAGCTGTGCACCCCCTGCTTCTGTAGAGGAAAAAACTGCTCCAGAGCCAGTAAGTGAGCAACAATGTCTTCGACTTCTAAGTAGCGCCGCTGAATATTATAAGAATAAAGACTGGTCTTCAACATCGAGGGTTTACAGTGATTTAGTGGATTTCGGTTGTGATGAAGGGAATGAGGAGGAAGTTTTCCAATATTGGGCTATAGCTTTTGAATTTATGGGAAAATTTGACAGTTCAGAATATGTCCTTCTTCAAGGACTTAAACGACTCCCAGATAATGTAAATCTTAGTAAACGACTCGCATATGCATACAAACGGCTTGGAAATTCTGAAAAAGAAATTTTTGAATATGAGAAACTTACTGATCTCACTCCTGATGATTTAGAACCGCTAAATAGATTAAATGAACTTTATGGGGAAGTTGGTCGCTATGATGATCAGATTTTTATTTTACAGAAAATTCTTAAGATTGATCCTAACAACAAAAATGCTCAAGGCGATCTTGCCCAAGCATTTGAAGCTACTGGACGTGACCCTATTGATATTTATCGCCGACGATTTCAAGACAACCCTTCTAATTATTCATTTGGTATAGACTTGTCAGATCAGTTAATGATTGCTGGTGAGGAAGAAGAGGCTATTGAAGTACTTGACCGATTACGTTCTAGCGATGAAGGAAGTGGCTCTGTCTCCAATAAGCTTATTCTTCAGAAATTAGCGTTAGCATATTCGGAGATTGACAATCTAAAAGCTGCTTCTGGTGCATATGAAGAACTTTTTGTTCTTGACCGTCGTGATTTCAAGACAGCTTTGGAAATTGTTAGAGTAAATATTTCTCTTTCTGATTATGCTAAAGCAATGAAATGGGCTCAGGAAGCTAATAAGACTGCCCCTGAGAATGGAGAAACTTCAGGTGCAAAGGGAACCGTTTATTATGCAGCTTTTCAAGATTGCCGAGAAAATTTTCCTACTACTAATGACAAAATAGTTGCAGCACTCGCCTATAAGTACTTTAAAGAAGCAGAGAGTAAAGGTTTTAATCGACATAAACGTGATCGCATATATTTAGAAAACAATCGAGATGATCTAGTCTTTGGGAAGACAGATTGGTTTATGCTTGATGAAGATATAAAGCGTCGAGGCTCTATATCTGCAAAAGGTAATTGCTATACATGGGTTTCCGAATCAATAAAGAAGGATCCAAGTTGGCGTTAAACAATAGTTGGATATATAATTCCTAGATGATTCGTTTTATAGCTTTCCATTATTCTAGATTTGGTCTCTTAAACCTTCTACACTTCCAATTAATTTAAGAGAGAATACTTCTATGAGAATTAAATCTATTTTTGATTCAAATTTACAGGATTCAGACCCTAAAGTTTTTTCAACTCTAAAAAGTGAAATTTCTCGCCAGGCTGATAGCCTGGAACTGATTGCTTCGGAAAACTTTGTTAGCGAATCTGTTCTTGAAGTAACGGGTGGTGTCATGACAAACAAATATGCTGAAGGTTATCCCGGGAAACGGTATTATGGTGGATGTGAATGGGTAGATGAAGTAGAGAATATCGCAAGGGATCGTGCTAAGGTGCTATTTTCAGCAAAATATGCTAATGTTCAACCACATTCGGGGTCTCAAGCAAATATGGCGGTCTTTTTTACGTTTCTCAAGCCAGGTGATACCATTATGGGGCTAGATCTTGCTCATGGTGGTCATTTGACTCATGGAAGTTCGGTCAATTTTTCAGGAAAACTATATAATATTGTCTCATATCAGGTCGAACGAGAAACAGGTCGTGTTGATTTTAATAAAATTGCAGATTTGGCAATTAAAGAGAAACCTAAACTAATAATATGTGGCGGTAGTGCTTTACCAAGATTTATTGAATTTGAATCATTTAGGACGATAGCAGATAAGGTAGGAGCTTTTCTATTAGCTGATATTGCTCATCCCTCAGGTCTTGTTGCTTCTGGTGTTCACCCAAACCCATGGCCACACTGTCATATTGTTACTTCAACAACACATAAGACTCTTCGTGGACCTAGAGGTGGATTAATTTTAATTGGTGAAGATTTTGAAAATCCTTGGGGAATTATTGCTCCAAAATCAGGTAGGACTAAAAATCTTTCAGAACTCATTGATTCAAGCCTAATGCCTGGTATTCAAGGTGGTCCATTAATGCACGTCATTGCTGCAAAAGCTGTAGCTTTTGGAGAAGCGCTTAAACCTGAGTTCAAGACTTACTCAAAACAGATTGTTATCAATGCTCAGACTATGGCTGATTTGTTTATTAAGAAAGACTATAACCTAATTTCTCATGGCACTGATACCCATGTCCTTTTAATTGATCTAACAAATAAAGGAATATCTGGGAAAAGAGCCGAAAAAATTCTTGAACATGCTGGAATTGCTGTCAATAAAAATATGGTTCCATATGATGAGCGTAGTCCTATGATAACTAGCGGTATTCGGATTGGTACTCCTGCAATTACAACAAGGGGTATGGGCCAAGAAGAAATGTGTCAAATTGTCGAATTCATTGATAGAATAATCCAAGCTCCTGATGATACATCGATCGCATTAAATATCCGCAATGAAATAAAAGAGATGTGTCACCAGTTTCCTATATATAGTGGATTAGCTGATGAAATCGATAATTAATATTCTATTTTTAGTTTTTTCTTCTCTGTTTATTTCAAGTTGTTCTTTAAGCGAAATCATTATGGGAAACATTCTGGGCTCAGCTAGCGATGGAATTTCTGCAATTTATTTATCAGAAAATGACCCTGAACTTGTTCGTGAATCGCTTCCCACAAATATGAAACTTATTGAACTTCTTATTCATCAATCTCCAAATAACCCAGAACTTTTAACAGCTGCATGTCAGGCTTTCACTGTGTATGCCTATTCCTTTGTTCTCCGCGATGCAGAAATTGCTATGGATGAGGATTTCTCAAGTGCGAGAAAATTATACTCAAGAAGCGGTAATCTTTTAAAACGTGCTAAAGATTATGGTATGAAAGCGTTAGATGCATCTTATCCTGGATTTATTAAATCTTATAATTCAGATCCTAAAATAGCTCTCTCAAAAACAAATGAGAGCAATATTTCAACTTTATATTGGACTGCAGCAGCTTGGGGGCTGTTTGTTTCAGTTTCAAAAGACAATCCTGCCGCTATAATTGAGTTGCCTAATATTGGACATTTACTAGAAAGAGCCCTAGAACTAGATGAGGATTATGACAATGGGTCTATTCACGACCTGATGTTTACGTATACATTGAATCGTCCCGATGGAGGTAGTTCTTCTCTGGAAGTAGCAAAGGAACATTTTGATCGCGCTATGGATTTATCAGAAGGAAGTCGTGCATCTCTTTATGTGTCTTATGCTGAGTCAATTTCGATACCGAATCAAAATAAAGAAGAGTTTTTTAATTTACTTGATCAAGCTCTTGCGGTGGATGTTAATGAAATTCCAAATCAGAGGTTAGCTAATATTCTTGCTCAGGAACGTGCTAATTGGCTTAAATCTCGAGTGGATGAATTATTTTATTAAAACACTTAGTTTGTTTTAATAAAAATGAAAGCTTTATGTCATAAAAAATTTATCATGAATATTTTATGAGATACTTTTTAAAGTAGTATTCATAAATCATATGTAATATGAACTTAATTCGGAAATCAATACATAATTTAACTAGACTGATTTCTCTATCAGAAAATGGTGCTACCATTTTAGTGCTTCTTTCAATGGCATCATTCCCACTTGTGGAAGCTGTAGCTCGAGTTTTTGGAGTTCAGGGAATCCCAGGTTCATCTATAATTATTCAGCATCTGACGCTATGGATTGCTTTCCTAGGTGCAATTATTGCAGCACGGGAAAATCGTCTCCTTTCACTAACTCAACCTGTGGAGATTCAAGTTAACGAAAAGAGGGATTTTAAATTTTGGTTTGCTCAAGCTATTGCATCAATTATTTGTATGCTTCTCGCTTATGCAAGTTTTCTTTTAGTAAAAATTGA
>JBJKZS010000053.1:0-8452 GCA_045569115.1 Fidelibacterota bacterium | reverse complement strand
AAAATTAATCTTGATGTTGACCCTGTATCGTTACTGTAATAAAGTGTACCGTTTTATAAACCCATTTTTTTTAATAACGTTACTTTCAGGGCAGACTGCATTTACATCGCTAGATATTCCTTATCATTTTCGATCTGTTGGAATGAGTGGAAGTGGAGTTGCGGATCTATTAAGTGCGGATGCTTCAAATCTTAACCCAGCACTATTATCTGGATCAAAAAAAGCTTTATCCCTTTCAGCCATTCAATATCCTGCTTTTATCAGAGCACATTTCGTTGAGTGGCGGACAGAATGGAATAAGTGGTATATGTCATCAACTTTCAAGGGTGTGAACTATGGTGATTTTTTAGAACGTGATATTAACGGTTTAGAGTTAGGCAAATTTTCTGCTAGGGATGCATGGATTTCTTTTGCTTTTGCAAGAAAACTGGCTCCGATTGCAGATATTGGTTTTTCCACAGGCTTTTTCCAAAGCCGTATTGGAGAATTACAAGCTCTTTTAGGTCTAATTACATTCGGTGCGAGAGTTATAATACCCGAAATCTCTACATCTTTGGGAGTAACCATTAGGAATATCGGTATAGACTTAGATTCCTACACTTCATATAAAGAAGATATTCCTACATCGATTACAATAGGACTTACCCGTGAATTACGATATTTACCTTTATTGTTATCAGCAGATGGTGTTTGGTGGAGAGATAAAAGTTTATTAAAAATTGGTGGGGCATTTTCTATCTCTCAAGATTTCTTTTTATACTTAGGAACAAGTTCACTAAGGAACAATCTTCAAATAGGAAGATTATGGAAAGATATAACTTCTGGTTTTTCAATGGGAATAGGATATGATATGGAGAAAATATCACTAGGTCTTTCATTAGCCAATAACGGTGTTGGGGGGATTATGATAGGGCTTGGTTTCTCAAGAAATTTGAAATAAAGAACATTTTTTCACATGTAAATGAGCTTTTAACGAAAGCTACCTTACAACTATTGTTTTATATTAGGTTTTAGATCTTCATCACCATTATTCTGGCACTCAATTATAGAATTAATTAATAGGGTTTTATGAATTCAAAAGAAAGAAAAGAATCTCGATTAACAGAATTTTTAAATAATCCAAAAGGAGGGCTGTGGTCTTTAGCTACCCCTATAATGCTTGGGATGATGGTTCAAACCATTTATATGATGGTAGACATGTTTTTTGTTGGTCAGGTAAGTTCTGATGCAATAACAGCGCTAGCCTTCAATCTCCCACTTCTTTTCTTTGGCATAGGTTTAGTTTTTGGTGTTGGTTCTGGTGTGACAGCTGTGATTGCTCAATATATAGGTGCAAAAGATAAGAAAAATGCGGATAATAGTGCAGAGCATGCAATAATTCTAGGATTGGTATTAGGGCTTCTTCTCACATTTTTAGGTATTAGTCAGGGGAAAGAAATACTAACATTCCTTGGTATACCACCCTCAATTTTACCCTTGGCTTGGGATTATTTCAGTGTTATTGCCATGGCATATACTTTTCTAGTACTTTCGGTATTTTTTAGATCAATCCTTTCAGGTGAAGGTGATATGAAAACCCCTATGGTAATTCAAGGTGGGGGAACAATACTGAATATTATTTTAGATCCAATTTTCATATTTACTTTTGATTTAGGGATTAAAGGCGCTGCTATTGCAACTGTGGTTAGTCAGATCTCAGTCGCAACCATTTTTGCATATATTTTGTTAGTGAAACAACATAGTTATATCAGATTTTCACTTAAGGACTTTTCTTTTTCAAGCGCAATTTTGGTAAAGATATTTAAGATTGGTATTCCCGCCTCTTTCTCAATGATCATTATGGCTTTAGGAAGTGGTATTTTTAATAGGATTCTTGTTATGTTCTCAAGTGAAGCGGTGGCGGGGTACCAAATTGGAATACGTATTGACCATATTTTTCTTGTCCCAGCAATCTCTATATCTACAAGTCTTGTTACATTGGTAGGAATGTTCTATGGTGCTAAACGTTATGATCTTGTTAGAACCACAACCATATACGCAATTAAGAGTTGTGTTATAATTGCGATTGGAATAGGTGCCTTTTTTTTCTTTAGTGCACCAACTTTTGTCGGGTTTTTTAGTGATGACCAATTTATTAAGGATATTGGGGTACAGTATCTTCGTTATTTTATTTTTGGATATCCTTTTATAGCTATCAGTATGATAAGTGGTAGGGCCATCCAAGGATTGGGGAATGGTATTCCAATGCTAGTTCTTACTTTTATGCGAGTATTGCTTGTAAGTGTTGCTCTTTCTCTTTATTTCATTTTCATCCTTCAAAAATCAATTGAATGGGTATGGATAGCTCAGCTAATCTCTGTCATTGTAGCTTCATTAGTATCAACATTTTGGCTGATTGTTGTTTTTCGCAATTTAGAAGAAAAAACATTTAGATGAATATATCAAATTAAGAATTGTATTAAAGGGCTTAAGCCAAAAACATTTTTTCATCTTTAACCTAAAACCAATTGTGGACTAAGTTGTGTAATGGAATTGTCCAAATATCTTGTAGCATCATTTTTTATGGCGGTTTTATTTACTTCCTGTACTACTGTTCCATCATGGAAAGAGGCTTCAGTGCTTTCAGAGAAATATGACGCAACCATTTATCGTGATTCATGGGGTGTGCCACATATTTATGGAAAGACTGATGCAGATGTTGCCTTTGGTTTAGCATATGCTCATGCTGAGGATGATTTAAAAAACATAGAATTATCAATTATGGGTGCTAGGGGTAAAATGGCAAAATATAATGGAATGGAAGGTATAGGGTTTGATTTTCTTGTAAAGCTTTTTAGGCTTGTTGAAACTGTTGAAGAAAAATATGATCAGGATCTTTCAGTGAGTATAAGGAAAGTTTGTGAAGCCTATGCTGAGGGGATGAATTATTATGTAAGTCTTTATCCTGATAAAGCAACCTTAGAGCTCTATCCATTAAGTGGTAAAGATATTGTTGCGGGATTTTCATTAAAATCGACCTTTTTCTTTGGACTTGATGACGTAATGCGACGACTTTTGAGTGATAAAAAACCAGAAGCTTTTGTTAAAGCTGATCAAGAAATTATTTTTTCAGATATAATTGGAGGTTCTCCAATCGGATCGAATGGTTTTGCTATTTCACCCAAGAAAACAGCTGACAGTTCTACCTTCTTTATGTCTAATAGCCATCAACCTTGGAATGGTCCCCTTGCTTGGTACGAAGCTCATGTGCATAGTGAAGAAGGTTGGGAAGTGTCTGGAGCACTTTTTCCAGGAATGCCTGTATTTGGTGTTGGACATGATAAGAATAAAGCTTGGACACATACTGTTAATCGACCAGACCTTATTGATATATATGAACTTGAGATTAATCCGGAAAACAAATATCAATACAAATTCGATGGTAGCTGGATGGATTTAGAAAAATTTACTATTCCAATTCAAGTCAAGATATGGGGGCGACTTAAATGGACTTTTAGAAGAGAGGGCCTTTGGTCCATTCATGGTCCGGTTTTGCGTCGGCCATTTGGAACCTATGCTATTAGGTACTCAAATTTAAAAGATATAAGGGCTGTTGATCAATGGTATAAAATAAATAAGGCAAAAAATTTGGAAATGTTTCAAGAAGCTATGGAAATGATAGCAATCCCAAGTCTTAATACTGTGTATGCCGATCGAGAAGCTAACATTTTTTATATTTATAATGGTCGTTTCCCAGAACGTAATGAGGCCTTCAATTGGCAACAAGTTATTCCTGGTGATACCTCAGCAGTAGTTTGGGATCGGTTCCTACCCTTGTCAAAGCTTCCACAAGTTTTGAATCCTAAATCTGGTTTTGTACAGAATTGTAATCATACTCCTTTTATGTCTACTGGCAATGGTGAGAATCCTGATTCATCAGTTTTTTCCCAGACGATGGGAATTGAAACTCACAAGACTAATAGATCAATGCGTGCCCAGGAAATATTTACTAATGATAGTTCTCTTACATTTGATGAATTTTTAGCCGCAAAATATGATCTTTATTATTCTGAAAATTCGCGTCAAGTGAAAATGAAAAATAAAATTGTTGATGAGATTGACATCTCGAACCCAATATTAAGAGATGCTGTTAAGTTGATGAAATCTTGGGACCATAGAATGAATATTGAAAATAAGCAGGCGGCCATAGTGATTATAACACTCTATGAACTCAGGAAATATTTTAAAATAGGCAGTGAATTTCCTGATAAAGAAGTGATGGAAAACGCTGTAAAAAATGCCGCTGACTTTCTTATAGAGTTTTACGGTCAATTGGATGTTGAATTGGGACAGGTTCAGCGTCTAATTCGAGGCGATGCAGATCACCCACTAGCAGGTGGTCCCGATATACTTCGTGCTATATACTCAACGGCAAACAAGAAGGGGAAATTTGTAGGGCAGGCAGGTGACAGTTATATTCTTGCAGTAAAATGGGATAAGTATGGGGAAATGAAATCTTATAGTGGACACCCTTTTGGAAGCGTCACACAGGATACGACATCCTCCCATTATAATGACCAATCGGAACTTTTTTCCAAACATCAATTGAAAACGGTCTGGTATGATCTAGAAGACATCAAAGCCAATCTAGAACAAATGTACCAGCCGGGGAAAGAAAAATGACCACTATTGGTATTAATGATTTTGTAAGACGACAGGTCAAAGGTTCTGGAAAAACTTATTCTCATTGCTTAAGCTTTGAAGAAGTGCTTAAGCATGTTAGAGTTCAATTTCAAGCGGGATGTTTTAGACCAGGTTATAGAGATGGTGTGGTCATTGTGGAAGGCGCCAAAACTATAGCAAAGGATTTTGTATGTCCTTTTATTGAGATTACTCATAATACAAACCTGAAGGCAGAGTGGGTAAAACGACGGGATGAAGAAGAAGAATACATCCAGGTCAGGGCACTGAACGGTGAACCCTTAAAAGCAGGAAAAGTAGAGTTTATTATCTATAATCATGCAACTCTAATGGAGAATGAAGAACAAACTAGTAATGCTGATTGGGAACTTATTTCAATGCACGCTTTACCTGAAGGAGTTAATTCTTTACCAATGGGGCCTGTAACTATGATGAGAAATCAGCTGGAATTAAAAGGTGGAACGAAAGGTCTATATACTACTGAAGAGTGGGCCGAGTCTGTTAGATTTTGGCAACGATATGCAGCAATTTCGCCGGCATCAGAAATTTAATTATTGTTTTTTTTATCCTTAATCATTGGTACAAAACGCACATGAATAGTTTTCTCTCTAGTTATTTCCCCAAAGGAATTTTTTCTTAGAACTAAAAGTTCTTGATGCATCCATCTAGGACCTAAAGGAAGTACCATTTTCCCGCCTGGCTTCAGTTGTTCAATTAGTGCCATAGGAATCTCTTCTGGAGCGGCTGTAAGAATGATGCGATCGAATGGTGCATTTTCAGGCCATCCTTTATATCCATCACCAACTTTTGTAACAATATTATTATATCCTAGTTTCTTGAAATTGCTAAATGCTATTTCACTTAATTCAGGAATTATTTCTATAGTATATACTTGTTGTGCAATTTTACTTAATATTCCAGCTTGATAGCCAGAGCCTGTTCCAATCTCTAAAATTTTATGATGAGACTCTGCTTGCAAAAGCTCTGTCATATATGCAACAATATAAGGTTGACTTATTGTCTGTCCATAACCAATAGGTACAGGCTGGTCACTATATGCCAAATTCCACTTTGACTTATCAATGAAAAGATGTCTTGGAATTTCACTCATTACTTCGATGACCAATATATTTTTGATGCCTCTTGAAATAATTTGATCTTTTATCATTGTCTTGCGAAGCCCACTATATTCATTTGCGTCCTGAGCTGTAACCAAAAATATAAGGAAAAAAAATACAATGGGGGTTTGACATATTTTCACAAGAGACTTGCAAATCATTCCTTGATCGGCGATATTCGTCGGTTAATGAGATCGAAGTCTAAACTAGTAACGCTACTCTTTTCTATATTTATGGGTTGTAACTCCATAATTGAATATAATCCTATGGAAATTAAACTTTTGGAAGAGTTTTCTATTAAAGATGCAGAATATTCTGGTTTAGTTTGGGCTGATCAACAATTATTATTGCTTCCCCAATTTCCAAATAGATTCTCAGGGCATATGGGTGGGAATATTCTATCTATCTCTAAAAAGAGAATTGACAGCTATATATCAGGTAAAATAGATCAACCAATTCAACCTAGCAAAATAGGATTCAATGATGATGGACTTTCAAAAACAATTCCCGGTTTCGAAGGGTTTGAGGCAATAGTCGTTCATGGAGATTCGGTTTATCTGACTATTGAAGCAAAAGAAGGAGAAGGTCGGTTTGGTTATATTGTTTTTGGTAAAGCGAATTGGGAAAGACAGGAAATTCATCTGGATCATTCATCTCTCAAAAGGATTCAATCAAATTTATTTATGTCTCAAATGTCTTTCGAAACTCTTTTGATGAGGGATGATTCTCTAATTGCTATATATGAAGCTAATGGTCGGAAAATAACAAATATACCCCAAGCCGTAGTCTTTGATAAAGCATTAAACCAGCTAGATAATATTTCTATTCCATCTATTGAATATAGACTTACGGATGCTACATCAATCTCAAAAGAAGGTTCTTTTTGGGCCATCAATTATTTTTATCCCGAGGAAGAAACACTAAAACCTGATATTGATCCAATTGCGGAAAGTTTTGGTAGAGGAAAAACACATGCTAAAGAAAATACAGTAGAAAGATTGCTACAATTCTCTTTGGAAAATGGAAGTTTTATACTCGGACCAAAAGCACCAGTTCAGCTTACTCTTGAAACGGGTATTTCTCGTAACTGGGAGGGTATTGTCATTTTGGAGGATCGTGGTTTCCTAATTATTACTGATACTTATCCACGTAGTCTCTTTTCATTTGTTCCATTCAGGCATAACTAAGATTATTATTTTTCTTATGAAAAATTAACCATTAATCCCACTAGCATTGGAAAACATAATCATGTCTGCTAATTTACCTGTGTTATTAAACTAAAAACTTGATATCAGAATGAGCCTATATGACAACTATAGCAGTCCTTAAAGAAACATCTAAAGGTGAAAACCGTGTATCTCTAGTGCCTGAAAGTGTGAACAGACTAGTTAAACATGGCTTAAGGGTTATAATTCAAGATGGTTCGGGGGGCAGTGCTGGATTTCGACAAAATGCTTATGAAGAGGCTGGCGCCACAATTATATCTCAATATGATGATATTGTTAATGAGGGAGATATATTCCTGAAGGTTAATTGTATATGTCTTCATGATGGTATGATGGACATTATAGATCATTTTCCAACTAATTCTGTAATGATTGGGTTTTTCAATCCTTTTAAAAATATTCATAATGTTCAGGGCTTGGCGAAAAAAAATATGACCTGCTTTTCTATGGAATTAATACCAAGGATTTCCCGGGCGCAACGGATGGATGCGCTTAGTGCAATGAGTTCGGCAGCGGGTTATAAAGCTGTATTACTTGCTGCGAGTTCTCTAAACAAATTTTTTCCTCTAATGATGACTGCGGCAGGAACTATCTCGCCATCTAAAGTACTTGTAATTGGTGCTGGTGTAGCGGGTCTTCAAGCTATTGCAACAGCAAAACGTTTAGGAGCACAAATAAAAGCTTTTGATACTAGACCTGTAGTGAAAGAACAAGTAGAAAGCCTTGGAGCCAAGTTTATTGAGCTTGAAACATCTCATGATGCTGAAACGTCTGGTGGTTATGCTGCTGAGATGTCTGAAGATTTCTACGAGCATGAACAGAATATTATTGGAGAACATATTTTAGATGCTGATGTTGTTATAACTACCGCACTAATTTTTGGTAAACGGGCACCTCTTCTTATAACAAAAAAAATGGTAGAGTCTATGAGGCCAGGTTCTGTTATTGTTGATTTGGCCTCAGAGAACGGAGGGAATTGTGAATTAACAATGCCCAATGAAACAATAGATGTTGATGGTGTGATTATACACGGAATGACAGATTTACCTGGTTCCCTTTCTTATCATACCAGTGAGATGTTTAGCCGTAATGTTACAGCACTACTTTTTGAGATGTTACAAGATGGCACACTATCTATTGATTTAGAAGATGAATTGATTTCAGGGACTTTACTTACTCATGAGGGTCAAGTTATTAATAGTCATGTAAAAAAGATATTAGGAATGAAAAATCAAAATGAGGGTGATAAATCTTGAGTACTGATCTACTTGTTCAAATATATGTTTTTGTATTAGCGTTGTTTGTTGGTTTTGAAGTTATAACCAAAGTGCCACCGACTCTTCATACCCCGCTTATGTCAGGGTCTAATGCAATATCCGGAGTTACATTAGTTGGCGCAATAATTGCTGCAGGATCTATTGACATCCA
>JBJKZS010000052.1:0-8502 GCA_045569115.1 Fidelibacterota bacterium | reverse complement strand
TATAGTACCCCAAGTAACAATGGTTTTTTTATCTTTAACAACCTGAATTATTCCATAACCAGTGGTTGTAAGACCAGGATCTATTCCTATTATACAACGCATTCAGCTTACCAACCCAATTGCATCCTCTTCAAAATCAAAATTAGCAGATACTTTCTGTACATCTTCATGAAAATCTAATGCTTCCATTAGTTTTATTACCTTTTTCGCAGTATCACCCTTTATCTTTACGTAGTTCTTAGGTATTTGTAATATTTCAGACGTCTTAACAAAAAAACCATTCTTTTCAAGAGACTCCATTACTGAGATCATTTTATTTGGATTCGATTGAACAATGTATATTTCATCTTCTTCAATAAAATCTTCGCCTCCACCTAATAAAATTGCTTCAAAAAGAAGATCCTCATTTTTTATTTTTTTATCTACAGTTATTGTTCCCTTTCTTTCAAACATCCAAGAAACACAACCTGATTCTCCGAGGTTTCCCCCATATTTAGTAATAAGATGACGCAATTCAGCAACTGTTCTATTTCTATTATCCGTAGTTACTTCGATCATAATTGCTATTCCTTCAGGACCATATCCTTCAAAAACAGATTCTTCATAGGTCACCCCTGGTAGCTCACCTGTACCTTTTTGAATTGCTCTCTTTATATTGTCCGCTGGCATATTTGCACCTTTTGCCGTAAGAATTGCCTGACGGAGTCTTGGATTTGCATTCTCATCGCCTCCTCCTAACCTCGCAGCGACAGTAATTTCTTTAATTATTTTAGTAAAAACCTGACCACGCTTAGCATCAACGACGGCTTTCTTCCGTTTAATTTGAGCCCACTTAGAATGTCCAGCCATTTTTTACTTCAAAAAAATATTAGAGACATAGAACACAAACTTAATTATTGGAAAGATATAAAATGCTCTAAGATTAATTATTAGCCTCAAAACTTCAGAAAGTTATTGAGATGGTTTCTGGAGCACAACTCATTTCACCATTTTTGTCTGACATCATCGACTGTTTATTCTTGGTAAACGGTTAACTTTAGTTTTTATAACCCATGGTGCACTATATCCGAGAGATGCAATCTTCTTCCTTGCTTTTTCAGCAGATACGCGAGATGTGAAGTTCCCAACTCTAAGCTTGTAATTAGGTGAATCGAAAATAATGTATACTTCTGGACCAAATTCTGGTAATAAAACAGAAAGAACAGCATTTGCTTTATCCAAAGCTTGGGTAGAAATCACCTGAACCCTAAATCCCTCTATTACTGAATCTAATTCTGTTGGTGAAAATATTAATGGCAGTGGTTCATCAGGACTAATAATCATTGGCAGCTTTATCTTTGGCTCTTTAAGGATTGATGGGTCAAAGTTCTCATCAAATTTCAAACCACCCTGTTGAGCTAGACTTAAACTTAAAAAGACAATTAAATAGTAAAAAGTTTTCACCCTAAAGCAATCTCATATTTTTCAACGATAACCAGCCTTTTTTACCATCAATTAGTTGAATTTCAACCCATGGATTTTGCCTGCTTGATATTTTCGCTTTGGTTCCTTCATGTACTACAAATAATAAATTGCTGCTTTTTGAAGGTGCTGAATAAACTCTTCCTTCTTTTACAGTTACAACACCAGATTCATCATTTGAAAGATCATAATAAACATCAACAAATATAAAAAAAGATATAAACCCAAGAGCTATAATGAAGGACGAAAAGTTTGTAATGAGATGAGTTGTGCGATTTTTCCAAATCCTTCCTATTGTTGAAAAGATCGAGGTTAATAGAATTAAGCAACTAATTACATATAGCCATTGGTTTGGAGAAAATATTTGTTTAAAAGAACTATATAATTTGACGAAAAAAAAGGGCTCAGGGATAATTATTCTATCAACAATTCTAGCATTTGCAATACTAAGGTTATAAACAAGGTCATCATCACTAGGCCTAAGAAAAAGGCCCTTTTCATAAGCCCAAATAGCATTCCCTAATTCAGCTAATTGATAATATGTATTACCAAGATTATAGTACAAATTAGAATGCTCGTAACCCTGACTGATAAGCTGTTCATAAACACCTAAAGCATTAACGTAATCCTGCATGCTATAACGTTTATTTGCTTCGACAAAAAGTGAGTCAGCATGACTAGCATAGTTAGCTTGGAGACTTATAAATAGTAAGAATATAATTGAGAGTCTATTCATAGCTGTTTATCGATTTCCACAATTAGTTTAATCGTTTCATCAGCAAGCTGAGATGCTAATATTTCTTTTGTTGATTTAGCATATTGACCCAATCCACACTTAGCTAAAATATCTTCGAGTACTTGAATACTCTTACTGTCAACTAAACCTAATAATTTAGTTCGAATAATTCGAGAATCAAGTCCAACTTCACTAATTTCAAGTTGGGTCGAAAAATACGCGTAAATGGATTTTTCTACACTTTGAAAATCATTATCTGATTTTACTTTACCCAATTCATTCTTTAGCCTTCTAATTGCCTTATGCTTTACGTAAATACCTGAACGTTCCTGTATATCACTTTTTACTTTTTTAATAATATTAGGGGTAAAGAAAATTCCAATAGCTAAAATATTAATATACCAGAATCCCATTGGAAAAACACGATTAGAACTATTTCTCATTCTTACTGGTTTTTGTCTTATATATCGAATATCCTTCTTCAAAAGTGAAATTTCTTCCTTGGTTAATCCTCCCTCAACCATGAAGGTGTTTTCAGACGGGGTAGCTAGTATTGGTATCCTATTTGTGGTGATTTTTTCCCAGCGACCTAAGTTGGGTTCGAAATAGTCTAACTTTATATTAGGAAGAATGTATTGTCCATCACTTCGTGGAATAAGAATATATTCCCATGTACGAGTAGCTGAAATTTCATCTCGAAAAGGATCTTTCTCAATCTTTACTTTGGGGCTAAAAACCTCAAGGCCACTAGGAAATTGTATTTCTGGCAATTGGAACAATGCTAAATTTCCAGTTCCCGACAATTCTACATTAAAAGTTATGGCTTCATTAACAGAAACACGTGCAGTATCTACACTTGCTTTTATTTCGAAACGTCCTACTGCTCCAGTATAATCAGGCGTCTTTCCAAGTTGAGGAACTGGTTTTACATCAATCTTTAGTTTTTTAGAACTGACGATTTGTTTTTTTGTCCTAGAAAAAAAAGGGTCCGAAAAGAAATCATTAAATAATGAAAACTGACGATTCTTTGATGGTACCTCAATTGAACAATTCAAAATCATTGGTTCAATCTCTAATAGACCATTATTTATTGGAAAAAGGGCAACTTTATATAAAGTCGCCACTCGATACCTAATTCCATCTATGGAAGTTTCCTTCAAAGTTGGTTGCTTTGGAGCATAAAGTTCTTCTTGCCAAAAGCCAATTCCTTGAGGTTTTGATTCAATAGCATATTGTCTCATATTTACACGAGTATAGATTTTATAATCAACAGTAACTTGCTCACCTTGGAAAATTTCTTTCTTATTAGGTTCAGCTACTAGAAATAACAGAGGAGCAGTATTATTGTTATCAGGATCAGATTTTTCAGTTTCAGAAAGGGTGGGAGATGAAGATTCTATAACAATTATTTCTATGGGTTCAGAATTAATTAATTTTCCACCAATATTAATAGGAAATGAAGGAATTATTAGGTTGCCGATCTTATTTGGAATTAGAGTCCAAGACAGAGTTTTGAACTAGACAACTTTCCATTAACCCATTGAAAACTACTTGATTGCCCTGGTCCAGAGATTACAGTAAAATCTTTCAAGTCAGTCAATTTAAGCTTAGGAAAATCATCAGATTCTTTAGCGGTAATCTTTAAAGTCAGAGCTTCATTTATTCGTATCCTATTCTTATCAACTGTTGTTTGAATCTGTGTTTCAGCAAATAAAACTTGAAAAAATATTAGTGTCATGAAAAAAAATATTTTTTTCATCTACCAATCCTTATCAAGTATTTTTAATTTTGAATTATCTAATTTACGTTTCATCAAATTTTCTTCATCCGCTTTCAAAGCATCTAGTGTCGCCTCAGCGTTAGGCTTTTTCCTGTCATAGTCGGACTCTCGCTGTTGAGACTGTTCCTGACTAGAAATATTATCTTCAGATTGTTCCTCTTTATTTTGATCTGATTGTTCTTGGTTTTCCTCTTTTTGCTCATCTTTTTTTTCCTCATCAGATCGTTGTTGCTGGGATTGTTCCTTTTGGCTCTTCTGCAACAATCTTTTCGTAAGTTCATAATTGAATTTAGAATCTAAATCCTTGGGATTAAGTTCAATTGCCTTTCTAAATGCCAAGAGACTTTTCTCTAATTCACCCTGGCTGTGCAATGTGTTTCCTAAGTTGTAATAAGACATAGATTTAAGATCTTCACTATCCGTTTGGGATGCCATCTCAAAATCTTTTTTTGCCTTTTCAAAGTTCTCATTTGAATAAGCTGAATATCCTGAGTTAAAATGAACTTCAGGAATATCTAATATTTTTCCTTTAATAGAATTCTTCTTTTCAAATAAAATTGGACCTTCTATGAGACTTTGTCCATTTATAATGCAGAAGTTAATAATTACTATAAAAAACAAATTAAACAAAACGACCTCGCCAATCTTCTCCTTCGTCTTTCCTAGTTTTAATCAAAAAGTCAATTACAAATAATAGCATAGCAAATGCAAGAAAATATTGATACCTATCTTCAAACTGTGAATATTCATGAGTTTTTAAGGTTCTCTTATCCATATTATCAATAATATTAATCAAATCATCCATGTTTCCTGAATTACCATCAAACCGAATTGCCACACCGCCAGAAATAGTGGATATTTCTTGGAGTACAGCCATGTTTAGTATGGATGTAATTAATTTCCCCGACCTATCTTTCTTATAATCAGTCTGGAGACCTTGCTTATTATAAATTGGAATCAATGATCCAGCATTTGTCCCAACACCCGCGGTATGTATAATTACTCCCTTATCAACTAGGTTTTTTGCCGAGACCACAGCTTCTCCTTCATGATCCTCACCATCGCTTAAAACAATAAGAACTCTGTGCTTTTCATCCGTAGAGCTAAATGCATTAAGCGAAGTTAATAATGCATCACTCAAAGCTGTGCCTTGAGACCTCACCATTTCTGTATCAATCGCATTAACAAAAAGTCTAGCAGCATCATAATCACTAGTCAAAGGCAGATAAAGGTGACTAGTTCCAGCAAAAACAACAAGACCAATTCTATCTCCTTCAAGTTTAGATACAAGACGATTTATCTCAAATTTGGATTTTTCCAATCTTGTAGGCTTTATATCCTCCGCTAACATACTCTTTGAAATATCAAGAGCTACAAGAATATCTACTCCTCTACTTTCAACTTCCTTTAATGAGGATCCAATTTGCGGGCCAGAAGCTGCAAAAATTAAAAAGAGAATTCCCCACCATTGAACAATGGCTTTTCTTCTAAGCAATTTCATATTAACCTTAGAAAAAAGTCGAGTTCTTAATTTTTCTTCCCCCCAGCGAGATAACTCTAAATTTCTCTCCTTTGATTTAGCTCGTTTGATTATCATCAAGACAATCAGAAATAGATAAATGAAGAATACAAAAGGATACCTGAAATCAATCATTTACAAACGTTTTCTGAAAATATTTTCATTAATATAAAGTGTCCCTAAAGCTAAAATGACTGCTGGCAATAATAACCAACCAAATAGTTCATTATATTTTCGAAAATGTTCTACAATTATATCAGATCTCTCTAGCGAGTTTATTTCTTCATAAATAGAAAGCAATTGATCTTCATTAGTAGCCCTATAATATTTACCCCCTGTTATATCCGCTATTTCACGAAGAGTTTTTTCATCCATTTCCACTGGAACCTGGACATATCTTTTTCCTAAAACTGGGTCATTCACAGGGAATGGTGCATTACCCCTACTTCCAACACCTATAGAGTATATTCGGATATCATATTCTTTTGCAAATCCAGCAGCGGTAACTGGGTCAAGTTCTCCAGTATTATTACTTCCATCGGATAACAAGACCATAACTCGACTCTTTATTTCACTGCTACGCAAACGATTAATTCCATGAGAGATTGCCATCCCAATAGCCGTACCATCATGAGCCTCATCTACAATTTCAACCTGATCAAGTAAATCTAAAAGTACATTATAATCTATTGTTAGCGGGCATTGTATGTAGCTCTCGCCAGCGAACACTAATAAGCCAATTCTGTCACCTTTTCGGTGCTCTATGAAACTCCTTGCAGTTTCTTTTGCAGCTTCAAGACGATTTGGTTTGAAATCTTCAGCTCGCATACTACTACTTATATCTAACACTAGATTAATATCCACTATATTAACGGAAGTTTCCGATAGGTCAAGAATTGCTCTAGGTTTTGCCATAGCAGTAATAATGAGAGAAAAAATAATTAGATAAACAACATTGATCCTTTTTATCTTTTTAGAACCAGAGAGGCTAGAGATTCTCTTAAGGTGCTCAATTGATGAAATTTGTATAGTGCCCTGTCTAATTGAACCCCAGCGTTTATCCCACAATATAGCTAGTGGAATTAAAAGGAAAAGGAGAAGAAACCAAGGATTATCAAATTCAAACATTCACATCAAATTTAGATTATATTCCATATAATGACTTAAACGAAGAATTGTTTCCTCCTTAAAGAAATTTCCTACTAGTTGCATTCCGATTGGAAGATTATCTGACGTTTCTCCAGCTGGAATATTTAGAGTAGGGACACCAGCAAGACTTATTGGAGTTGTAAAAATATCAGAAAGATACATTTCTAAAGGATTTTTCAAATGTTTTCCCTGCTTAAATGCTGGAGTTGGAGTAGTAGGAAGAAGTATAAGATCAACATCAGTGAAGACTTTTATAAAGTCATCTTGAATCAACCTTCGTACTTGTTGAGCTTTTTTGAAGTACGCATCATAATATCCTGAAGAAAGAACATAAGTTCCTAACATGATCCTACGTTTTACCTCATCACCAAAGCCCTTTGATCGACTATCTTTATACATTGATTGTAAGTCGAAACTTCTTTCACTCAAACCATACCTTACACCATCAAATCGTGCTAGATTGGAGGAAGCTTCCGCATTGGTAAGAACATAATAAGTTGAAATTGCATATTTAGCATGAGGAAGTTCAATTTCACATATTTCACAACCATTTGATTTAAGGAATGATTCAATTTCTTTTAGTTTATAAACAATCTCAGAATGAACACCATCCTTCAAAAATTTCCATGGTATACCGATTCTCTTTGCTATGGGCCCATCTAGATGATTTAAATAATCAGGAACCGGTTTTTTCGCGGATGTAGCATCTTTTGAATCATGCCCTGAAATAACTTGAAGAAGCCTTGCTAAACCCTCTGTTGTTCTTGAAAAAGGACCAATTTGATCAAAGGAGGATGCAAATGCTACCAAACCGTATCGCGAGACTCTTCCATATGTTGGCTTCATTCCATAAACACCACAAAAAGCTGCTGGCTGTCGAACTGAACCTCCAGTATCAGAACCTAAAGCAAAGTCTGCTAATTTTAATTTAACAGCAGTGGCTGAACCCCCACTTGATCCACCAGGAACTCTATCAGTTTTAGTTGGATGCTTTACAGGACCAAAAACCGAATGCTCGTTTGAAGAACCCATAGCAAATTCATCATGATTTGTCTTTCCAACAATAACTCCACCATTTTGAAGAATTTTAGTAACAACAGTAGAATTATATGGTGAAATATATTGATCAAGGATTTTTGATGAACAAGATAAAGGCCATCCTTGAACGGCTATATTATCTTTTATTAGTATTGATTTACCATTTAAAAGACCATCATCTATAGAATCCTCTAAACAAATAGGATCTAAATCATGAACAATTGCATTCCTGTCGCTAAATCGAGTTGAGGCCTGCTTAAACTCAGAAAATTCTGAGAATAAGGTTTTAGGCTTAGCCAATCGGCTTTTGGTCGCTTTCCTGCGACTTTCCGACTGAATCAGCTGCATCATCAAGTTCTTTTTCAAAACCCTCAACAGCACCTTTAAATTCCCTAATTCCTTTGCCAAGACCTTTTGCAAGCTCTGGTAGTCGCTTAGCGCCAAATAAAAGCAACACGACTAAAAAAATTAGAAGAACTTCCCAACCTCCAATACTGACCAAAAACGGTAAATCCATTAATTGAAACATTTTAACCTCCGAAATTAACTAGCGAAAATACCTCAAAAAGTAGTAAGAGACTCCAAGACCAAAAATAGTTGCGAAATTAAATCTTATTTTTAGACCTAAAATTAACGTAATAGCGCCCAAATCAAGAGAAATTGCATCATTTTCTCCTCCAAAGAATCCTTTTAGAGAAAATTCTGTGCTCTGCAGAAAAAATTGTTTTACGACACCTTCGGGAAGAGCAAATGCAATAAGATCACCAAAGAGAGTTCCGATAAAAGAACCAATGAATAAAACTAGGACAATAACTTTCA
>JBJKZS010000051.1:0-8504 GCA_045569115.1 Fidelibacterota bacterium | reverse complement strand
AAGGAGATGATTACAGCCATTCAAATTGAAAAAACATATACTAAAGAAGAAATCCTTGAGATGTATATAAATTCAATTCATTTTGGGCATGGAACTTTTGGTGCTCAAGCGGCTGCAAAACGATATTTCAAAAAAGATGCTTCAGATTTAACTCTGGATGAATGTGCTTTACTCATTGGAATTCTACCTCGCCCAGCCACTTATAGCCCTGTTAATTATCCTGAACGAGCAATTCGCCGTCGCAATATTGTACTTAGATTAATGCGTCAGCAAAATATGATTACTCAATCTAGGTATTCTGAGGCAATGGCGCTTGGATTAAAGGTGACACCTGATCGGGATGATCTTGGGATAGCACCTTATTTTACTGAATATGTTCGTAGAATTCTTGAGCAAGAAGATGAAGCACTGAATCTTGATATTTATCGTGATGGCCTTATTATATATACTACTTTAGATAGCCGATTACAAAAGGCAGCCGAAGATGCTGTTATGCAAAGTGTCATAACGAATCAGAACAGACTTAATAGTAGGCTATTTTCAGATAGGGAAGAGTTTGAAGAACTTGCTTATCTTGGTATCTACCCTGAGGACTCTGTCAAAGTTATGCTTGAAGGGGAAAGCCCTCTTTATGAGGAATTGCGAGATCAATTACTAGTTCAAACAGCATTCGTAGCTATAGAACCTAAGACAGGTCATATTAAAGCAATGATTGGTGGCCGTCCTGATTACCATGATCAATATAATAGGGCAACTCAGGCAAGACGACAGCCAGGTTCTATTTTTAAACCATTTGTATATACAAGTGCCATAGATAATGGTTATGCAGTTACCCATCAACTCTTGAATCAACCTGTAGTATTAAATGTACAAAGTTCGACCGGTGATTGGGAAAAGTGGATGCCTAGTAATTATGACGGCTCTACAGGAGGTCTGACAACTCTTAGAGAAGGTCTAAGGAGATCTCTTAACTTAATCTCAGTAAGGATGGTGCAGGAACTGGTGCCTCCTGAGGTAGTGGCAAAAACTGCCCGACGTATGCATCTCACTACTCCTATAAGAGCTGTAGATGCTATTGCTCTTGGAACTTCTGAAGTTTTACCATTAGATATAACATCTTCCTATGCCACTTTTGCTAATAATGGGGTGTGGAGTAGACCCATGGCTATAGAAAGGATAGTTGATCGATTTGGTGTTACTGTAAAAGAATATTCTTCACATAGGCAAGAAGTATTGAATGAACAAACCGCCTTTATAATGACAGATCTTCTAAGGACAGTAATTGATCGAGGAACAGGTGGTAGAGCACGCTGGATGTATAAATTTACGCATCCTGCTGGAGGGAAGACAGGAACCACCCAGAATTGGACAGATGCTTGGTTTGTAGGTTTTTCCCCTTATCTTGCTGCTGGAGTATGGTTTGGAGTGGATGATCCTAAGGTTAGTTTAGGTGTTAAACAGGATGGCTCTCGGGCTGCCTTGCCAGCATGGGCACGCTTCATGAAAGCTGCCCATGATAGTATGGATTGGAAGCACCAAAGTTTTTCAAAGCCAGACGGAGTAATCCAACAGAAAATTTGTTCTACTTCAAAAGCTTATCCTAGCCGTCTTTGTCCAACAGAGGATGAATTTTTTATTAAAAAATATGCTCCTTCTCAAGTTTGCAAAATCCATAATGAAATAAAATCAAGAAGAGAAGGTCAACGATGATATTAATAAAGAATTTTTTAAAGAAAAATATAAGACTGGATTTTCTAGCTCATTTCATTGAGTAGTGAAGAAATTCTAAGTTGTTTCTATTTTGGATCTCATAAACTAGGTTTCTTTCAAATCTTATACCTGCTAGTAGGTTTAATTACTTTCTATTCTGTATTTTCTATTGAGACTCGATCCCCATTTTTTTTGAGAAAAAAGTGGGGGAATTTTAAGACTTTACGCTCATTTGTTGTTTGATAAGTCATTATTATTCCAATAGTACCAAGAAGAAAATTTGGAATCCACATTGCAATAGCACCATGAAGGTAATTCCTATCAGCGAATTCTTCTCCTCCAATTAAAAATAAATAATAAATAAGAACGAAACCAAAACTAAGGATGATTGCTGTAAATAACCCCCCCCTCCTAGTCATTATTCCTAATGGCGCACCAATTAGGACAAATACAATGCATGCGGTTGGCAGTGAAAATTTCTTGTGAATCTCAACTATGTAACGGTTAATGCTTCTTTCATAGCCTTTTCTCATTTGATAATCAGTTCTGACTCTATTTGCGAGCCTTTCTAAATCTTCTCGCTTTGCCCATGGATGGCTTGGATCCTTAACTGTAGCAATCCGTTCTAAATCAAGTTTTTCATCAATGAGTAATAACATTTGTTCAATAGTTCTGGGAATTTCATTTCTAATGAGACTCATTTCAAACTCGTCTTTGATTCTTCTGTCAATGGCTTCTATTCTTTCATTAAAACCATTAATCTTTCCTCTCATCATTTCGACATTCATTTCTCTATCTGTTCGCGATGTTGTTTCTCGTCTCTGAAGCATCAGATCGTCAGCTGGTATTGTAATCCTATGGCGATCAAATTGTATTCGCCGATAATTTTGATAATTTTTTACCTCTAATTCATGGATTTCACCTTTATACAAAGTTATCAGGATTGCATCATCAAGCGGTTTAAATGAACCCTCATTTGCTCGGATAGATGTCTGAGTTATGGATCTATCTTTACTATAAATATGTATATCTTGATACCTTTCACCTCTCTTCCCTTTAACGATAAAACTATATTGAGGAAGATCATCGATGAAATAACCAGCCTCAACATTGAGGTCAGGCCTTTTTCGATAAATATCTCTAGCTAACATTCGTGCATCATGGTTCATTTCGGGAAGAATAGAATTATTGAAGGAAATTAGAGCAATAGCAACTAGAGAGGAAAAACTTAGGGCTGGCCATAGAATACGAGTAAAACTTATACCGGAAGACCTTAGAGCTACAATTTCATTATCTTCAGAAAATCTTCCAAAAGCCATAAGCGTAGCAACGAGGACTGCGACAGGAGTGGCTAGTGCTAGAATCCAAGCTATATTTAGGAATAGGTATTCAAGTATAATATTTAATGGAAGTCCCTTTCCAAGGAAACGATCAATTGCTCTAAGAAAAAAATTAGTGAATAGTAAAAAGATTACAATGATAAGCGAGTAAAAGAAAGGGATGAAATGCTCTTTAATAATGTATTTAGTAACCAGTTTCATAAGTTATGAATAAACATAGTGATAGAATACAAACTGTTACAATATAAATAGAGCGCTAAGAATATGTTTATAATCTAGGGTGAGGGACGGGACTTGAACCCGCAGCCACCAGGACCACAACCTGGAGCTCTAACCAATTGAGCTACCCCCACCATATCAACAGCATTATCTATCTATGATACTGATGCTTCAAATTTAAGTTGAATTTACATATCTAAAATGGAAACTGAAAAACTGTCGCGACCTATTATTTTAGACCTATTTCCCTAAGTCTTTCATCCAAGAAACTTTTTGCAGTATAGCTAGAAGAAAGAACCACATCATCTTTGGGATGAAGAAATAAAGGCATTGAATACCTTGATTTTTTTTCCAGTTTTTTAGAAGGATTTGATACTTTGTGAGTAGTAGAAGGGTAGTATTTATCTGAAACTAGTTCAAGCATGTCACCTATATTCACAACTAACATTCCAGGGTCGCATGAAACTTGATGCCATTTTCCCTCAACATCTTTAACCTCTAAGCCGGGTTGTGTTCCCGCAGCAAGAACTGTAATAAAATTTATATCTTCATGATCGGCCGCTCTAATAGCACTTTGATCTTGTTTCCCAATTATGGGTGGATAATGAATAATTCTTAAAAGATTATTATTACTATCATTAATCATTTCACTAAGAGGCATACAAAAGTTATTCTTTATTTTATCAGGGGTATATTTTTCTATCCAGTTTAGAAGAATGGACCCAACTTCCACCATGTCCTTGTATAAATATTTTGTTATTAACCCAATATTTTCGGGGATGCGGCCCCAGGGATAGTAATGATAAAATTCCTTTAGGTCCTTGACTGAATTACCTTTAGCATTTTCTGTAAGAAAAGGGAAATAGCCATCTTGACTAAGTGTGTCAAAGGTATAATCAAACTTACTTTCAGACTGAAAAAACCTTTCCCAACATTTGTAAGCTTTTGAAATCTTATCTGGGGGGATTGGATGATTTTTTAGGATTCCAAAACCTGTTGTCCGAAGTGATTCTACAAATAATTCAGGTGTATCAACCGACGAAAAATTTAATGTATGAACACCTGAAGTCAAGTTTCTAATATCTCCAACAAATTAAGGATAAAAATTCTTTCAAATTTCCAAAACTGAAAATACAGGATGCGGGACAAGCTCATCAGCTCCATTTAGATCAGTTAAATTTATTAGAAAAGCGTAACTGGCTATTTTTCCACCAGCATCTTGGACTAATTTCCCAACAGCTTTTGCTGTTCCTCCCGTTGCTATTAGGTCATCAATTATCAACACTCTATCTCCGTCATTAATTGCATCTTTATGAATTTCTATTTTATCTGTTCCATATTCTAAATCATATTCTATGGAAATTGTTTCTCCAGGAAGTTTCCCAGGTTTGCGTGCAATAGCGAAAGGACAATTAAGTTCTAACGCTAGAGGTGCTCCAAAAATAAATCCTCTACTTTCAATTCCAAGAATGGTGTCAATTGAGACTTCGCTGAGATTATTTGATAGTATTTTGAGTGACTGTCTAAAAGCATCAATATCCATTAAAAGGGTTGTTATATCTTTAAATTGAATACCGGTTACTGGAAAATCAGGAATAGTTCTGATGGCATTTAGAATTTTTTCTTTATCCATTAGTGCTCCTATAAAATGATTGGCAATTACATTCCCAGTTCTTCAGCTTAGGAATAGTTTGTATAATTAATTTTTTCACAGAATCAGCATTTTTAGCCATAACGGAATATACCATATCTAAGGTTACTTCTTCCTCGCTTTCGTGCCAGCAATCATAATCTGTACTCATGGCGATACTCTGATAACACATGCCAAGCTCTCTGGCAAGAACAACTTCTGGAACAGTAGACATATTAATTATATCACAACCCCAAGACCTGAACATTAAACTTTCAGCTTTTGAACTGAATCGAGGACCTTCTATGGTTATAACAGTTCCAGAGGGATGATAACTAACATCTAGAGTTTTAGCTTCTTGCTGTAATATCCCAGAAATTTTTTCACAGAATGGTTTTCCCATGGAAACATGCTGAACTTTAGATTTATCGTAGAAAGTTCCCAATCGTTTTGTAGTCCGATCGATGAATTGATCTGGAAAGATAAAATGACCAGGTTGAATATCTTCTTTTAAAGAGCCACATGCTGTCGTGGCTAAGATATGTGTGCAACCCTGTTCTTTAAGTGCCCAAATATTTGCCCGATAATTTACGTTGGTAGGGTTGATCGAATGATCTGTACCATGACGAGATATAATTGATACAGGGTTGCCTGAAATTATACCAGTGACAATATCTGAACTTGTTGTACCAAATGGTGTGATTATAGATTGTATTGAATGCTTATCAATAATGGCTGGATCTTCTAAGCCAGATCCACCGATTATGCCTATTATTACACTATCTGGCATCGCTCTGTTCCTTTAATGAAGTAGTATAGGGATAATGGGCTATTCCAATTTCTGTGATAATTCCTTTGATCAGTGTAGAAGGGGTAATATCGAAAGCTGGTGTCGCAACATCTATATTTTCAATAGTAAACTGTACTCCATTTATTCGCGTAACTTCTTTGGGAGAACGTTCTTCAACAGGAATTTTCTCCCCTGAATGAATTTCAAAATCTACCGTTGAAAGTGGTGCTGCCACATAGAAAGGAATCTTATGATGTTCAGCGAGGACAGCCAAGCTGTATGTTCCTATTTTATTTGCGGTATCACCATTTGCGGCTATTCTATCAGCTCCAACAAAAATACCATCTAAATTATATTTTTTCATTACTGATGCTGCCATACTATCTGTAATTAGGGTAAATGGTGTTTGAGTTCGCTTTAGTTCCCATGTATTTAATCTAGAGCCTTGAAGTAATGGTCTTGTTTCACAAACATTAACATGGACAGCCTTTCCTTGAGCATGAGCGTATTGGATAACGCCTAAAGCTGTTCCTATGCCACTGGTAGCTAATCCTCCAGTATTGCATACTGTCATGACTTCTCCGTCGTTAGGAATAACTTCAGCCCCGTGCAAACAAAGATTATGGCATCTTGAAAGGTCATCATCTCTTATTGAATGTGCTAGATTTAGTAATTCACATTTTAATTGATTTACTGTGCCACTATATTCATTGACAGCTCTAGACATCTTATTTACGGCCCATTTAAGATTAACAGCTGTAGGTCTTGTTTCTCGAATAATCTCAGCGGTATTAACGAAATTATCCTTGAACTCATCTAGGTTATCAGTGTTGATTTCGTTGGCGGCAAGTACTGATGCATAGGCTCCAGCGACACCAATTGCTGGTGCTCCTCTTATAGCAAGTCTTAGAATTGCATCACAAAGAACTCGATAGTCAGATATCTCAAGAAATTTTTCTTCAATAGGCAATTTTGTTTGGTCAATCAACCTGACCTTACCATTTTTCCAAATGATAGTAGGAGTAGGGGTTACAAGAGGGTCAATTTTCATTTTGTGTTAGAATATAAGAGTTAAGTTAGAAAATTTAGATCAAAAATGAAATTTGGATAAAACATCACTTTATTCCTCCAGCATTCAAAAAATCCATAATTAATATACTCATAGCTTTCATTCCAATAGGTATGCAAGAGTCATCAGCTCGGAATGTTGGAGTATGATGATCCCCTGAAACTGTTCCAGGCTTAACCATACCAAGTCGGTAGTAAAATCCTGGTACAATGTTTGCGAAAAGTGAAAAATCTTCACCACCCATAGTTGGAGGTATCTGAAAAACATTTTCTTTACCGATTGCTCTTTTAAGGCTAGGCACTACTTGAGATGTTAACTCGAAGTTATTTATGGTTGCAGGAATCCATTTTTTATAGCTTAAATCATAAGATCCACCGTAAGCTGAAGTAATACCCATTAGAATCTGATGCATTCTTTTTTCAACGATATCTTGAGCTTCTTTGCCGTAAGTCCTGACAGTTCCCTCAAGATAAACTTCAGCAGGAATTATATTAAATCGGTTTCCCCCTCGAATTATTCCAACTGTTACGACACTTGGTTCTCGAGGATTAAGTGAACGAGATCTTATTGTCTGTAAGGCTGTTACAATCTCCGAGGCCATTACAATAGGATCAATAGATTTCTCTGGACTTGCACCATGGGCTTGTTGTCCTTTTACGTTTATAATAAATTGATCAACTGCCGCAAAGGCTGGTCCAGAAGAATAACCTATGGTTCCGGACTCTAAATTTGCGAGTGCATGTAGTCCAAAAATTGCTATTGGGCGAGGATCTTCCATAGTATTCTCTTTGATCATAAGCATCGCACCGCCTTCTTCACCATGCGGTGGTCCTTCCTCGGCCGGTTGGAAAATAAATTTGACAGTTCCTGAAAGTTCATTTTTCATAGAGTTAAGAACAGAGGCTACACCTAGCTGGACAGCTGTATGAATATCATGACCACATGCATGCATTACTCCTACTTCGTTTCCAAGATAATTGGTTCGTACCGTTGATTTAAATGGTAAATCTGTATCTTCAGTTACAGGAAGTGCATCCATATCAGCCCGCACAGCAACTATGGGGCCAGGTTTTTTGCCCCTTAGTAAAGCAATTACACCAGTATGAGCAATTCCAGTTTTGACTTCCATTCCCAAAGAATTGAGGTGTTTTGCCACAAGTTCAGCTGTTTTGAACTCCCTATTACTTAGTTCTGGAAACTGATGTATTTGATGTCGATATTCTATAATTTCCTTAGTATATTTTTTTACAGCTTTTTGTATTGCTTTATCATTACCCCTTATACCTGAAACAAAAACTACAGAAATAATGAATAAAAAATTACATAAACTGTTTCTAAACATATCTTACATCCTCAATAATCTTTAATTCCAATAGCTTATACATAAATAATTTATTATAAATATATTGTGAATATACTTTATGGATTTTAGAACCGATGCGTTGCATTAATTACAATTGTACCCTTGGTGAAAATTTCTATAGTACCAGAAGGAGTATACTCATCTGAGGAAATTCTTTTAAATGATGTCCCAAGGTAGGTTAAATTAATTATAAATTGTTTCGTTGGAGAAAAAGAAATTCCTCCAGTGGTATATTCTTTTTTTCCATTTGTCGTATTTAGTAACGGTGAAGGAAAATTAGCATAACCTGCTCTTAGACTAACAGCAATTCCTTTTACTCTTATCACATACTCTCCTCCAGCATGAAATTCTACTGTCGATTTATAATCTTGAGAAAAGACCCT
>JBJKZS010000050.1:0-8646 GCA_045569115.1 Fidelibacterota bacterium | reverse complement strand
CATATCGATAAAATCAATTACAATTAGTCCACCTATATCTCGAAGTCTTAATTGTTGAGCGGCTGCTTTTGCGGCTTCAAGGTTGATCTTAAGAGAATTAGATTCATGATTCCCTTTGCCTACAAAACGTCCGCTATTAACATCAATTACAACCATTGCTTCTGTATGTTCAATGATTATATATGCACCGCTTTTTAACCATACATTTCGCTTTATTGATTTAGAAATCTGTTCATCAATTTTATTATGTGTGAACATGGGTATCTTTCCACGATAAAGCTCTAAACGAGATACCAAGTCAGGCGCCACATTTTGAATATAACTATGAGTTTGACGGTGAATTTTTCGTGAATCAAGGGTAATTTTACTAATATCATCACCAAGTATATCTCTAATAACTGTTGATACAGTTTCCATATCTTCAAAAATGATAGATGGTGCTTCAGTACTTTTGGCTTTACGGTCAAGTGTCCTCCATTGTTTCAATAGGATATCAAAATCTTTTTTGATAATTGCTTCACTTTTTCCTTCTGATTCAGTTCTTACAATTAAACCTATATCACTAGGTAAAAATTCTTGGATTAGCTTTCTTAGTCGACGTTTTTCATACTTATCCCAGATTTTTTTGGAGATTCCAATGAAGTTAGCATTTGGTATTAAAACAACAAGATGACCTGGAATGGCTAAATTTGTGGTTACCCTAGGTCCTTTGCCCGAAAAAGGTTCTTTTATTACTTGGATAAGAATTTCCTGATCTTTTTGGAGTTCTACTTCAATATCCTTATGTGCTAAAGGTTTAACCTTTTTACCACGCCGTTTTTTTTGTGTTCCTTCTTCTTCTTCTTCTGTCGTGGCTTCTTTTAAGTATTGTGGATTATTAATTTCGGAAAAGGGCAGAAATGCATTTATTTCATGGCCTATATCTACAAAAGCAGCCTGCATTCCAGGTAAAACATTTTCTACTTTACCTTTGTAGATATTGCCTACAATTCCCATCTCACCTGGTTTTTCTACATAGAATTCAACGAGAGCACCATCTTCTTGGATTGCGATACGTCTTTCAGTTGCAGTATCACTGACAAAAATTTCTTTATGCATAAGGATTCCCTCTCTGCTTACTAACAAATAGAAGCCGACGGAAAGTCGACTTATCTGTTCTCAGATAGAAATAGAGTAGACAAATAAAATATTTGAGCCATTTCTGCGTTGGCTATTTCAATGTATACCATATTATTTCGTTGCTTACTAAAGTAAGCTATGAGGGAGGTACTAGTAAGGAAGGATAAAAAAAACTCTTTCTTTACTGAAATCGATGCCATTAGGCAAAATCGAAAACACTTTTCTCAAAAAACACTAGGGACCTTCCAAGGTCTCCCTCAGCATTTGAAAATAAGTCCAAAAAGACCCTTACGAAAGGTTTTTGTATAATAAATTAAAATTCTTCGGTTTAGGGAATAAAGCTCCGTAAAATTCATTAGTGGAGATTTGCACCAAATTAGCGTGTCGTGTAAAGAATAAAACTTGAAGCCTTATAGGGCCCCGATCAGCGCCGGGGTTTTTTATTATTATGCATAGTTTAAAAGAAGCATTAAAAGATCAAATCCTTGTTTTTGATGGTGGAATGGGGACAATGCTACAATCTTATAGATTGGAGGAGGATGATTACCGTGGTGAATTACTTAAAAATAATTCCTTAGACCTTAAAGGTAATAATGATATCCTAAGTCTTACACGTCCAGATCTTATAGCCCAAGTACATGAACTTTTTATTGAGGCTGGAGCTAATTTGTTAGAGACAAATACGTTCAATGCAAACTCTATCAGTCAATCAGATTATGGAACAGATAATTTAGTTTATGATATGAATCGTTCCTCCGCTGAGATTGCAAAAAAAGTTATAAAAAAATTTGGGTCCTCGACTCAATTTGTATGTGGTGCGATTGGCCCTACTAACAAAACGGCATCATTATCTCCTGATGTAAATGATCCCGGCTTTAGAAATGTTAATTTTGATGAGTTAATTATTGCTTACAGCCAACAAGTGAGAGGACTTTTGGATGGTGGTGTAGATATTTTGCTTCTAGAAACAGTTTTTGATACTTTGAATTGTAAAGCTGCATTATTTGCCATAAGATCAATTTTAGATGATCAGAAAATCAAAATTCCTTTTATGGTGTCTGGTACAATTACTGATGCTAGTGGACGTACACTTTCTGGTCAAACAGTCGAAGCATTTTGGAACTCTATTCGTCATGGAGACCTAACCGCAGTCGGTTTGAATTGTGCTTTAGGCGCTGAAGAAATGCGACCTTGGTTAAGTGAATTATCAAAAATAACTGATATTAATGTATTTGCTTATCCAAATGCGGGGCTTCCTAATGAATTTGGTGAGTATGATCAATCGCCAGAATCTATGGCCATAATTATTAAAGAATTTGCTCAAAGTGGTTTGGTAAATATGGTAGGAGGTTGTTGTGGTACTACTCCCAAACATATAAAAGCTATTGTGCAAGCTGTTAGAGGAGTGAAACCACGAATTCTCCCTACAATAAAACCATTAACTAAATTGAGTGGCCTTGAAGCATTGAATATACGACCTGAAAGCAATTTTATTAATGTAGGTGAACGAACTAATGTTACTGGATCAGCAAGATTTCGTCAACTAATCAAGGAAGACAATTTTGAAGAAGCCCTAACTGTAGCGCAACAACAAATAGAAAATGGTGCTCAGATTATTGATATAAATATGGATGAGGGACTTTTGGACTCAGAAAAATCAATGGAAATATTTCTCCGACTTATCGCATCTGAACCTGAAATTGCAAAAATTCCTATAATGATAGATTCGTCTAAGTGGTCTGTCTTAGAGACAGGCCTCAAAAATATCCAGGGAAAAGGAATTGTTAACTCTCTTTCTATGAAAGAGGGAGAGGATGAATTTAAGCGACAAGCTTTACTTGTTAAAAAATATGGTGCCGCTGTTATAGTAATGGCTTTTGATGAACATGGACAGGCTGATACATATGAAAGAAAAGTAAGCATATGTACTAAAGCATATAATATATTAACAGAAGAAGTCGGTTTCCCGCCAGAAGATATAATTTTTGACCCCAATATTTTTGCTGTAGCCACAGGAATAAAAGAGCATAATAAATATGCCCAGGCTTACATTGATGCAACAAAAACTTTAAAAGAGACCCTTCCTCATATTCACATTAGTGGTGGTATTAGCAACCTATCTTTTTCTTTTCGAGGGAATGACGGTGTTAGAGAGGCTATGCATTCAGCCTTTCTTTACCATGCAATTCAAGTTGGAATGGATATGGGTATTGTTAATGCTGGACAATTGACAGTATATGATGATATTAATATGGAATTAAAAACTCGTGTTGAAGATGTGATCTTTAACCGTCGCGAAGATGCTACTGAGCGATTAGTGGATATCGCTGCAGAATATAGAGGTGCAAAACGTTCTGCAAAAAAAGATTTATCTTGGCGTGAAAATCCGGTGGAAAAACGCCTGACCTATGCGCTAGTAGAAGGGATTGCTGATTTTGTTGTAGAGGATACAGAAACAGCAAGAGGAAAATTTGATAAGCCCATAGAAGTTATCGAAGGTCCACTTATGGATGGAATGAATGTTGTAGGGGATTTGTTTGGAGCGGGTAAAATGTTTTTGCCTCAAGTGGTAAAATCTGCCAGAGTGATGAAGAAGGCTGTTGCACATTTGGTTCCATTTATTGAAGATGAAAAAAGACAACTAGGTCTTATTAAAAAATCTAATGGTAAGATTGTTATTGCTACAGTTAAGGGAGATGTACACGATATCGGCAAAAATATTGTTGGGGTTGTTCTAGGTTGTAACGGATATGACGTCATTGATTTGGGAGTGATGGTCTCATCAGATAAAATTATTTCTACCGCAATAGATGAAGATGCTGACATAATTGGATTGTCAGGTTTAATTACACCAAGTCTAGATGAAATGGTCAATGTAGCACAAGAGATGGAAAGACTTACAATGAATATCCCACTATTAATTGGTGGTGCGACTACATCAAGAACTCATACTGCTGTAAAAATTGAAGAAGAATATTCTGGTTCTACTATACATGTTTTAGATGCATCACGTTGCGTAGGGGTTGTGAGCAAATTGATGAATGTAAAAGAAAGAGAATTATTTATTAATGAATACAGGAAAGATTATCAACAGATTCGTGAAAAACGTCAGAATAAGAAGGGAATAAAAAAACTCACCATTGAAGAAGCTAGAAAAAGAAAATTGACTTTAGATTGGAATAAATATTCACCTCCAATACCCAAAAAACAAACACCGATAGTTTTCGATGATTATCCTATTGAAGAATTAGCAACTTATATTGATTGGTCGCCATTTTTCCATGCATGGGAATTGAAGGGAAAATATCCAATGATTCTTGATAATGATAAGTATGGTGAAGAGGCAATGAAACTATTGGAAGATGGGCAAGCTCTCTTGGATAGAATCATATCAGATAAACTAATTACAGCTAAAGGAGTATTTAATATATATCCAGTCTATGCCAAAGATGAAACCATTTTCATGCAAGACACCAACTTTCATTTTCCAAGACAATTGGTAGATAAAGGTGTTAACGAAATAAATTATAGTTTAGCAGATTTTATAGGTCCTGAAAAAGATTGGCTTGGATTATTTGCTGTTACAGCGGGACATGGTGTAGAAAAATTATCAAAGATTTTTGAGTCTGAAAATGATGATTATAGTGCAATAATGACAAAAATACTAGCGGATCGATTAGCTGAAGCGTTTGCTGAGCGGATGCACCAAAGGGTTAGGAAAGAATATTGGGGTTACGATGAAAATGAAAGTTTTCTCATTGAAGATTTGATAATGGAAAAGTACAGAGGTATTAGGCCAGCGCCTGGATATCCTGCTTGCCCAGATCATAGCGAAAAGGACAAAATTTGGAGTCTCTTAGAAGTTGAAAAGAATACGGGTATTTCACTAACTGAAACCAGAGCTATGCTACCTGCGTCTTCAGTTTCAGGCTGGTATTTTTCTCATCCTGATGCAAGATATTTTTCTGTTGGTTCTAATAATAGCTAAAAAAAGGTTATAATTATTGGTTTATAAAGTTTTTGATTAATAACAACTAAAGAAGGTTAAAGGAAAACATTCTTTTTGATTTAAGTTCTTGTTTTATTTATAGTGTGAATATCACAAGAATCGAAAAAATTAATTATTATCCCTTTCGAAATAAATAATACAAATACCATATTTGCTTCTTGTTTAATCTTGTGTTTGTCTAATTTTAATATATGAACTATGAGCTTGATGTTGCCAGAAACGCAGCTCTAAAAGCTGGTGAGATTCTACTTAGCTATTATCATAGTGATTATATTGTAGATGACAAAGGTGCCTCTCCAATGTATTCTGGTATGAATCCAGTTACAGATGCAGATCGAGCCTCTGATAATTATTTACGGAAAATATTAACATCTGAATTTCCACAATATGGTTGGTTTTCTGAGGAAACAAAAGATTCTCCGGAACGTCTTTCTAAGGATAGAGTATGGATTGTTGATCCTTTAGACGGTACAAAAGAATATATCGATAAGATTCCTATGTGGGTAGTAAGTGTTGGTCTAGTGGAGAATCATATGCCAATCCTAGGAGTATTATATAATCCAGAAAAAGAAGAAATATTTACAGCTGTGAAGGGCGAAGGAGCTTTTTTCAATGGTAAATCAGTTACCTGCTCTAAATTGACAGAGCTTTCCCAAATGATTATACTCAATAGTAGGACAGAAACCCGGGATGGCCTATGGTTGCCATTTAAAGAACAGTTTAAAGGATTAAAGGGTGTTGGAAGCGTAGCTTATAAGCTTGGCTTGACTGCTGCATGTAAGGCTGATATTTTTGCTACTTTACGTCCTAAGAATGAATGGGATGTTTGTGCCGGACACTGTATTATCAATGAAGCGGGAGGTACGATGATTGATTTGAATGGAAATGGAGTAACTTATAATAATAAGAATTCTCTTTTCAGTCCTGGATTGATAGCAGGGAATCCTAAGGCTGTAGATAACACCTTGCATTTGCTAAACCTATAGCCTAAGGAAATTATGGTGGTGAAAAAATGAATGATTTACCTAAAGATGCTATACCATGCTTAGATAAAGGTTTCTTGCGCTTAGTTGATTCAATGGGTGGAGATGAAGCTATTGTTCAGGCTGCTAGAGTTAGTTATGGAAAAGGGACAAGAAAGGTTAGTCAGGATCGTGGTCTAATTCGCTATCTAATGCGTCATCGTCACACGACTCCTTTTGAAATGGTAGAATTTAAATTTCATGCAAAAATGCCCATCTTTGTAGCAAGACAGTGGGTAAGACATAGAACAGCTAATATTAATGAATATTCACTACGATACTCTGAAGCGAGAGATGAATTCTATATTCCCAATCCAGAACAAATTCAATTTCAGAGTGTTTTGAATAAACAAGGAAGGAGTGAAGAAGTACCCAATGATTTAAAGGAAAAGGTCCAAAACTATTTCAAAGAAATTTCTCAACGAACCTTCGAATTATATAAAGAAATGAATGATTTAGGCGTTGCAAGAGAGCTTGCACGTGCTATTTTGCCCGTCAATCTATATACGGAATGGTATTGGAAAAATGATCTTCATAATCTTCTTCATTTTATTGGTCTAAGATCCGATTCTCATGCACAATATGAGATTCAAGTGTTTTCAGATGCTATGGGGAAATTTGTAAAGGACTTAGCACCTATTGCCTGGGAAGCATATCAGGATTATGTTGTCAAAGGGTTAAGATTTTCTTATTCTGAACAAAACCTTTTGAAACGTAAACTTCCTAATAGAGTCATTGATGACCTAGTTGAAGACATTGCATATTGCATCACAGCAACTATTTTCGAAAAGAAAGAAGATTTAGATCTTTATTCATTATATCAGAAAAATGGTGGGAAAGATGAAAAAAGTGAATTTTTTCTTAAGTGGGACTCTGGCGAAGTCCAAAAAGGAAATATTCGTGAGATGAGAGAGCTTAGAGAAAAACTTGTTATGATGAAATCATAATTAAATGATAAAGTTTATTTGATTCCTCTATGACAATTGGAGAGAAATCTCTGCAGCTGATACTACTATCTTATCATCTTTTGTTTTAATCAATGCCGAGCCATTATCATTAATTCCTAAAAACAGACCATCTCTCTTTTTCCCATTTAATTCGAATGTTACAGATTCTTCTAAGTGATCACATAGGGTTAACCACGCTTCCTTAACTGTATTAATCTCCCCCTTTTTCAATGTGTTAATTAATGATTCTAATGAATTCAATGTCCATGCAATAAGAAGTTCCCGTTGAACGGGAGAACCTTTTTCGCTTGCAAGAGTAGTAGCTTTGGATTGAAGTTCTTCAGGGAGGTCTTTTTTTTGTTCATTAACATTGATTCCAATACCAATTACAGCCCATGTTATCATTTTCTTTCTTACTCGAGTTTCGAAAAGAATGCCCCCACATTTTTTTTTTGATAATAAAATATCATTAGGCCATTTTAAAGTAGGAATACACCCGAAATTTTTTATTGCTTGAGCTGTGGCAACGCCTGTGCCTAAGGCTAGTAAGCCACTGTGGTTTATAGATATATTAGGTTTGAGAATAATGGAGAATGTCACTGCTTTTCCAGGAGAGGCGAACCATGAGCGGTTTTTTGTACCTTTTCCCTGAAATTGTTGATCAGTGATAATTACAGTACCATCAGAAGCATTATTTGTTTCGATTAGTTCAAAAGCTTCAAGATTAGTAGATGGAAGCCTTTGGTAATATTGAATGTCATGACCTATATAGGCAGTTTTTAAGTTGGCTTTTATTAATTGAGGGAAAAGCATGGGCATAACTACAGATTATACTTAAAAGCCATTGGTTAACCAATGGCTTTTAATGAATGAATTAACGGATAATAATATGATTAGTTAAGTTTTTGGATCAATGTTATCTCTTACTTCCAGTCTCATACCAGGATCTAATAAATTACTATTCCCATTAAGTTTTTCTGTATTATCCAAGTATAAGATAATCCAAGCAACAGGGTCACCATATAGTTTCTCTGCAATATACCAAAGGGTTTCGCCGGCACTTACTTCATACTCGGAAAAACCAGGCCTGAATTCTTCAACCTTATTTTCTCGCTTTAAAGTTAGATAGTGGTACGGATAGATAAGATTAGGGTTGTCACCAATCTCTTCTTTATTCCAAGAATAAATTTCTTGCCATTTACGAAAATTTCCATATTCCTCACTTGCTATACTTATGAGGAAATCGCCAGGAACGATCATATATGTATCCCATTCCGTTAGATTGATGTTATCGCTAATTTCTGGTTTCTCTGAAATAGTATTAACCGGTAGAGTAATATCCACAGAAGGACCACTCTGATCAGAATCAATATTACTGTCTGATTGATTTAATCCCATTCTATCAAGTTCATCAGTAGTATTAAGACCACGGGTGTCTTCAGGTGTGACTGGTGGAGCAGTCTGCTTTCCACATGATACTAAAAGCATCATTATTGCAAAAGAATAAATTAATAATTTGGTGGTTTTCATATTTTTTTCTCCGTTTTTT
>JBJKZS010000049.1:0-8697 GCA_045569115.1 Fidelibacterota bacterium | reverse complement strand
TTGAGTAGCATAGATGCTTCTTTAGCATTTGTTCCTTCAAGACGAACCACAACTGGAACATCAAGTTGCATGCTAGAGAGAGCGTCGATGACGCCTTGTGCTACTCTATCGCATCTTACAATTCCACCAAATATATTTATAAGTATCGATTTAACATTTGAATCTGTTAGAATTAAATTGAATCCTCTTGCTACTGTTTCTGAATTTGCGACACCTCCAACATCAAGGAAATTGGCTGGTTCCCCGCCACATAGTTTTATTATATCCATGGTTGCCATAGCTAATCCAGCACCATTTACCATACATCCAACATTTCCATCAAGTTTAATATAATTCAGTTGATAACTAGAAGCCTCTGTTTCGCTTGGCAATTCTTCCGCAAAATCGCGCATTTCCTCAATATTCTTATGACGATCAAGAGCATTATCATCAAAATTCATTTTAGCATCTAAAGCTATTACTTTATCATCAGGGGTTATGACAAGGGGATTTATTTCAGCAATAGAACAGTCATTTGCATCAAAGGCTTTCCATAATGATTTAAACATTTTTACACCGCTTTTAATCTGATTTCCTTTTAGATTAAGAGCAAAAGCCAACTTTCTAGCTTGAAATGTTGTTAGGCCAAATTCTGGCTCAATCCATACTTTTATTATTTTTTTAGGGTTTGATTCTGCTATCTTTTCTATTTCAACTCCGCCTTCAGTTGAAACCATAAAAACAAACTTTTCTTTTGACCTATCAAGAACTATTCCAGCATATAGTTCATTAGCAATATCTATACCTTCTTCAACAAATAAACGTTTAACCTCTTGGCCTTCAGGACCTGTTTGGTGAGTAATCAGTTTCATTCCTAAAATCTCTTCAGCAAATAGCTTAACTTCATTTATGCTATTTGCTATTTTTACACCACCACCTTTCCCGCGTCCTCCAGCGTGAATTTGAGCTTTTATTACCCATAATCTTCCGCCAATTTTTTCTGCAACAGTAACAGCCTCATCAACAGAGAAAGCAGGGAACCCGGCTGGTATTTTCACACCATTATTTTTTAGAATTTCTTTAGCTTGATATTCGTGAATTTTCATGATCTATCAGTTTAGCTTCCACTCTTTATTTGTAACAATTTTTTTGTAAAAGATTTTCAAAATTTTGATCATATTAATTTTCTTTCATATAAGAATAACGATAATTTCTTGGGGGATCAAAATTTTCTTTAATTGTTCTCTGTGAAACCCATCTAACTAAGTTAAACATTGATCCAGCTTTGTCATTGGTTCCAGATGCTCTACCACCTCCAAAAGGTTGCTGACCTACTACTGCACCAGTAGGTTTATCATTAATGTAAAAGTTTCCGGCTGAATGTCGCAAAGCAAATTTTGCTTGATCTAAAGCATTTTCATCTGTACAAAACACACATCCCGTAAGACCATAGGCTGATGTGGCATCTACAAGTTCAAGAGTCTGAATCCAATCAGAAGGGTCATATACATATATAGTTAAAACTGGACCAAAAATTTCTTCTTTCATTGTTTTAAAATAAGGGTCATTAGTTTTGATTATTGTAGGCTCAATAAAATAGCCAATTGAATCATCATAATTTCCACCAGCTAATATCTCAGCATCAGGGGAATTTTTCGCAAACTCTATATAACTCTTGATTGAATTAAAAGCTGACTTATCAATTACAGCGGTTATAAAATTATTGAAATTTTCAGCATCACCCATTTTCAATGTGGAAACATCTTTTATTAATCGATTTTTGATTTTATTCCATATGTTAGACGGTATATATGCGCGAGACATTGCGGAACATTTCTGGCCTTGGAATTCAAAAGCTCCTCTAATCATCGCAGTAACCAAAGCTTCAGTTTCTGCTGTTTCATGTGCAATGCAGAAATCTTTTCCACCTGTTTCACCTACAATTCGAGGATAACTCTTATAGTTTGATATATTTTTTCCGATTATTTTCCACATTTTTTGAAAAACTGATGTAGAACCAGTAAAGTGGACTCCGGCAAGATCCGGATGCTTTATAATTAGTGGCCCTACTTTAGATCCTGTTCCTGGAACAAAATTAATGACACCATCAGGGAGACCAGCTTCTTTAAAAAGTTTCATTAGAAACCAAGCTGGATAAACTGCACTTGAGGCTGGCTTCCAAATAACAACATTCCCCATTAAACAAGGAGCAGTTGGTAGGTTAGCTCCTATACTAGTGAAATTAAATGGGGTAACTGCAAATATAAATCCCTCAAGAGGACGATATTCTATTCTGTTGCTAGTTGGTGGTGGAGAGTGGATTGGTTGGTGTTTTTGAAGTTCTTGAGCGTAGTATGGATTAAAATTAAAAAAATCTACAGATTCACAAGCTGCATCAATTTCAGCCTGAAAAACATTTTTACTCATATTTAAAATTGTTGAAGCGTTCAAAATCTGTCGCCATTTTCCTGCAGCAAGTTCCCCCATTTTTTGAAAAATTTTTATACGTTTTTCTAGAGTTGTTTCTGACCAAGCTTTCCAAGCTTTAGAAGCAGCATCAATTGCAAGCATTAGTTCTGATTCGCCAGCTCTATGAAAAGAACCTAAAACATGGGAATGGTTGTGAGGAATTAAACACCTTCCTAAATCACCAGTTCTTATTTCTTTACCACCTATAATTAGAGGAATTTCGATTTCTTGATTTTTTAATACACTAATTTGAGCTTTTAGTTGTTTTCTTTCAAGAGTTCCTTTACTATAGGATCTTATAGGGTCATTTATTGGAATTGGAACATTAGTTTCTGACATTATAAGGTAATCCTTTCATCAACTAACTTGTAAAGTTAGCAGATCTTACTTTCTAACCCAAGGGTTGAAAAATATAATCACTGGATTTAATGCCTAAATAGATTAAATCAGATAATTCCTATACCTAAAGCAATGGATAAGAAAATTAGACCAACACCAACAATTTTTTGAATTTGTTCCATCGTAACAGTTCTTAATAAACGTTTTCCGATAAAAACACCAAAGAAAGCTGAAATACAAGAAGCAATCATCAAAGAAATATTATCTTTTCCAATTGATGATATGTGCAAACCATAAACTGTTATTCTGGTAATATCAACAAGGCATGCTATTGTAACACCAGTTCCAATAAAAGAATCCTTAGTAAGTCCAGAATTAGCTAAAAATGCACTTCGCATAGCTCCCTGATGTCCTGATAATCCTCCTAAAAACCCGCTAATAAATCCACCTAATGGTAATAACCTTTCCCCAAATTTTAAGCGTTGTTTAATTGAGGACAAATCAAAGATAGCAAAAATAAAAATTAACACAGAAATAATAAAGGTTAATGGAAGTATTTTCTTTTCTTGCCCTAGCAATGTATAACTAAAAATAGGTGGTAAGCTTGCAAGCTTTACAAGGAGTTGAGCACCTATAAAAGAAGCAAAAATAGCTGTAATTCCAAAACGAATTAAAACATCCTTTTTACAGCTTTTGCCAAACAGCATAACTTTAAGAATATTATTTGAAAGATGAACTATGGCTGTAGCAGTTACTGCTCCTTGAGTGGGTAATATAATTAACATAGCTGGGAGTAATAATGTACCTAATCCAAACCCCGAAAAAAGAGTAAGCACTGAAGCAATAAGGGATATTCCTATAACGAAAAAAAAATCCATGCTCACATCAAAAGTTCCAACACTTTTTCCGGGTGACGACCTAGAACAGCCTGATTATTAACTACTATAATGGGCCTTTCAATAAGTTTTGGATATTTCGCCATTGCTTTAAATAAAACTTTATCATTTTCAAGATTTTCCCTTAATGATAATTGTTTAAAAACAGGTTCCTTTGTTCGGATAAAATTTTTTGGCTTGAGAGACAAAAATTTGCTTAAAGAAAGCAATGATTTTTCATCAAGAGGATATTTAAGATATTCAACAATATTTAGTTTGAAGCCCTTATTTTTTAGAAGCAACACGGCTTCTCTGCTTTTGCGTCAGCGAGGATTATGGTAAATAGTAATTTTTTCTTTCATTTTGCGTTCCTTTATAATATTAATAATTGATTCAAATAAGAATTTACCTAATACGAATTTTCGTTGCGATATCTATATTACTAATCTGATTGATTTACAATCAACTTTTAGGTAACTTTATTTCTCCACAATAATCCGAGGAGATATTTTAAATAAAGGTTTTTTCAGCAAGGTATATTATGAGAATAGTTAAGAATGGTATCAGTTCAGCTGGTTGGGTATCAGGAGATATCGCTATTGATCTTGGTACCGCAAATACGTTGATTTGGGTAAGAACTAAGGGGATAATAATTAATGAGCCGTCTATTATTGCACGTGATATAAATGATGGATCAGTTCTTGCGGTAGGGAATGAAGCAAGTCTAATGGTTGGGAAAACTCATAAAGGAATAGAGACAATTCGGCCATTACGTGATGGAGTTATTGCTGATTTTGAAGCAACAGATGGAATGTTGCTAGGTTTTGTAAAAAAAATAAATTTTAGTCCAATTGCAAGGTTTAAGATGGTTATTTGTGTTCCTAGTGGTGTTACAGCGGTAGAACGAAAAGCGGTACGTGATTCAGCAGAGCGTGCAAATGGTAGAGAGGTCTATCTCGTTGAAGAACCTGTTGCTGCAGCTATTGGTATTGGTGTTGATATTGCTAAACCTGTTGGAAATATGATAGTGGATATAGGTGGGGGGACATCTGAAATTGCTGTTATAGCTTTAAATGGAGTTGTTACTAAAGAGACAATTAAAGTAGCTGGAAGAGAAATGGATGGTTCCATTGTTCAATGGTTTAGAAATGAGCATAAGCTGGATATAGGTGAGCCAACCGCAGAAAAAATAAAGAAAAAAGTTGGTGCCGCAATGCGAATGGATCAAACCCCCATTCATGTAAAAGGTCGTGACCTAGTATCAGGAATTCCAAAGACAGTAGAAGTATCATCTGATGAAATAAGACAGGCTTTGAAGGATTGTGTAACACAAATTGTGGATGCAATAAAACGTGCTCTAGAAAAAACCCCTCCAGAATTAGCAGTAGACATATTGGATAGAGGTATAATTTTGACCGGGGGGGGATCACTACTAAAAGGTCTTGATCAGAATATCCGTGAAAGGACAAATTTACCAGCAAATGTATCTGAAAGGCCTCTTACTGATGTAGTAAGAGGAACTGGAATGGTCCTTTCAGGAATTAGAAAATATACTGATGTCCTTATGTAGTAGTTGATGAGAAAAATTATTGGATTTATTTTTGATAATCGCGATTGGTTTTCACTTCTTAGCGCTATAATTCTTTCTCTAACCCTTCTTAATACTAATGATTCATCTAATATTCAAATAATAAGAGGGAAAACAAATTCAGTTTTCGCTATTTTTTTTGCTCCGGGTAATTGGCTAAAAGATATAAGCACTCTTAAAAATGAGAATATTAATCTAAAAAATAAAGTTCTTCAACTTTCTCTCTTTAATTCGGAGTTATTACATTATAAAAATGAAAATGAAGGACTCCGTAATATGTTAGACTATAAGAACAATACAAATCTTTCATTTATTCCAGGTAAAGTAACTAGCAAAGGTCTTTCTCCCTTGATAACCGCGATGACTATTAATGTCGGTTCTGGTCATTATCTATCGCCAAACTTGGCTGTTATAAATGTTGAAGGAGTTGTCGGAAAGACAATTTCCATTAGTTCTCAAACTGCTCTTGTTCAGCTATTAACTGATTATAGCTTTCGATTAAGTGTAAAAATTCAAGAGGCGGAAACTGTTGGTATTTTACGATGGCGTACTGGAAATATTTTTGAAGTATGGGAAATACCTCGGGCGACTAAGGTTAATATTGGTGATAGGATAGTTACTTCAGGTTATAGTGACATTTTTCCACCTAACCTTCCGGTTGGAAAAGTCACAAATATTATTGATCGTCCTGATATGCTTCATAAAATAGCAATTGGATCAGCTTATGTTGATTTTAATAAATTGGGACATATTTTTGTTATAGATCATTATGATGAATAAAATATTATATATCAGTGCTTTAGGCTTGGTTTCTTTACTCTTTCAGATTTTATTGAGCGATTTCCTTGTTATTAGAGGTATTCGTCCTGACTTCATGCTTATTTTGGTATTATATGTTTCTTTCCAATTTGGGAGTCTAAATGGAGTAATTCTTGGCTTCAGCCTAGGAATTTTAGAAGATTTAATAAGTTCAGGTTCACTTATGGGTCTTTCTTCACTTACTAAGTCTATTTCTGGATTTTTGATTGGTAGACTTAAGGGAAAGTACTATATAATGAGCCCTATAGTTTTTCACTTTTCATGGTTTGCTATATTGTTACTGCATTTTTTTATTTATGTTTATTTTAACTACCAATCTGTTCTTGAATCTAATTCTTTGGTTTTTTGGAAAACCTATTTTTATGTGACAATTTATACTCTTGTATTTTTCCTCCTATTTCAATTAATCAGACCAATTTCCTCTTTAAGGCCTCAGGAAAAATAATTTGTGCTAAGAACTGAAATTTATATTCCTGTTAGAAGAAGAGATATTGCATTTGGAGTTGTATTTTCCCTTTTTCTAATTCTAATCGCACGATTCTATTATCTCCAAATTTATAAATATGAACAATATAATGCTGTTGCAGAAGCAAATAGGATTCGGATGGTTTCAAGCCCTGCTCCTAGAGGTAATATTGTTGATAGAGAAGGTAAAGTCCTTGCCGCAAACACATCCATCTATGCTATATCCGTTATTCGTGATGAATTAATTGATGAAGATGTTCAATTAAATATGATTGCTGACTACCTTGATAGAGAAAAAGATACTCTTAGATATAATCTAAAAAAATATTTTCAAGGACGTTTTCTTCCAGCGCTAATTGCTCGTAATGTTTCTATACGTGAACTGAGTTTAATTGAGGAACATAGGAATGAATTGCCAGGAGTTCTATCAACAAAACTCCCAATACGTTTTTACCCTAAGGTAGAAAATCTAAGGGCTTCCCATGTATTAGGCTATCTCAGAGAAATAAATTCTAATGATATTAAAGATAATAGTAAAAGCCACAATTATTCATTAGGTGATTACCATGGCTATCAAGGCTTAGAAAAGTATTACGAAGAATATCTTAGGGGAGTTAAGGGTGTTGAATATAGGCAAGTTGATGCTTTAGGAAGGGAAGTCGGAGAACTTGCAAATAAAGGACCAATTCTTTCAAAGCCAGGGAATAAATTAATTTTGACAATTGATTCCTCACTTCAGGCAATGGTTGAATCATTGCTAAATGGATTTAAGGGTGCGGCCGTAATAATGAATTCTGAGACAGGTGAAATTCTAGCAATAGCAAGCAAGCCCGATTTTGATTTGACTGACTTTACTGCTGGAATGGATTCAAAAAAATGGAGACTCTATTCAGCCGATTTAGATCAACCATTGTTTAACCGAGCTGTTCTAGGTCTTTATCCACCAGGTTCTTCAATTAAATTAATAACTGCAATTGCAGCTTTACAAAGAGGTAAGGTAGATAAAAATTGGGCGGTTCAATGCAATGGAAATTATGAATTTGGAGACAGCTTTTTTGGTTGCTGGAAAGAAGAGGGTCATGGAAAAGTTAATCTTTCTCGGGCTATTGTTGAATCTTGCAATATTTATTTCTATCAACTCGTTCAAAAATTAGATATTGACACACTAGCGCAGTTTGCAAGACTATTTGGTTTTGGAGAGTTAACAGGAATAGATCTTCCAGAAGAAAATTCAGGTCTTTTTGCTGATCGTGCTTATATGAATAAAAAATATGGAAAATGGGGATGGGCTGAAGGGTCTCTTCTTCATCTTTCCATCGGACAAGGTGATGTTTTGGTTACGCCACTTCAGATGGCAAGTTTTATATCAACAATAGCAACAAAAGGCAAGAGAGTACAACCAAGACTTATAAAGGATATTGAAGAAGTAAATTCAATGAATGTTTCCCTAAAGCCTAGCACTTGGCAAACCGTACACGATATGGTTTTTGATGTTGTTAATAATGTTAAAGGGACAGCATTTGATCCTCATCTTGCACGTTCCAAAATAAAAGTTTTTGGAAAAACAGGTACAGCTGAAAACCCTCATGGTGAACCTCATGCATGGTTTGTTGGGTTTGCCAAAGATAATAAGGAAACACTGTCTATAGCCATTGTTATAGAGAATGGAGGAACTGGAGGTTCAATAGCAGCTCCCATCGCTACTACACTCATTAAGAGTTACTTTGATATAAATGAAAGAGATACACCTTTAGATTGATGAGCTTTGTTCAGAAACTTAAGAATGCGCCATTACATTGGCTCATTCTTGCTATAATTTTAAATATGTTTGGACTTGTTGCTCTTTATAGTATCTCAAGTGGTGCTGGCCAGTTATCTTTTTCATCAAGATTCTTTAAATTTTTATTCTGGTTTTTTCCTGCTTTTGGAGCTTTTGCATTCTTTTTTTCAATTCCTAAACGATTTATTCATGAGTATGCATATATAGCTTTAACAATTTCAATATTGGCCCTTTTTCTGCCTTATTTTTCAGAACCAATAGCTGGGACATATCGTTGGATATCTTTTGGGGGAATAAGTTTTCAGCCAGCTGAAATCCTAAAATGGATAATGGTAATTGCATTGGCAAGATACCTTTCTGACAATCGTCTTCAACTGAAAAAG
>JBJKZS010000048.1:0-8700 GCA_045569115.1 Fidelibacterota bacterium | reverse complement strand
TAAGCAGAGAAAATGAGCTTCTGATCATCATTTGACCAACTAAGTTGAAAGATTCCTGTTAGCACATTACTTATTGCACGAGACTCCTTTGTCTCAAGATCAATTAAATGAAGGTTCCATACCCCTGAAGCATCAGCAGTATATGCAAGCATATTTACAGTACTGGAAAATACAGGAAAATTTTCGCTATATGAGGTGTTAGTCAATCTATCAAGACTTCGTGAATCTAAATCCAATAGGAAAAGATCAGTTTGACTATAATCATGTTCATGCATATTAAAATTAGCGGGTGTTTTAAGATTTTGCCCTCTGTCCGAAACAAAAGCAATCTTTTTACTATCTGGAGACCAAGTTGGCTCGGAATCTGAAAATATATCATCAGTTAAATTTTCAAGTTTCTCCATTTCTAAATCGTAGATATAAATGTCGCTAGCTTCACCTTTATTGCCCACAAAAGCTATTCTATTCCCATCAGGACTCCAAGCTGCAGTAAATATCCCATCTAAATCAAAAGTCAGTTTTTCTCTTTTTCCGCTTTCAGCATTTATAAGGAAAAGTGCATCTTTACCCCCTGCTTTTGTAGCTAAAACAATCCTCTCTCCATCAGGAGACCAAGAAATTCCAGGCTGCAAAAGTTTTAGTTCTTCAAAATCAGGAGTCCTATTACCCTTAACCAAACTATTTAATACTTCACCATTACGTGATGAAATTGTTATAACATCTGAATAGCCACTACGATCAGTAATGAGTGCAATTTTGCTACCGTCTGGAGAAAGGGAAGGAGAAATGTTGAAAAAGTTTTTAAGTTTTTTATGATCAGTAATTTGAAAAGCAAAATCTTCAATTTCGTCTCTACCAGCTACATCCGGCCAGTATTCTTTTTTCAAATATTTATGCCATTGATCCGTAAGACCCTCAAAATCAAGGCCCATTGATTTCTGGAAACCACGCTGAACATCCTGCCTTTTCTTAGATTGAGCAAAAATCTCTCCTACTTTTTGCCAACCATACTTTTCTACAATAAACTTCCAAACTGATTGTCCTCCCTTATATGCCATGAAATAGTTTAATTCAGGAACAGCAGGTATTCGATCGTGTACAGCAACATCTCTCATTACCATATCTGCTTGAGTGTCCCATTGACTTGAAAGATATTCGGCCAGTCCTTCATTCATCCATAGCGGTAGAGTTAATTGAACCCTATTTGAAACAATACTTTGAGCAGATCCTCCGTAAATCATATCATTTATCATAGCATGTACTAGTTCATGATGTATAACATGCCTAAACTGCTCATAAGAACCTTCAAAAGGTAATGCAATTCTATTCTTGAAAAGTTCTGTAACCCCACCAACACCTTCCGGCATATAACTAGTAACAATATTGGTTTGCTGAAAATCATTATGAGAATTATAGATTATAATTGAAACTCGTTTGCGCAACTCCCAATCAAGATATGTTGAGACCTGATTATAGGCTTCCTCTATAACTTCAGAAGTAAATTCAGCAAGTGGCTTTCCATCAGCATAAAAGTAGATATCAAAATGAGGCGATTGAATAAATTTCCAATTAAAATCTCGGTATTGAACCTTATTCTGTCCAAAGCCTTGAGCATAAATAGAATTCAAAACCAGTAAGAGGGAAAGTGTTGTTTTTACGATTGTTTTCATACTTGATCTATTGTTTGACTTAAAAAATGAATAATTCATTAAAATTAATTAAACTTTAAACTGTTAGGTTACAAAGATAGGCAGAAATTTATCCACAGTCAAGGAACTGAAGAAGATTATTTATCACATTTTATTTGATTGAAGAAAAGCAATAAACTAAGTTCCTCGCCATGAAGATTCCTTTGTATTTCATATCCGATGTTCATCTGAGCCTTGTCGGTTCTTCAGATGAACAGAGAAAAAGAAAAAAATTAAAGCAATTTGTTCATCATATTATTGAAAAAAATGGGACTCTTATTATAGTAGGAGATTTGTTTGATTTCTGGTTTGAGTATAAACATGTAATTCCAAAAGCATATTTTGATATCTTGGCTATACTAAACGAAGCAAAATTAAAAGGAGTGAAAATACACTTTGTACCAGGCAATCATGACTTTTGGATAAAAGGATTTCTCAAAGACACTTTTTTTGATGAAGTTCACCCTAATGGTATTGAAATTGAAATTTCTGGTAAGCATTTTCTTATCAATCATGGAGATGGTATTCTATCTTGGGATCGAGGTTATCGTCTATTAAGAAAAATTTTGAGAAATAGGATTTTTATTTTCCTATATAGTTGGATTCATCCAGACTTAGGATATACTATAGCAAAAATGTTTTCTAGGAATGGAGATTATAATCATCACACATATGAGTATAAACATAAAGTTCTAGAAGAACTTAAAAACTATTCTAAAAAAGAAATTAATAAGGGCATTGACTATGTCATTATGGGTCATTATCATCAGCTTAAAGACATCACGCTAGAAAAAGGTAAGCTTCTAATTCTAGGAGATTGGATAAAACATTATTCTTATGGTTATTTTGATGGAAAAGAGTTAACTCTGAAAGTTTGGGATATGGAAAAAAATGAAATATAACATAACAATCAAAAGAATAGCTCTATTAGTAACTCTAGGATGTGTTCAAATATCTATAACAGGATGCTCTCAAGTAAAAAACCTAATGGGTCGTTTTTCAAAAAATACTGATATAGAAGACGCCTCTCCTCAAACAGTCGAAGAATTAAGAGTAACATACATTCAAGGAGACATGGGTGCCTTAGAGGAGCTTATTGCCATTTATCAAGATGAAAGTCAGCAACTTGATGTACGAAAATCAGCTGTACGTGCTATGGCCGAGACACAGCATCCAATTGCTCTTGAAGCTCTAGCTGAATTTGTGAAAAATGCAGAGGCAATCAATGTAGAACTAATGGTTACTAGCATTGGTGTTCTGTCAGAGTTTGAGGAAGATCCGGTCGCTTCAGGTGCTTTAATGGAATCAATTTTTGCTGTGGATGAAAAACTAAGGGCTGTTCAGGCTTCAACTTTCAAAAGTCTAAAAAATGTTAAGCCTGAGAATAAAGTAATGGCATTAATTGATATTTATGAACGCAGCAGATCTGCTTTTTACAGTACCGCAACTATGGTTTCTAATACATTGGCTAGTATGGATGAAGATGAAGTAATTCCCGTACTCGTATTTCTTGCCAAAGATGAAACACTTGATGTAAAAACCAGAAACCGTGCTCTAGAAATATTGGCTGGTCGCAAAGATGATGCTCGAATTGTGGAAATGTTTGTGGAGATGTTAACTGACCCCTCAATCGAATCGCAAATTCGAGATTTTGCCATTCGCACAATGCAAGGTGTAAAAGAAGAACGTCTTATCCTAGCTCTTCTTGATACTTATAGTCAGGGGCAGGCCTCTTATTATTCCCTATTAAGTACCTTATTAGATGCTCTTGGAAATTTCAATGATCCTATCGTTAAACCAACTCTTTATGAAATTGCAATGAAAGATGATATGCCTCGATCACTCCGCATAAAAGCAATAAATAACCTCAGTAATTTTAAAGATCCTGAGGCCTTTAAAACAATCTTACCTATGCTAGAAGACCCAGATAGTTATGAGTACTATCCCTACATTATTGAACTAGCATATACTCTGGGAGTACATGATTTATATAAGAAAGAGATTAGAGAAGCTGGATTAATTGCGCAAGAAAAAGCACTGGAAGTAAAAAAGCAATAAATGAAGTTCTCTAGAAATATTTCATTCTTATTAGTTTCATTAATTTTTTGGTCATGTGGTGGTTCGTCTTCTCCACAGTCCCGTCCTTCTATTATTCAACCTATTTCTGGACAGATGACGAATGAGAAAGAATCAGATCAATCTAGATTAGAATTCTTTCCAACAGCAAATCGTGCTCGTGAAAACATCGCTTCTCTACTAAACCTAACTGAGGCGCGAGTTGACGCTACACTTTCAGCCCTTTCTGATGAACTCATTTCTGAAAATGAAAATACTGAAATTTCTCAACTACAATCAAATGAAGAAACAGCATACAGCAATATGATTTTTGATCTTGATGCTTTTATTGGATACTTACCAACTGATAGTAAATCTTACGCTGTAATGAGTAAAGGAAGAATTAATGCAGAAGCTAAATACAAAACCTTTTCTCTTTCGCTTTCAGCCAGTGCAGCTGACCAAAGTATTGATGAAATTGAAAAAAGTGCCATCGAATCTAACTTAAGATCACTTATTGAGGAGCTCCGATTACTAGAATCCTCACTTCCTCTACCCCCAGATAGTCTTGATACAGGTTCTACTTTTATTTTTGAATCTGACTCTGTTGATCTTTTTTTCGAAGTAGTAAAAAGTGTGGAAGAAATGACAGCAGAGATGAATGAACTGAAAAAAACTGTTGCTGATTTTGGCTTAGCGAAACAAGATATGGAATCTTTCCTTGATCGCGAGCGTCAACTAACTAAGGATCTAAACCAAAGTAAATCAGAGATTGCTCAATTGAGTGCAAAACTTGATACTGCTAGACTAGAACAGACACAAGTAGCCGATTCCATAGGAGTTATAATTCGTCAAACAGATTCCTCAATTCAAGATCGTATATCTGGCCTATCTTTAAGCATAACGGACAGTATTACTAACCAAAAAGGAGAATCTGATTCTTTATTTTTCGCTCTTGGTACAAATCTGACCCTATTTCAAACTCAGATTGACTCACTTAAAGGTATTGTAAGATATTATGATATTGCCGAAAAAGGATTGCCTGAACTTGATGAAGATGTTCTTGACATATTAAAACTTCCTGTGCTTCGACATAAAGTAACCCTAAAAAATGGTACAATTATAGTTGGGCATAAAATTGCCGAAAACCTAGATATAATTATATTGGAAACAACAGTAGGAAAACTCGTTATTGATAGAAATTATATTATTGAATACGATGAACAATATTTTCCCGGACCAAAAGTTGAATTCATTGGTACATATGAAAAAACAGAATACCCTGAAAGAGAGGAATTTATTGGTCGAGTGAAAAATACTGGTAAAAGAAGAGCTGATTTTGTAAAAGTAACATTTTTTCTCTGGGCATCTACTACAGAATCAATGGGAATTGGAAATTCAATGGTAGATGGATCTAATACTAAATTTGCTACGGGAGTAATCAGTGATGCGTCTTTGGAACCAGGGCAGATAGGTACTTATAAAGTAGTAGTCGAAAAACAAAAGGGTGTCACCATTTCTTATCGTACAAACGAAGTGACATGGCGAAACTATAAAGCTAAAGAATAATCAAGATATTGTTTCTTTTTCAATACTACCAATAATACTTCTCCAACTCTTCAGCCTCACTTTCGGAATTCTGTACTCTTTATAAATCTTTGTAGTATACCCTGTTAAATTTACTCGATTAGATACGGTGGTATAAAGTATTCTAACAATATGTTCCGTTTCATTAGAAATTTGTAAAATAACATTTTTATTTACATCTATAATCCATTCGAAATTAACAATTCTATCTTCTTCATCTTCTGATTTAGATTTAACATTATCACGAAGACTCTCAAAAAATAATTCTCCCTTTCCCTTTAAAACTTGTATTCCTCCAATAATAAATTCATTCTTTCCAGAGAAAACAAGTTCAAAAGTTGGATTGTCATTTCCTCGCTTGATTAGTTTTAGTTCAAAGTCTGATATAAGATGACCATGATATTTTTCAGCACGGAATCGATTCATATCTACAAGGTAACCAAAGTTTTCCTTTATAATTTTCCCTTCCCGCCGAGAGGATTCTTCTTCCACAGTATATTTTAAAGCCCAGAATTCTGGTGTATTTAAAAAATTATCAATAATTACTTGACGAAATAACTTAATTGCGTCATCTAGTTCTTTTATTCTTTTTTCTCCAATCTTTTTTACCTCACTAAAATCCTTTTGAAACTCATTAAATTTATCATACTGAGAGGGATCTGTTTTAATACCATCCATTTTTCCAACATGCGTGATAATATTTTCCCTTGATGTTTTCAAATCATTTAAGACCTCTCTAGCCTCAATAAGTTTAATTTCAATATCAGAAAATGATTCCCATAATTCACGATATGGAAAACTATTCTTATTAAAACCTTCTGGCATACGCTCATTAAGAGAAATAAATCTTAGGCTATCATCAATAAGTCCTTCTTCTTCCTCGCGAATAGATGTATTGAAAAAAGCAATATCCTGTTCTATTTCATCTAGGACCTCTTTAAACTCTATAATAAGGTCCTTAAGATTTTCTAATTTTTTACGTTGTACAATTAATTGATTCGGTTGAACCTTAAGTTTATCTAATTGTTGATTTCCATGATTCAAAATTCTTTCATAAAAACTCCGTGCTGTAACTTCTTTTTCAGAGATTAGATCTCCACTTAGAAATCTATCAAATTCTTTCATGGTCAAGGTCAAAGTATCTTCCATCGCTTCATAATTTTCTTGCATCATTGACAAACTAGCTTTTATAGAATCAGCTTTAATAATAATTGGATATGCATCAATTGTTAATTTTATTTTTTCAAACTGTTTGATAATCTTTTCAGTTTCCTGACGATTATCAGCAACATCACGATTAATAGATAAAAGCTCTCTTTTTAAATCATTCTCCGAAGATTCTGCCTCTTTTTTAAACTCTAATAGAACTTCAGTGAACAACTCTATTTTTTCAATTTGAGCCTCCAAGTTATCTGGAAATGATTCCATCTTTAAAATGATTTGGATTCTATTGTCATTAAGTTGATCAAATAATTTCCAGACAGTTTCTTCCTCTCCTTCATTGGCAGAACCTGAAAGAAAATGATTCATTTTCTTAACCATATTTTGAAGTGAAGTGTGATTGTTACTATAAGATTCATACATTGATCTAAGGTCTTTTCTGATGACTTCCCCTTCAGTAAATACCGGATAATTCCGTAACCATGCTGATGCATCATTAAATCTAGATTCAGTGGAATTAACTATTTTTCTACTTCTCTCTACATCCCTAGAAAAAGAAGAAATTTCTTTTTTTAACTCTTTATTTAATTCAAAAACTTCTTCTGATTGCTTCAAGGATTCAATTAAGAAGTTTTCAAGAGCTCCCACTTGTGAAAGATCCTTTGAAACGGAGGTTATAATTGATTCAATTTCATTGGCAAGCTGCTTTACTTCGGAAAATTCTTGATCTTCCGAGGTAATTTCATCTTTCCTTTTGAATGGACCACCAAAAAGTTTTTCATAAGCTCTTCCATTCTTTTTGAAAAGTGGACCAGCAGTATTAATTCTCTCTATGATTTGGCTGAATTCACCATACTCAATTTCCATAGATAAATATATCGGCGAGTTACGTGAAGTAGTGGGAAATTGTTTTTTCAGTGACTTCTCTAAATTATTGAATTTACTTTCAGTCTCCTTTATTGATGAAGCAACCTCATCTATCCTTAAAGAAAATTGATTGCTTTTATAACTTTGGGCTGACAAACATGAGGGTAAATGGAATGCTATGCTAACTGAAAAAAAACTTGCCCAAAAGAATCTTATTAATCTTATGGTTATAATCCTCCCATAAGCATAACAATAATTGCTTTCTGAACATGCATTCTATTTTCTGCTTGATCAAAAACTATAGATTGAGGGCTATCAATCACCTCATCTGTTACCTCTTCTCCTCGATGGGCAGGTAAACAGTGAAGAAAATATGCTTGTTTTCTAGCAGCTTTCATTAGATTCTCATTTACTTGAAATGATTGAAATAATTGAGCTCTTTCATTTATTTCTTTCTCATCCCCCATACTAGTCCAAACATCAGTATATACAAGATCTGAATCCTCAATGATTTCATATGGATCATTAGATATTGTCACTTTACTAAGACCAGCTGAGTTCGTTGAATCTACTAGTTTTTGATCAGGTTCATAGCCCTCAGGACATGCCAGAGAAACTCTCATTGGTAATCTATGAGCAAGATATAACCAAGAATTAAAAACATTGTTTCCATCGCCTATAAATGAAATTTTTAAATCATCTAAATGTCCTCTTTTTTCTAATACTGTGTAAATATCAGCCATAACTTGACAAGGATGATTATAATCCGTAAGTCCATTAATTGTTGGTACAGTAGCGTGATTTGCAAGTTCTAAAATGTGTCCATGATCATACACACGAGCCATAATGATATCATTATATCTTGAAAAAAGTTGTGCTAAATCTTTTATCTCTTCTCTATTGCCAAAGCCAATATCTGAAGGACCTAGAAAAAGAGCATAACCTCCAAGATGCCACATTGCCGTTTCAAAAGAAACTCTGGTTCGTGCAGATGGTTTTTGAAAAATCATCGCAAGAGTCTTACCCTTAAGATAATGATGCTGAGAACCTTCTTTAGTCTCTTTCTTCAAACGACTAGAGATATTAAATATAGTTTGTATTTCTTCAGCTGAGAAATCGGTGATATGTATGAAGTCTCTTTTCAAAATAAACTTTATAGGATATATCTACTTAGATCTTGATTTTCAACAATTTCTTCAAGTTGATTAATTACCATTTCTTTAGTAATAGAAATTGTCTCAGACTTTGCCTCTGATTTTTCAAAAAGTATGTCTTCAAGAAGTGTTGTCATAATTGTATGTAGTCGCCTAGCTCCAATATTTTCTGTTGTATCATTAACTTT
>JBJKZS010000047.1:0-30679 GCA_045569115.1 Fidelibacterota bacterium | reverse complement strand
AGATATTTTCTCAAATTTTCAGCTTTATCCGTTTTTTCCCATGTAAAACCAGTTTCCTCTCGACCGAAGTGTCCGTAGGCTGCTGTTTTTTTATAAATAGGCTTTTTTAAGTCTAAAAGCTCAATTATTTCTCTTGGCTTCACTGGAAAGTTATCTTTAACAATTATTTCTAATTCTTGATCGTTTAGATCGCTAGTTCCAAAACTGTCTACATAAATTGAAACAGGTTCAGCTTCGCCAATAGAATAAGCGAGCTGCACCTCGCATTTTGAAGCAAGTTGAGCGGCAACAACATTCTTTGCGATGTAACGTGCCATATAAGAAGCCGATCTATCAACCTTAGAAGGATCTTTCCCTGAAAAAGCACCGCCTCCATGTCTACCATATCCACCATATGTATCAACAATGATTTTTCTACCAGTAAGACCAGTATCAGCTTCTGGTCCACCTTTTTCAAAAACACCAGTAGTGTTAATAAAATAACCTGAGTTTTCATTTAACCAATCAGAACAAATTGGTTCAATAACTTGATTTTTTATAGAAGAATGTATCTTGCTATTACTTATATCTGGGTCATGTTGAATAGCAATTACAACTTTTTCTACAGCCAAAGGCTTCCCATCTTTATATCTAACTGAGACCTGGGTCTTTCCATCTGGACGAGACCAAGGCAAAGTACCATCCTTTCTTAAATCGGCTAATCTTTTTGCTAATCGATGTGCTAAAGTAATTGGTAACGGCATAAGAACGTCCGTCTCATCACAAGCATAGCCAAACATCAAACCTTGATCTCCTGCGCCTTGTTCTTTCTCATCAGAGGAATCAACCCCCTGAGCAATATCCTTACTTTGTTCATGTATAGATGTAAGCACAGAACAGTCTTCGTAATCGAGACCATACTCTGGATTAGTATAACCTATATCCTTAAGAGTACTCCTTACAACATTTTGAACATCAGAAAAATGATTTGTGGTTACCTCACCAGAGACAAGGACTAAACCTGTCGTAGTTAATGTTTCACATGCTACTCTAGCATTAGGATCTCTAGCTATTATTTCATCAAGAATTGCATCAGAAATCTGATCACATACTTTATCAGGATGGCCCTCTGTAACTGATTCAGATGTAAAAGTCCTATCTTTCAATGTTTTTTCTCCTAGATGTTAATTTCAAAACCTCGAATAAGAGAAGCGAAATTACTCCACTTGCCCAAGGAAAAACAATATAATTGTCTAATTCACTATCCTTCTTCAATTATACTACCATTTAAGTTTTTACCATCAATTTTAGCTTTCCAGAGAACAATGCTATCTGATGTAATTGAATTAGTTATTGTAACGTCATCCATAATTGTAACATTTGGACCAATTGTTGAATTAACAATTTTAGTATTTTCTCCAAAATAAACAGGTTCTAAAATATTACTTCCTACAATATTTTCACCTGAAGGTTTAAGAAGTTCTCTATTTGTACTTAATAATGTTTCAGACACACCACAATCATACCAATGATTACAGTATTCTACATTAATATTTTCACCACTCTTTACCATAATGTCGAGTGCATCCACTAATTGGATTTCACTACCTGAAGTAATTTCATTGTATGCAAGGTATTTGATTGCGTCCCATAGCGGTCTCTGTATAGAAAAAATATAGCCCAACCATTGCGAAGTTTGTAGGTGGATTTTTAGGCTTTTCAATTACTTCTTCTACTTGGTTATTTTTTATCTTAACAACACCAAAACGCTCAGGATCTGGTACTTGATTTATGGCTATTCTGTGATTTCCATTTCTACAAAAAGCTCGGAAATCAATATCATAAATTACATCTCCTAATTGAATTAAAGCTGGATCCTCATTTGACTTTAATCCTTGAAAAACAGCATGGCCTAGACCTAAAGGCTTATCTTGAAAAACAAATGAAATTTGAGCGTTAAATTTCTTAACATAATCTCTCAACTGCTGATCAAGATGACCACAAACTAAAACTATATTATCAAATCCTTGTATTATCAATGGCTCTAAAATATGATCAAGGACAGGTTTCCCAGCTACAGGGAGAAGACATTTCTGCCTCTTTTCAGCATGAGGTTTTAGACGAGTACCTCTACCAGCAACTGGAATAATTACTTTCATATTTGATTATATAAACTAAGTATATAAAGAATGTATAATTGAGATTATAGTTTTGTTATTGTTTAAAGTTCTTAGTAAACATCGAGTTTTTTATTGAATAAATACCTAGGCATGCGGATGAGCTTTATCAAGAATTTTTTTCATTCCTTTTACATCTAGATGACTATAAATCTGAGTAGTTGATAATTTTTCATGCCCAAGCAAATCTTTCACAATCTCCATCTTTACTCCCTCATTGATAAGATGAGTGGCGAAAGTGTGTCTAATTAAATGAGGCGTTGGATTAATTGAATTAATTAGGGTTGATAAATCAGAATTTCTTTTATTATTCCCCTTCGACAGATTGGATGCAACAAAATCAAAAAATATTTTAATTCTTTCTTGAACTTCTCTCTGTTTAATTCTAATTCCTTTTTTTGTAACAAAAAGAGGCCTAAGTGTGTATTCTTTTCTCTTATAATAGTTGGACAAATGAATTTCATGGTCTGAAAGATATAATTTGATGGCATCAGAAACCTCTTGACCAAAAAAGACCATTCTTTCTTTCCTGCCTTTACCAAAAATAATTATCTCATTATCAATAAAATTAATATCTCCTAAGTTTATTTGAGTCAATTCACTTAGTCGAATTCCAGTGCTATAAAACACTTCAAGAATTGTACGATCACGACTTATTTCCCAGTCTTCAGATTCTATGGGCGTTAGAAGAGCTTTCATAATTGTTTGTTCAAGAACTTTAGGAGGGTCAACCTTATATTTTGGAGACTTAATTATAGAAGCAGGATTATTTTCAACAATACCTTTTTTTAATAAAAATTTTAAAAAAGATCTCACACTTGAAAGTTTTCGACTTCTTGACCTCGAAGAAATTGCTTTAGGTTTTTTCAACAGTTGATAAAGCTCATTTAGATTCCCATCCTTTGATACAAAAAATCTGGTATTATTTCCTAAAAGATGTTCTATTTCAATATTATCAACACCATTTTCGAATAAATGTGTTGCAAATAATTCTCTCAAAAATTTTGAGGTGAATCCACTATCTTCAGCCGAATAAATAAAGAATTCTTTAATCCTAGTATGGAGTGTCTCTTTTGAAATTCTGGTGCCTTTTCTTGAAAGTAGTAAAGGTTCATCAAAATTATTTTTTCTATCTTGAATTAAATTATTAATTGCTTTCTGTGTCTTTTTGCAAAATGTAAAAGTTTGTTTCTGTTTTTGCTTGCCAGAAATATTAATTTTATTTTGATTTAATTGTAAATGATCTAAATCTAAATCAATCATTTGAGTAGGGCTTATAATTGTGGAGTATAAAAGTAAACAAATAACTTTATCCTGCTTCACCATCCAGTCATCATCTTTAAATATCCTCCAGCAATCATCTTTAGAAAAATCAATTTTAAGTTCATTTTTAATAATTTGCTCTTTAGTATATGCAAGCACTTTATATACAAATAGTTTAATTATTTTCATATCAGCGAAGGATTCTTTTGATAGAGTTTTTGAAGTTTTTATTAAAACTTTACTGTCTACTTGCAAATGTTGAATAAATTGACAGAACTGCAAAAGATCCGTTCTATATGAATTAATTGTATGAAGTGAATAATTTCTTTCTCTTTCCAAATAGTCAAGAAAATCTTCCCTGTATTTATCTATGCGATTAGACAAATTCGGGCTCTAAGGATTTAATAATATTTCCAATGTCTTCTGGCATAGGCGCTAGAAAAAACTGCCTCTCTCCTGTTACCGGATGATCAAATTCAAGAGTCATAGCATGTAAGGCCTGTCTAGATAATAATTGGCAAAGTTTTGAATATTTTCGTGAAATATCAGGAACAAATCCTTTTATCCTTTTTTTCCCACCGCCATAACTTTTATCAGAAAAAATAGGATGTCCTATGGATGTAAGGTGTACTCGTAATTGGTGGGTCCGGCCAGTTTTGGGGGAGAGTTCAACCAAAGCAAGATGTTCAAATTGTTCAACTAAACGATAAGAGGTTTCTGACGATCGTCCTTTTTCTCCAATACTAAACAATGTTCTATCTTTTGCATGACGAATTATTGGAGAATTAATTATTCCCTGTGGTTTACTTAGAAGTCCCCAAACAAGAGCAATATAAGTTTTTTTAACTGATCTTAAAGAGAATTGTTTTGATAATTTTGAATGACTTAAATCATTTTTTGCTATCACCATTATTCCGGAAGTATCTTTATCTAAACGATGAACTATACCTGGTCGTAATGACTTGGAAGATGATGTCTCAGCGAAATGATAAATAAGACCATTCACTAGTGTTCCATTTGGGTTCCCAGCACCAGGATGTACAACCAATCCTGCAGGCTTATTTAACAGAATAATATCTTTGTCTTCATATAATATATCCAAAGGAATGGATTGCGGTTCCAATTCAATTGGTTGGATATCCGGAATAATAATTTGAATGGTTTCACCCCCTGAAAGAATGAAACTAGGTTTTACTTGATTCCCATCAACAAGAATATCTTTGGACAATATTAAATCTTTTATTTTTGATCGAGATAAAATCTCAACCTCATCAGCTAAATACTTATCTATACGAATTTTAGATAGTTCAGCACATAAGCTAAGAGTTCTCATAATTTGCCTGATCTTTATCAGTTTGAAAGTACGAGGCATAAATGAAAAGAGCCATTCCGATTGTAACACATGAATCAGCGATATTAAAAACAGGGAAAGAATACTGGCCAAAGGTAAAATGGAAAAAATCCACTACCCTTCCAAACATATAACGATCAAGCAGATTGCCTATGGCACCTCCAAGTATAAGAGATAAACCTAATTGATTAAATAAGCTAGAGTCCTTTGACTGCCATAAGTACCATGCAACGAAAACAGTAGCAATAGATGCAAGTACTGTAAAAATAATAGGACCTCCTTCAAAATTAATTCCAAAAGCAATTCCTGGGTTTTCCACATAAGTCAAGCGGAAAAAATTTCCAATAATTGAAATTGAATCGTAGAGATTCATAGTGTTACGTGTAATAGCCTTCGTAATCTGATCTACGACTACCGACAAAAAGGAATAAAAAATTGGGTTCAAAAAATGATTATTGATTTGTGCTTTTGCAGTTTACACACTGAGTAGTATTAGGAACTTCTTTTAACCTAGCATGGGGGATTAATTCTCCGCAACCCTTGCAAATACCAAAGGTACCATCTTTGATCCTATCCAATGCTTCATCTAAATGTCTAATAAAATTGCTACCGCGAGTATACCACAAGAATGATTTTTCTCTTTCATGTGAATCTGTACCAACATCTGCCATATGGTAAGCATAATTTGAATCTGTAGCTGTACTATCAATATTTCCACTGTCATTGATTGAGTTTTCCTTTATGGCATCAGAATCTTCCATTGCCTTATCACGCATTTTTATGACAATTTTCTCGTATTCAGATAGTTGTTTTTTTGTTAGTCTCTTTTTTGTTACCATTCTTATCTCCAATCATTAATCTTTAACACATGAAATACCAAATGATATTGTATCCTCTCCAACGGAGATTTCCTTTGTTAACTCTCCACTAATTTCACCAAAGTGCAATTCAACCGCTAGAACTTCAGCTCGAAAATAATCTTCATGTTTTCTTATTATATCGCCCATATCATTCTCAGCAAGACAAAAAACTTTAATCCTATCTTCAACATTAAAGTCTGCTTCTTTTCTCATATTTTGCAAGGAACGTACAATTTCTCTTATATATCCTTCCTGAATCAAATCTTTTGAAAGTTCAGTAGTAACACTAACAATTAAATCTCCTTGAGATACTGAAGATTTACCTTTTATTGATTGTTCACTTATAATAAAATCTTCTTTTTCTAACTCACATTTTTTCCCATTACAAGAAAGTGTTATTGAAGTAGATGATCCAAATTTCTCCTCAAATTCTTTATAAGAAAAACTCTTTATTGTTAAAGAAATATCTTTCACACGATTAGAAAATTTTTCGCCTATAGTTGCATAATTTGGTTTTAATTCTCTTATCAACAAATCGCTATAAGATGAAACTCTTTCAATAGTCTTAATATTTAATTCATCCAAAATTTGGTCTTTATTTGAAAAAATGGCTTCTGCCATAGCAGAATCTTCTGTAGCAAATAGAAGTTTTTTTAATGGCTGACGAATTTTCAAAGAAGCTTTGTTTCTCGCATGGCGTCCCATTTCCACAGTCTTGACTACGGAGTCCATTTCTTTAATCAATTTTTCATCAATGTCATCAGCAACTACTTTAGGGAAACTATTTAAATGAATACTATCCGGTTCATTAGGCTCAAGACCACGAACAAGATTCTGATAAATTTTCTCTGTTGCAAAAGGAATAACTGGGGAAAGAATTAAAATAAGTTTTTTGAGAACAGTATAAAGAGTCAAATATGCAGCATTTTTATCATCATCATTTTCGCTTTTCCAAAATCGACGACGATTACGCCTAACATACCAATTTGAAAAATCATCTAAAAATTTATCAACACGTTTCATGAAACGATCTACTCTAAAGCTATCATAGGATTCTGTTGCCATGAAAATAAGTTTATCCATTTTTGCAATAATCCAACGATCAAGCTGAGTAAAATGATCTTTTTTTACCTTTATTGAAGGATCGAATTCATCAAGTCGCGCATATGTGACAAAAAAGGAATAAACGTTCCAAATAGTTATAAGACGTTTCCGAATTTCTTTAGCTTTTTCGTAACCAAATAAAAGGTTTTGCTCGGGGTTTTGAATCGAATACATCCAACGCATAACGTCAACACCCATCTTATCGGCCGCTTCATTAAATTCAATAGAATTACCCCAGCTCTTATGCATTTCACGACCATCTTCAGCCATTAGAGTAGCATAGCCAAAATTACTCTTAAATGAAGGACTTTTATCAATAATAGCACCCATGACAAGCATACTATAAAACCAGTTTCGGAATTGCCCTGGGAAACTCTCACTAATCCAATCAGCAGGATACCATTTTCCCCAGTAATCTGGATCTTGTCGATATCTCAGAGTACTGAAAGTCACTATCCCAGCATCTAACCAAGGATTACCAACATCAGGAACCCTACTCATTTCTTTACCACACTTTTCACAATCAATCTTCACCTTATCAATCCATGGACGATGAGGAGTTCGTCCATCAAAAAAATTATAGCCAGACACAGATCGTTTTTTTAATTCCTTATCGTCACCGATTACCGTCCAATTATCACAAATGTCACATTCCCAAATAGGTAAAGCCAAACCCCAATAACGTTTCTTTGAAATCATCCAATCATCCATATTCTTAAGCCAATCAAGCTCTCGCTCTAATCCAAAGCTTGGGATCCAATTTATTTGGCGAGTAATATCCATCAAATGCGGACGAAGCTCTTCCATACTAATAAACCATTCATCAACTAATCTAAAGACAAGTTCAGTCTTACATCTCCAGCAAGTGGGATATCTGTGAGTGTAATTTTCAATCCTAAAAAGGATCTCTTTTTCCTTAAGATTTTGGAAAATTGGCTTTGTAACTTTGGAAACTTGCATACCTGTCAACCAATGAAATCCTTCTGTAAATTTTCCCTCTTCATCAAGAGGAGCTATAACTGGAAGATTGAATTCCTTACCTAGGTTAAAATCTTCAGCACCTGCTCCAGGAGCAATATGCACAATGCCCGTACCCTCATCTTCAGTTACCTCATCCCAAGGGATAACCTTATGAGCTTCTCTAGCACTAACATCTATATTTTTTATTATTTCATTTAATTCTGTCCATCCACCTGAATTTTTCTGAGCTGGTAGCTCATCAAAAGGACCATCATACTCCCAACCAATCATTTCAGAACCTTTAAACTCTTTCTCTACTGTAAATTCAGCTTTCAGAACATTTGTGGTACTTTTGGAAAGGATAAGGACTTCATCTGTATCAGTTATCCGGACTTTTACATAGTCTAGATTAGGACCTACAGCTGCGGCAACATTGCTTGTAAGTGTCCAAGGTGTTGTAGTCCAAATGAGAAGTGATTCACCTCTATGATTTCTCAAAGGGAGTTTTACATAAACACTTCTATGAGTGATTTCTTCATAACCATCTGTTACTATTTCATGCTGGCTTATACCAGTTGAACAGCGAGGACACCATGGCATACTATCAGCTCCTCTGTATAACCAACCGTTTTCATGACAGTTTTTAATCGCTCTCCATATCATATAATTATTTTCATTTGAAAAAGTAAAATAACTCCCTCCAATCTCGGGCATACCAAGACGTCCAACTATTCCTTCAACTGAATCAGTTATAGGGCCATTATTTCCCTGAATGGTGATTTTTTTTCGAGGATCACTAGCAATTAAATCGGCCAATTTTTCTAATTGATCAAGGTCATTCCAATCCATCCAATATCCGAGGCGCATTGATTGCTGAGTTTGAATAGAAGAATAACGTAAAACTCTTTCCTTACATTTATTTACAAATGTATCGATTCCATATTCCTCTATATCTTTTTTACTTTTAAATCCCATTTCTTTTTCGACTTCTACCTCAACCCACAAACCTTGGCAATCAAAACCATTCTGATAGCGCAAATCATAGCCTTGCATTGATTTATAGCGAAGAAAAAGGTCTTTATATGTTCTTCCCCAAGCATGATGAACTCCCATGGGATTATTAGCAGTAATCGGCCCATCAATGAAGGACCATTTCTTATTGCCTTCATTCAAGAGAGTTCTTTTATTGAAAATATTCGCATCTTTCCAGAACTTTAGGATTTCATGCTCTAATTTTACAAAATCGACTTTAGGATTAACTTTGTTAAGCATGAATCAAGTTTTGGGTAAAATTCCCAAGATTAGCCTAAGTTTCAAACTCAGAATTATAGATAGTCCTAGAGAAAAATAAATTGATAAATTATCTTTTTTATAAAAGACCCCTCCTGAAAGGCTAATAATACGAGGAGGGCTTGAATTAAGAAAATTAATTATCCTCATTAGAATAAAATAATACTTGAGACATTAAACAATTTGCTCATTTAAGTTTTAGTATTGATCATATTACAGCCTAAAAATTAGCTTTTTAGTGGCCTAAATCAAAATGATTCAATCTACTTTTATTTTTCTCTAGTATAGAAAAAGATAATTAAAACTATCTTACCAATGCGATAATTATAATTGTCAAGAGATTAGTTATTTTATTGCTCTAATGGTAAAAAGATTGAACTTCCTCGTCGTTTAATTAGCAATAGTATAGAATCTTCATCATCTAATTTCGAAATAATATTTCTCAACTCACGGGCTGAATCAATATCATTATCACCTACACGTTTTATTATATCGCCAGGTTGAATTCCCGAGCGGGAAGCAACACTTGACGGCTCAACTTCAATCACAACAACACCAACTTCATCTTCACTTAACCTGAATTGACGCAATGTTGATTCATCTAGATCTTCTACACGCATTCCTAAAGAATATGCAGGTGGTGATTTTGAAGCAAAAATAACATCCTCTTGGGGCAACTCAACAAGATTGACTCTTAGAGTTCTCTCTCGACCTCTTCGGATGATCCGAACTGGCTCTTTTGTATCTGGTTGAGAAGAAGATACAAGATTTTTTAAATGAGAAGAATCTCGGACCTTAGTCCCAGCAAATTCTATAATTACATCTTCTACCTTGAACCCCGCCTTATCCGCTGGGCTATCTCCTACAACTTCAGTAACTACGGACCCATTTCTGTCAGGAAGGTCAAGGGCTTTAGCTATTCCATCATTAACATCTTGGATAAATACCCCAAGCCATGCTCTAATCACTCGTCCTTCAGAGATAAGATCTTTCATTATATTATTGGCTAGATTAGATGGAATAGCAAATCCTACACCAGCATTGCTACGCATATATCCACCAGTTGCAATAGCTGTATTTATTCCCACAAGTTCCCCATCTAGATTCACCAAGGCTCCCCCACTATTTCCTGGATTGATAGCGGCATCAGTCTGGATAAAATCCTGGTAATCAACACCCCCAATTACACTACTTCGGCCTTTTGCACTTACTATACCAGCTGTTACAGTATGACTAAGGTTTGCAGAGAATGGACTTCCAATTGCTAAAACCCATTCCCCTACATCAAGATTATCCGAATCTCCAAGACCTACAGCTGATAAATTTTCTGCTTCAATCTTAAGAATAGCAATATCACTCTTTGGGTCGGCACCTATAACTTCAGCCTCAAATTCCCGCTCATCAATTAAAATAATAGAAATTTCATCGGCATCCTGAATAACATGATTATTTGTAATAATAAAACCCTTGGAAGCATCAACAATTACTCCAGATCCAAGAGCCTGACTTCGTCTTTCACGTTCAGGTGCATAATAACGAAAATATTCATCTCCAAAAAATTCTTCGAAAGGATTTCTGTACTGTTCCTTTTGAACTTTTTCACTTGTTATGGTTACTACAGCTGGATTGACGTTTTTTGCAACTTCAGAAAAAGTTTCACTAAAAGATTTTGCGGATTGAGAATTAAGATTAATACTAAGAAATAGAAAAATTAATAACCGTATTTTATTCATCATTGACTTTTATACCTTCCAATCTAATATTATATAGATTTAATTGATTAAAATAAAAAAAGTTTCATTTATTTACTTCATATACATGATTTTTTTTAATAAAAATTTTGATTCTTCTGATGAAACAAGTTTTGCTTTAATTATGTAAACTCCTGATGGAATGTCCTCGGGTTGTATCTTTAAAGTATAATAACCTTCATCAAAATTATCATCTAAAATCGTTTCAACATTACGACCCAACAAATCAAATAATGAGATGCCAACATTACTATTTGAGTAAAGTTTAAATGAAATATTTAAATGACTATTAAATGGATTTGGGAAAGCCATAAGGATCTGATCTTTATTATCATGACTTACTAAGTTTTTTACAGCTAAGGGACGTTCCAATTGAAAAATTTCAAGTCCTCCATTTAATGATCCAATCACAATTTCAATTTTTCCATCTTGATCCAAATCGTCTAAAGCTGGGACAATCTTTGAACCCGCATAAGGCATATAATCAAATTCTTTAAAGTCCCAAACTCCTTCTGTTTCAAAAGCTGCAAATAGTTCTCCTCCATCTGTTCCGATTACTAATTCTTTTTTTCCATCCTCATTTATATCAAACATTATTGGGGCGGTCTTAAGACCAATTTGTTTTCCTTTAAATAAATCTACAGGTTCTAGACTAAACTCAGGAACATTAAGGCTTCCTATATTCTCCCAATAATATATTTTCCCCAAATTGTTACCAACTAATAAATCAACATCTCCATCTAGATCTAGATCTCCCAATGTAGGATGGGCTAGTCCACCTATATCTAAATCAAAAAATTCACCCTCATATTTAAAATTAAATAACGAAGTAGTACCGTAATTAGTATACTTATACAACCTACCATTCCAATCTCCGACAATTGCGTCTAAATCCCCATCTTGATCCAGATCTCCAAAAGCTGGGACCAAATTATTACCAGTTAGTTCGGGGAAAAAGGTAGAATCTTCTAGAATAAATAATGTTGAATCAGAGCCACCCGTATTTCTAAAAAAAAATATAGTTCCTCTTAATCCGGGCAACCTTTCATTGAATTCATTTCCAACAAATAAATCTTCATCACCATCAGAATCTATATCAGCAAATACTGGAGCACTAGCTGATCCTAAATCCAATCCTCCTAGGAATCTATTAGTCTTATGTTGAAATTTTGGCGCTTTTGCACTTCCAATATTATTAAAATAAAGAAAGTTGTCTATCATTTCTGTTCCAAAAATACCTGATTGAACAGTAGCAAATAATTCACTATCCCCATCATGATCTAAATCAGCAAATCTCGCAACATTAAAGCCAGCTGTCTGAATTGGGTCAATTAAAGGATATTGAAAAGTCATGAGCGTATCAAGGATAGTCGGTTTTGTAGAAGTTCCAATATTTTCAAGAAAAAATAAGCTCGGTTGATAAATATCCCCCCAAAAAAGATCTTGATCACCATCAGAATCAATATCAAAAAATTCAATGGCATTAGCACCATGCCTCTCGCCTCTGGCCGGTGTCCAAACAATCATAATATTCTCAAATGTATTTGTTTCAAACTGAAACAATGGAAGATTATCCCTAAGACCAAGATTTTTGTATTTAGTAACTGTTCCAGCTATGGTTCCAAAAAATAAATCTTCTAGACCATCATCATCTAAATCTGCAAAAGTTGGAATAACTACTGAATTAACGGCCAACGGTTTTCCTTCATAATCAACAAGTTTATCAGTTCTAAACTTGAGCTTTCCATTAATATTTTCATAAACGAAAAGAGGAAATACACCTTCACCAACAGGAGAAATTCCAGCATGTATGAGATCTTGATCACCATCAGAATCATAGTCTACAAATCGATACCATAATCCAATAAGTAAATCACTAAAAGTTCGAGTCCTCAGTATAAATAATTCATGGTTAAAAACATCTTGTTCATAGTATTGAATGTTCAAATCTCCATCAGATATAAATAAGTCCAATAAACTATCGCTGTCCCAATAAATAAACTGAACTAAAGGACGATTAAACCCTCCAGAGAATGGATTAGAAAGTGTGTCCTTATTAATAACAATGGAAGCATTATAATCTGAAGGGATTGCTTCTTGACCATATAATGTTTGAAAACAAAGGATGACAAATATTTTCAAATATAGCTTCATTATAAAGTCCTAACTGGAATAACAGCACTTAATGAATCACCATTAAAAATATTGAGTTTTTTTTCCTCTTCAGCTAAACCAAATTCGCGAACAAAAAATGGTGGTAATGATCTAAATCTCAATCGAACCTTAATTATTAAGTTTTCAGTATTTTCTGGAATAGTAAATTTAAAATTGGCTATAATCGAACCTTGCACAGGTAAAGTAGTATCAGATTTTTTTACCATGCGTTCAACTGAGACATGCCGAAGTCCTGAATCTCCATTAGCATCATATAGAACAGTACGAAAAATGGTGAGGTCAGGATCCTCCAATCGCTGAGGATCAATATAAAAATCATAAAGATCACCATTGGAGTCTAAATGGCCACTCCTATAGATAGTATCTAAATCAGCCAATACGTTTAACTCCAACCAGATTTGCCTTGAGAAAGTAGTTCCTGTTGGCAAATTATGACCTGAAGTATTAGTTACAATTATACCTAAATTGAAAATTTCACCCGATAAAATGTAATCGGGTAGAATTTCAGAAAAGTTTAATTCAGCCGCTGACTCTAACAAATCATTAATAGATTTTAACTGACTTTCCTCTTCTGGAAAAGGTGTCAATGCATGGTCAATTCCTATAAAATTATGCCTATGAAGATTTTTTCTATAAGGTGCATTTGGAAAGAGCTTTGTATCAACAGCATAGCCTGAGTAACTCTCCATATGACATGATTGGCATTCAATACCCATTGCTTCGAATGAAGTTTGAGACCATTCGTCGAAAGTCATTTCAGCATCTTTTCCTGATATAGTCAAATTATGACATGCCCTACAGAATTCTGATTTGTCATAGCCTGGGTGAAACTCGGATTCATGAAAGTTATTTGGCAATGGATCCTTTATAGATCCATACTTAACATCACCGGGATTTAAAAAGAATTGTATTCCTTCATTAATGTTATTTGAAAAATCAACATTTGTAGAAGGTGAAAGATGGGTGGTAGCATGACAAAACGAGCAACTAATACCTTCTTTAACTTGCGGAGCGAGACTCTCTTTTTGAGAGATATCAAATGTGTAAGGATCCTCAATTGCTCCCGTAAGAAACCCTACTGGACTATGGCACATAATACAAAACTGCCCAAGTTCCTTATCCTTAGAATTAAAATGCTCCTGCTCTTTGCTATGTTGCTTGAACCAAACTGGATCAGTGAAAGCATATGCATGCATTGAGCCTGACCATTCTTTATAATGTGTAGGATGACAAGACTCACATTCACTAGATGGCTCAAAATCAGCTACAGTAAATGAAGTTTTTATCAAAAGATCTCTAGAATCAAATTTTACTAAATCCTGACTATGCTCACATCCAAATACTAATAAAATACAAAAATAAAATAAAATAGAGTTCTGATACACAATATTATTTTAATTTTCTTCGAATATTGCGATACCAGTAGGCATTGACATTGGTGTCTCAAAATTGATTATATCTATAATCTTCATAGATTTAGTATCTACAACTAATATGCGATTTCCACCTGATGCACTAATTATAAGCTCACTTTCATCAGGTGTAAGAACACAGCCATGTGGCATTTGCATCAAACTATCAGAGAGATCAAAAACAGTTTCAGTCTTAAAATTTATTTTACTAACACTCATTCCACCTCTATTAGTTGTAAATAAATTTTCATTGTCATTACTCAACGCAAGATGCCAAGGCTGTTTATTAATTGAAAAGCTAGAGATTATTTCACCATTAGATGTATCAAAGATTCGGACTTCATTACTGCCAGAGCAGGTAATAAAAAGTTTTGAATCTTCTTCATTTAATTCTAGCTCTAAGGCATTATAAATCATATCATTGATATTGTAACTATCAGGAACATCTGGTCCAATCTTAAAGCTTTTTGGTTGATAATTCTCTTCTTGAAAACGAGAAATCTCAATTTCAAAAAAATGGGATGCCTCATTGCTGGCTACCCATAGTTTTTTTTCATCTGAGCTTAATGCTATACCATGAGGTGAACGTGCACCTACATTAATTTTACCGATGAACTTCATATTTGAGGCATCAATTACATCAATAGTAGTTGAATTTGATCCATCCATACCCATGGTTGGCATTGGCATAAAACGAGATATATATAGAATTTGGTTTGGTTCATCCAAAGCCATAAGTGCTGGCATATTTCCTACACGAAGTGAATCAATAAATTCATCAGTTTCGAGATCAAACTTTAACACATAACCGGATGAAATAAGAGTTACATACCAAAAACCATTTAGTTTATCTATAACAACATAATGAGGTCTATCTCCCGTATCAACGAAGTCAACATCTATTGTTTTTATTACCTTTCTTGCTATAACATCGATTAAGGCAACTTTGTCAATCCCTTGCAAGGTGACATAAGCTTTTACTATTGGATTGTTATTATTGTTAGGATTACATCCAAGAATTAGAAAGGAAATAATTATTATGGAACTATAATTTCTAATTTCTCTTAATCTCCATTTTTATTAGAGACAATTTCGTCATTTTGGATAAATTGCTTAATTCAAAATAACTAATAAAAAAATTATAAATACTTTAAAAGTAAACTTATATCAAATCATTTATATCTTTTTCAAATACCTCTACAGGACGATAACCAACATACCTACGATAAAGATTTAAATCTCTATCAATTATAAAAGTCGTTGGTATACCAGTAACATTTCCATAAGCCCCAGCAATGTTACTATCACCATATAGAACAGGATAATTTATTCCATATTGATTCGCAAAAGGCGGAACTACAGTTGGACCATCATAATCGAGAGATATACCTAATACAACAACGTCTCCATCATATTTTTTGTAGAGATCTATCAAGTCAGGAATTTCAAACTTGCACGGACCGCACCAAGTAGCCCAAAAATTTATTATTATAACGTTTCCCTTATAGTCAGACAAAGAAACATTATTTCCCTCAATATCCGTCAGAGTAAAATCTGGAGCTTTTAATGTAGTCGAATTTTCACTACTTACATTAGACGAACTTTGTAAAGGTTGGTTTGATTTAGCTGAAGCATCTTGTTCAAAAACAATGATGCCAGCTATCAATAAACTTATCAAAACAAGAGCAACCGTAATTATTTTTTTAATATTCATTTATTATCACAATCTTAAGCTATTAAGTTTACATATTAATAAATAAAATTGTTCCAAACGAAAAATTATTTTTTGGTTTTTGATAAATCCAATCCGAGCTCTTTAGCTACTCCTATTTCAATATCCATGAAAATACCAGGTCTTGGATTATCTCCATCTGGTCTATCATAGTATGGATTCCGTTTTCGAGGAGTATATGCATCACCAATTTTTTCTACTACATCTATGCCATTTATCACTTCACCAAAAATTGTGTACTTTCCATCTAATGATGGGAGTCTATCCAAGCAGATAAAAAATTGACTCCCTGCGGAATCATTTTCCTTCGCCCGTGCCATTGACAGTGTTCCTTTTTTATGTTTCATATCATTAAATTCTGCAGGAATCATCCATGTTTCAGGAATCTTTTTTTCTCCTACACCAAAATATTTTCCCGCTCTTCCACCCTGTCCATCATTAAAACTATCACCGTCTCGTGAGTTAGGATCTCCACCTTGTATCACAAAGTCCGATATAACTCTGTGAAAAGAGGTGCCGTTATATAAACCTTCTCTTGCTAAAATTTTAAAACTTTCTACATGCTTTGGTGCGACCTCAGGAAAAAAACGAAGAAAAATTTTACCTTTTTCCGTGATGATGACAGCATATTCCTCAGGCTTTTGGTTGCATGAAATCACGAGCATAAAATATGTTAAGATAAAAAAAGGGAATATACTTTTTATTTTTATCATTTTCCTGTTCTACCTCTTGATGTTAATGGTTCATTTTTTTTGCATAGAGGACATTTGTTCTTTTCCCACGATATGGCTGGGAATCTAATAAGGCATTTAGTTTTTGGACCAAAATTAATCCCATTTTCTGTCCGATCAGCAAGACAAACTACAGAAGCAACCTCAGCACGGAAGTTAATTACAATTTTAAGAAGTTCCTCTACTGACCCTCCTGTAGTAACTATATCTTCAACTACAAGTACCTTTTCTCCTGCATTAAGTGTGAAACCACGACGTAATTTTAGTTCTCCATCTACTCTTTCAGCAAAAATACTCTTCACTCTTAATACTTTTGCTGCCACATGACTAATAAGGATACCACCTATGGCTGCACCTAATACCACATCTACTTCAATTCCTTTTATTTCTCTAGCAATTTCTTTACCAATTTTATCTACAATTTCAGGGTTTTCAAGAAGACGGAATTTTTCAAGATAAATCTCACTATGCCGGCCGGAAGTTAGTTGGAAATGTCCTCTTAAAATCGCACCACATTCTTCCATAATTGAATTTAATTCCATTTGTCAGGTCCTCACTAAATTTTTGAGAACTAAATTTATCTTTGACTTATAATCAATAGCTGCTACGGCTGGGTCTTTTGAATAAAGGATACCTCTTGAAACATTTATTAATGCAATACCATTAGTATTTCCAGATGATACACTTGCTTCTAGATCTCCTCCTTGTGCTCCAATACCTGGAATCAGGAAAGGGATATCCCCAGCTTCAAGGCGAATATCGGCTATTTGTTCAGGTTTAGTTGCTCCAACTACCAACCCACAATTATCATTTTCATTTAGGTCCTTTACCATTGAAATGACCCTTTTGTAAACGGCTATTCCAGAAACTTTTGATAGTTGAATATCTCTAGAACCAGGGTTTGAAGTTAGACATAGAATAAATGCTCCTCGATCAGTTCGATCTAAAAATGGCTCAATTGAATCTTGTCCCATATATGGTGATAGTGTAACAGCATCGAATCCAAAATGATCAAACATTGAAGATGCATACTTTTCACCGGTATTACCAATATCACCTCGTTTACCATCGCCTATTACTAAGCGTCGACCATTAATAAAATCTAATGTGTCCTCAAGCCATGAGAATCCTTTAGAACCATAATATTCATAAAAAGCTAAGTTTAGCTTAAATGCACAAACATGATCAATAGTAGATTCAATTATTGACCTAGTAAATGTTATTAACTCAGACAATGATGGTGCAGAATCTTTAGGAATGCGATCAGCATCAATATCTAAACCAACGCAAAGCCTAGAATCAAAGGTTGAGATCGCTTCCTTTAATCTATCATGGAATAATTTCAATGTATTAACTTACAGCGATGTGATAACGCTAAGCAATGAGAGTTCTTTTTTGTTAAAATGTGAAAATATCTTACTGTCATAAAAAGCAATGCCTTATTTTAAAGAAACAACATAATTACAATTGAATCATCTTTCAAAAAAACCCCCCAAACAACTTTCTTTAGAAATTGATCAAGAAACCCATTCACGAATTATAGCCTCTTCATCACTAAACTTTCAAATTGAATTAATTGAGCATGTTGGGAAAAAAGACATTTCTCAACTTATTTTGATTTCAGATCATCTTGTTGAAGAGTTCAATGAAGATGTTAGGCTAACTCAAAAAAGTGTCAAAAAATATTTTAATTATCCTAATACCCTACCTTTTGTTGCAAGAAAGAGTAAAATTATAATTGGCTATATAATAGGTGTGCCACTAGAATACTTTATAAATGATCCTTCATTCCAATGCGATAGCAACTTAGGAGAAAATAATACTCTTTATACTTACGCCTTTGTTGTCTTTAAAAAATACAAAGGTAATGGATATGCTAAAACCCTCAAAAGAGTCTATATAAATTGGGCTAAAAAGAAAGGATTTAAGTTCGTGACTGGACATGTTCGAGAGGGAATTTCCCAACGATTCAATGGCTCTGTACAAATTTTACAGCGGTTTGAAAATTGGCACGGCACTAATCAAAAATTTGAGTATTATAGGCGAATTCTTATCTCAGACTACAAATCAGAAAATCCTCAACTAAATCCGCCTTTTGTTGCAAAAGTTTAATCTCAATACATCAGTATTTTCTTCCAAGAAAAGACTTGACATCGAAGAGGATTAATAGCTAAAGTTGGCGTAGTTAATTACATTGAAGAAGTTAGAAATGAATAGAATAATAAAAATAGTTACTTTATCTGGAAGTAAAGTCATTAGTCAGAGACTAGTACTTTCGTCTATTCTTAACCTTCTTCTGGTGATTATTCTTATTGGGCTTCCGTCCTAAGTAGCCTAGCCAACAGAATAAAAGGCCCAGGTGAAAGGACGGCGGAGGTCACACACTCCACAACCTACCTTTCTAACCTGATCCTTGATATGTTGGTTCAAAAGCTTGGCGGTATGATGAATTTGACATTGAATGGAATGAATTATTATGAGATCTGATAAAATAAAGCTTGGGTTTGAACATGCACCACACCGGAGTTTGCTGCGTGCTACTGGAGTAATTCAAGAAGAAAAAGACTTCCAGAAACCTTTCATAGGTGTAGCCAATTCTTACATTGATCTAATACCAGGTCATGTTCATCTCCAAGACTTAGGTAAGTCAGCAAAAGAATCGGTTCGGGCAGCAGGTGGAGTTCCTTTTGAATTTAACACCATAGGAGTAGATGACGGTATCGCAATGGGCCATATTGGGATGCGATTCTCTCTTCCAAGTCGTGAACTAATTGCTGACAGTGTTGAAACTGTGGTAGAAGCTCATCGATTAGATGGTATCGTTTGTATTGCCAATTGTGATAAAATTGTTCCTGGAATGCTTATGGCTATGGTTCGATTAAATATTCCAGCAATTTTCGTATCTGGAGGGCCAATGAAAGCTGGCCGGATTGAAACTGGTGAGAGAGTCGATTTAGTTTCTGTCTTTGAAGGCGTAGGTAAGCATCAGGCTGGCTCTATTAATGACGAGGAGCTTAAAAAACTTGAACTTCTAAGTTGCCCTACATGTGGCTCTTGCTCTGGTATGTTTACCGCAAATTCCATGAACTGTTTAGCTGAAGCCTTGGGTCTTGCTCTTCCTGGGAATGGGTCAATTCTGGCAATTGACAATCGACGTAAGGAATTGGTAAAACTTGCTGGTAAAACAATCGTAGAACTAATTGAAAATGATCTTAAACCTAGAGATATTTTAAATCGTTCATCCCTTTTAAATGCTTTCAGTCTCGATATGACAATGGGCGGCAGTACAAATACTGTTCTCCACACTCTTGCTATCGCAAGAGAAGCTGGAATATTTTTTGACTTAGAAGAATTAAATGAATTAGCTGAAAGGGTTCCATATTTGTGCAAGGTTAGTCCAGCAACCAAAGATGTTCATATGGAAGATGTTGATGAAGCTGGCGGTGTTTCAGCTATACTTAATGAACTTTCTAAACTTGACGTTCTTGATCTTTCCAGGCCAACTGTTACGGGAGTCACATTAGGAGAAAATATTTCAAGTGCTAAAGTATCTAATCGAAACGTAATCCGATCAGTTGAAAACCCCTATTCCCCGACTGGAAGTCTTTCAGTTTTATTCGGGAATCTTGCGCCAAATGGATCTATAGTAAAAACAGCCGCGGTCGACCCATCAGTAATGACTTTTACTGGAAATGCTCGTATTTATAATTCGCAAGACGATGCGCTTAAGGGAATACTAGATGGTCAGGTACAACCTGGTGACGTTGTAGTAATAAGATATGAAGGTCCTAAAGGCGGTCCTGGAATGCCTGAAATGCTTGCTCCGACAAGTACAATTATGGGGCTTGGGCTTGGTGATAAAGTTGCTCTAATTACCGATGGACGTTTTTCCGGTGCAACTCGTGGAGCTTGCGTAGGTCATATCTCTCCTGAAGCTGCAGAAGGTGGCCCAATAGGTGCTCTAATAGATGGTGATTCAATTACCATAGATATTCCAAATAAATCCATTTCTGTTGATCTTTCTGATTCTGAATTATCAGCTAGATTAGAAAAATTGCCCAAATTTAAACCTCGTATAGAAAATGGGTATTTAGGCCGTTATTCGGCATTAGTGACTTCGGCTAATACAGGTGCTGTATTGAAAACAGGTAAGGAAATCAAATTATGAAAGAAAAAAGAGAACTAACTGGTGCAGAAATTATATGGGAAAGTTTGATTGAGGAAGGTGTAGATGTTGTCTTTGGCTACCCAGGTGGAGCAATTTTGCCTGCTTATGATGCCCTTACCAAGTACGAGGGAAAGATTCATCACGTATTAGTTCGACACGAACAAGGTGCTACGCATATGGCAGATGGTTATTCAAGAGCTAGCGGTAAAGTTGGAGTTGCAATGGCGACTTCTGGTCCAGGAGCAACTAATATGGTTACGGGTCTTGCAACAGCTATGTTGGACTCTTCACCCATTATATGTATAACGGGGCAGGTACCTAAATCAGTAATAGGAACCGATGCTTTTCAAGAAGTTGATGTTACTGGTATTACTCTTCCTATAACAAAGCACAATTACCTCGTAACTGATATTAATGAACTTTCTAAAACTATTTTTGATGCTTTTGAGATTGCTAGAACAGGTCGTCCAGGTCCAGTAGTAATTGATATTACAAAAGATGTTCAAAATGCAAAGACTATCTATAATTATCCTAAGGCTGCTTCAAGAACTGTAAGTATTAATATACCAAATTATGAAAACATCGATGGAGAATTATCAAAAGCAATAACATTAATTAATAACTCAGAAAAGCCTGTCATTTTAGCTGGACATGGAATCCTACTTTCTGAAGCAACTTCCCAAGTAAAAAAACTAGCTGAAAGTGGTACAATTCCTGTCTCTACAACGTTGCTTGGAATTGGTAGTTTTCCTAGTAATCACCCTTTAAATATGGGAATGATGGGAATGCATGGGAATGCTCATGCCAATAACGCGATTCAAGATGCTGATTTATTAATCGCTTGCGGAATGCGTTTTGATGATAGAGTAACAGGAAATTTGAAAACTTATTCACCAAACTCTAAAAAGATCCATATTGATATAGATAAAGCTGAATTAAATAAGAATGTAAATGTAGATGCAGCAATCCATGGTGATCTTTCTACTGTTCTTCTTAAACTAATTCCAGAAGTAATTAATAAAGACCGGAATAAATGGCTAAATGAAATTAAAAAATGGCAATCTGAAGTTGATGAAGTTGAGATATTAAATCAACGGTCTAATGTTTTTATGGCAGCCCATGCTATTCGATCAATATGGGAGGGAACTGAAGGGAATGCTGTAATTGTTTCTGATGTTGGGCAACATCAGATGCTAGAGGCACAATACTATGCCCATAACGAGCCTAGAACCCTCATAACTTCAGGAGGGCTTGGAACAATGGGCTTTGCTCTACCCGCTGCAATCGGTGCCAGTTTTAGTGTTAAAGACAAAGAAATTTGGGTTGTTGTAGGTGATGGTGGAATTCAAATGACTCTTATGGAACTCGCCACCATAGTACAGGAATCAGTCAATATTAATATTGCAATAATAAATAACGGTTATCTTGGAATGGTAAGACAATGGCAAGAGCTATTTTATGATGAACGCTATTCAGAAACACCTATTTATAGTCCTGACTACGTCAAGCTAGCTGAGGCATACCGCATTCGCGGTCACAGGGTTTTTACTGAAGATGAAGCTAAAAAAACAATACAAGAAGTTCGTTCATCAAAAAATTGTGGTTTAATTGAATTTGTTGTAGACCAACATGACATGGTCTATCCCATGGTTCCAGCAGGAGCGAATCTTCATGAGATGATAAGAAGACCCAATAATGATGTAAAGAAAAAATCAATAAAGGCAACTGAGGAAAACTAGTAAAAATGAAACAGACATATGTTGTAATTGTTGAAGATACTCCTGGCGCACTTAATCGTATAGTAAACCAGTTTCGTAGGAGAAACATTAATATTGAGAGTCTAGCTGTAGCACCTTGTGAACAACCAAATGTTAGCAGAGTAACAATTGTTGCCAATGATATACCAGATGATCGAAAAGAAATTTATGCGCAAACCTTAAAAAATCTTGTTGATGTCATTGAAGTACAGAGTGTTTATGGAGATTCACATATTATTAGAGAGAATCTTCTGGTAAAGTTTTCTTTGCCGTCTGTAAACGAAAAGGATATTAGAAAGCTTACTGAAAATAAAAACGTGAGTATTTTGGAAGATAAAGGTTCCTCATTTATTGTTGAAGCAATGGGAACATCTAAAGAAATAGATAAGCTTCTATTTGACCTGGGCAAATTTGATGATGTTGAATTTGTAAGGTCCGGAAGTGTTGCTATATCTCGACATAATTAAAACAATGTAAGTTATGTCATGGCTACAGTTTTAGATATTGGGGAAAATAAGTAGTTATTAAAAATGGAGTAAAAATGGTAAATGTTTTCTACGAAAAAGATGCTGACCTATCTCATTTAGCAAATAAAAAAATTGCTGTTATTGGATATGGGAGTCAAGGCCATGCACATGCTTTAAATTTGAAAGATAGCAATTTAAATGTTCGTATTGGTCTTCGGGGATCTAGTTCTTCAAAACCAAAAGCGGAAGCAGAAGGTCTGGAAGTAATGTCAGTATCTGATGCTGCTTCTTGGTCTGATGTAGTAATGATGCTTGTTCCAGATCAAAACCAAAAAACAGTTTATGAAAATGAAATTGCACCCTTCCTAAAATCAGGTGACACTCTTGCATTTGCACACGGTTTCAATATTCATTATGAACAAATTAAACCCTTAGATTCTATTAATGTTATGATGATAGCCCCTAAGAGTCCAGGTCATCTTGTTAGAAGATCCTTCACAAATAATAGTGGTGTTCCATGTCTTATTGCTATTCATAATGATCCCTCAGGAAATACTAAAGATCTGGCATTGGCTTGGGCAAAAGGTATTGGATGTACCCGTGCTGGTGCTATTGAAACTAATTTCAAAGATGAAACTGAAACGGATCTATTTGGTGAACAAGCTGTATTATGTGGAGGTTCGGCTGAACTTATAAAGGTTGGTTTTGAAACTCTAGTTGAAGCTGGTTATCCAGCTGAGTTGGCATACTTTGAATGTCTCCATGAACTCAAACTAATTGTTGACCTTTATTATGAAGGTGGATTACAAAGAATGAACTACTCTGTTAGTGATACCGCTGAATATGGTGGAATGACACGGGGCTCAAGAATTATTACAGAAGAGACAAGAAAAGAGATGAAAAAAATTCTTCTAGAAGTTCAAAATGGAAGTTTCGCTAATGAATGGATTAAAGAAAACCTTGATGGCCAACCAGAAATGGAGAGACTTCGAGACGATACAAAAAAACATTTAATTGAAGAAGTTGGTCTGAAACTAAGAAAGATGATGACTTGGCTACCCAATGCAGACAAGTAATACACAGCATAGTCTTGTAGTTTTACCTGGTGATGGGGTTGGTCCAGAAGTAATGGATTCTGGATTGAAAATTCTTCATGAAATTGGACGCCTTTTTGGTTTGACATTCAATCTTAAAACCAAACTTGTCGGAGGATGTTCGTATGACAAGCATGGTACACCCATTACAAGTGAAACTATTGAAGCCTGTAATAAAGCAGACGCTGTACTATTAGGAGCTGTTGGTGGTCCCAATTGGGACTCTCTCCCCCATGATGAAAAGCCAGAAACAGCTCTTCTCCGACTTCGGGAAGACTTAGCTCTTTATTCAAATCTTAGACCTGCAACTGTATCTAAATATCTATTACAGGAATCTCCTTTAAGAGATGAAATTATCCGGGACGTTGATTTAATTATTGTTAGAGAATTAACTGGTGGTATTTACTTCGGTTTGCCAAAAGGATATAACGAAGAAAAAGGTTGGAATACACTAGTGTATAAACGCGAAGAAATAGAAAGAATTGCACACGCAGCATTTCAATTGGCTGAACAACGGCAAAGTATTCTAACCTCTGTGCATAAAGCAAATGTTCTAGACAGTTCCCATTTTTGGAAATTAATTGTTCATGAAATTCATTCTTCATCTTATTCACATATTCATCTATCCGATATGTATGTTGACAATGCAGCAATGCAACTTGTAAGCAACCCAAGTCAATTTGATGTTATCCTTACTCAGAATATGTTTGGCGATATTCTGAGTGACATTGCAGCCACAATTTCAGGAAGCTTAGGAATGCTTCCATCAGCATCCTTAGGGAAAAAGCATGCTTTATATGAACCTGTCCATGGCTCTGCTCCTGATATTGCTGGTAAAGATGTAGCTAATCCTATTGGCATGATTGCTTCCATTGGAATGATGTTTAATTATTCATTTAAACTTCCCAAAGCAGGGGACCTAATTCGCAGATCTATAGAAGATGCCCTTTCTAGAGGTTATCGTACAGTTGATATCTCTCGGCGAAATGAAAATACTTCAACTACTGATCAAATAACAACTGCAATAATTGAATCAATGAATGAATTATTTGAAATGGATGGTAAAACAATGGATAATTCAATTGAAAGGATGAATGGATGAGTGAAAAGATTATTATTTTTGACACTACTCTCCGCGATGGTGAGCAATCTCCAGGTGCATCACTAAACATCCATGAAAAATTAGAAATCGCCCGACAGTTGGAAAAACTGAATGTTGACATTATTGAAGCAGGTTTCCCGGTATCCTCTTCAGTTCAATTTGAGGCCGTTGAAAGAGTAGCTGGAGAAGTAGGTATAACTGTTGCCAGTCTGGCACGGGCTATGGAAACCGATATTAAAGCTGCTTATGATGCTGTCAAAGGCGCTGAAAATTTTAGAATCCATACCTTCCTCGGAACCTCAGATGTCCATTTGCAAGGAAAGTTCGGAGACTCGAGATATGGTGCTTCTATTAATGAAAAACGGGGAAATATATTAAAAATGGCCTGTGATGCAATAGCTTATGGGAAAACATTTACTAATGACATCGAATTTTCACCAGAAGATGCGGGTCGAACAGATATTTCTTTCCTTTGTGAAATTATTGAAGCTGCAATTGAGGCTGGAGCAACGACTATTAACATTCCTGATACCACTGGCTATACTATGCCACAAGAATTTGGAGAAAAGATCTCCGAAATAAAAAAACGTGTGTCCAATATTGATGATGCAATAATTAGTGCTCACTGCCATGATGATCTTGGGCTCGCAGTTGCAAATTCATTGTCAGCCCTTAATAACGGTGCAAGACAAGTAGAGTGTACAATTAATGGTATTGGAGAGCGTGCTGGTAATGCTGCACTTGAAGAAATTGTAATGGCTATAAAAGTTCGAGGTGAATATTGGGGATTTCATACAGATATTCGCTCTGAAGAAATATATAATTCTAGCATTATGGTCTCGTCTTTTACTGGAATGATAGTTCAGCCAAATAAAGCAATTATTGGTGATAATGCGTTTGCTCATGAATCTGGAATCCATCAAGATGGAGTTCTGAAAATGAAGGAAACCTATGAGATTATGACACCTGAATCTGTTGGTTTACCTGATAGTAAAATTGTACTTGGTCGACATTCTGGTAGACACGGTCTTCAGTCCAGGTTAAAACAACTTGGTTATTCAATTTCAAAAAAACAATTAGATAGTATTTACAAAGATTTTGTTCAGTTAGCTGACAAAAAGAAGGAAGTCTTTGATGATGATTTGAGAGTATTAATGGGTGATGAAACAAGGAAAAAAGATGAACACTATCAACTATTATATCTAAATGTAACTTTAGGAACAAGTGCAATTCCTACTGCTACAATTCAACTAAAAGCTGATAATCGTCTTCTTGAAGAATCTGCTACAGGTGATGGCCCAGTAGATGCTTGCTTCAATGCTATTGATAGAGCTCTTGGCACTAAATCTCATATTGAATCTTATCAAGTTCGTTCCATTACAGGTGGCAGACAGGCTCAAGGTGAAGTTCTTGTAAGAGTCCGAAAAGATGATCGTTCTTTTGTTGGAAAAGGATTTTCCACTGATATTATTGAAGCTAGCGCAAAAGCATATCTGAAAGCTCTCGAAGAACAATATATGATGACCGAAAAAAAAGGATTTATTGAAATGGCAACTACTCCATAATTATGTCTGAAAAAACATTATATGATAAACTCTGGGATAGTCACGTTGTTCATGAAAACGATGACGGTACTTGTTTAATTTACATTGATCGCCATCTTCTTCATGAGGTGACATCTCCACAAGCTTTTTCCGGTCTTAGAATGGCTTCAAAAGATGTTTGGAGAAAGACTGCTAATTTGGCTGTTGCGGATCACAATGTGCCAACAATAAAAGATCAGACATCTGATGCTTTTTCTGAATTACAAATAAAAACCCTTGATGATAATTGCAATGATTTTGGAATTACTAAATTTGGCATGGATGATCCCCGTCAAGGAATAGTCCATGTAATTGGACCTGAACAAGGTGCTACCCTTCCAGGAATGACTATTGTTTGTGGAGACTCACATACCTCTACTCATGGTGCTTTCGGCACTCTTGCTTTTGGTATTGGAACTTCTGAAGTAGAGCATGTACTTGCTACCCAATGCCTTATTCAGAAAAAAATGAAAAATATGCTGGTATCAATTAATGGGACTCTTTCTGAGAATATAACCGCTAAAGATCTTATCCTTTTTATTATTGGAAAAATTGGAACTAATGGTGGAACTGGACATGCTGTAGAATTTGGTGGTGAAGCCATTAAATCACTCTCTATGGAAGGCAGAATGACTATTTGCAATATGGCAATTGAAGGAGGGGCTAGAGCCGGCCTAATAGCTGTGGATAATAAAACAATTGATTATATAAAAGGACGTCCATTTGCTCCTTCTGGAAAAATTTTAGACATGGGAATCAATAATTGGGTGGAACTGTATAGTGACTCAGATGCCCACTTCGATACTGTTTTTGATATTGAAGCTTCGGAGGTTCAGCCACAGGTAACTTGGGGCACTTCTCCTGAAATGGTAGTGTCTGTTGGAGAAAACGTGCCTGATCCAAATAAAGAATCAAATTCAACAAAACGCTCTAATATGAAACGAGCTTTAGATTATATGGGATTAAAGCCTGGTACGCCAATCTCTGAAATTGCACCTGAAAAAGTTTTTATTGGCTCTTGTACTAATTCAAGAATCGAAGATCTAACTGAAGCTGCAAAAATAATAAAAGGTCACAAAGTAGCTTCTTCTATTAAGCAAGCAATTGTTGTTCCAGGATCTGGATTAGTAAAACAAGAAGCTGAATCCATGGGCTTAGATAGTATTTTCATTGAAGCAGGATTTGAATGGAGAAATTCAGGATGTTCTATGTGTCTCGCAATGAATTCTGATAAACTTGATCCAGGTGAAAGATGTGCTTCAACTTCAAATCGTAATTTTGAAGGTCGGCAGGGACACTTAGGAAGAACACATCTTGTGAGTCCCGCAATGGCCGCCGCTGCAGCTGTAACAGGAAAATTTACAGATGTCCGATCATTTAAGAGGAACTAAGCTTTGAAAAAATTTTCAAAACATAGTGGCATTGTAGCTCCTTTAAAAATGTCTAATGTTGATACAGATGCTATTATTCCAAAACAGTTTCTTAAATCAGTTGAACGCGTTGGTTTTGGGCAATTTTTATTTGATGCATGGCGATATCTTGATCAGGGAGAACCTGGGATGGATTGTAGCAACCGACCCATAAATTCTGACTTTGTTTTGAATAAAAAAATATATAATAATGCCTCAATACTTTTAACAATGGATAATTTTGGTTGTGGCTCAAGCAGAGAACACGCACCGTGGGCTTTACTTGAATTCGGCTTTCAAGTAATACTAGCCCCAAGCTTTGCTGATATTTTCTACAATAATTGTTTTAAAAATGGCCTCCTACCTATCATTCTTGATGATAAGATAATTGATCAACTCTTTGAAAGAGTTAATAATAAAGAAGGTTATACCTTAACAATTGATCTACATATGCAATCAATAATAACTCCCTCAAACAGAGAAATAAATTTCAATATAGATGCATCAAGAAAAATGGCCCTTATTGAAGGACTAGATGAAATTGGTTTGACAATGAAGTATTCTAAAAAAATTGAAGACTTTGAAAAGAAAAGACGTATTGATGCACCATGGTTATTTGGAACCCAGACAAATAATTAATGGAAGATAATTAGTGCAAGATAAAATGAAAATCGAATTATTCGACACCACACTTCGAGATGGCACCCAAGGTGAAGGAGTAAACCTTTCTGTTGAGGATAAATTAAGAATAGCCCATCTTCTTGATGATTTTGGAATTGATATTATTGAAGGTGGATGGCCAGGTAGTAATCCCCGTGACAAAGCTTTTTTTAATCAAGCAAAAAAAGAAGCTTTTAAAAATGCTAAACTCTGTGCATTCGGATCAACTGCACGTCGAGTGAATTCCGTTAAATCAGATCCAAACCTGAATGCATTATTGCATGCTGAGACTTCGGTTATTTCAATTTTTGGAAAAACATGGAGATTCCATTCAAGTGTTGGCCTAGGATTAGAGGATGCGGAAAATGAATCACTGATTTATCAATCAGTTGAATTCTTAAAAGATAATAGAAGAACGGTAATATTTGATGCTGAACATTTTTTTGATGGTTTCAAAGACGATCCTTCTTTTGCACTTTCTATGTTAAAAGCAGCTGAATCAGCTGGAGCAGATGTAATTACACTCTGTGATACTAATGGTGGATCACTTACAAATGAAATATCCAATATTGTAGAAAAAGTCATGGAAACTATTAGAATACCAATAGGCATTCATACTCATAACGATGGAGGACTTGGAGTCGCAAACACTCTTGCCGCTGTTCAAATGGGTGTATCTCATGTTCAAGGAACAATAAATGGTGTCGGAGAGAGATGTGGAAATGCTAATCTCTGTTCAATTATTCCAAATCTTGTGTTAAAGATGGGTTTGAAAACCAATCAAAAGGTTGATCTTTCTCGGCTAACATATATTTCTCATTATGTTGCTGAATTAATGAATCTAGCCCCAGATAACCGTGCTCCTTTTGTTGGAAAATCTGCCTTCGCTCACAAAGGTGGTATTCATGTAAGTGCAGTTATGAAAGACTCAAGTATGTATGAACATATATCTCCTAAAATTGTTGGCTCTGAACAACGGGTTCTTGTTTCTGATTTATCTGGAAAAAGTAACATTCGCTATAAAATTGAGGAGCTAGATGATAATCTCATGGCTGATGAAGATCTTATAGCACGAGTTGTAAAAAGAGTAAAGTCATTGGAACATGAGGGATTTCAATTCGATGGTGCAGAAGCTTCTTTTGAATTGTTGCTAAGAAGAGAAACTGGTGATTTTACCCCTTTCTTCCAAATAGTTGACTCTAATATTCATACTCGTTATGATAAATATGGAAAAACCATTTCAGATGCTGTCCTTAAAGCTTCTGTAAATGGCGAAATAGAACATACTGCAGCGGATGGAGTTGGTCCCGTAGATGCACTAGATAATGCTCTCAGGAAAGCACTTAGCAGATTTTACCCTGAGATTCAAGAAGTAACTCTTGTTGATTATAAGGTACGAGTCTTAAATGAGAAACATGGAACTAAGTCTAAAGTTCGTGTATTAATTGAATCTAGCGACACACTAGAAAGCTGGTCTACTGTAGGCGTTTCTGGGAATATTATTGAGGCAAGCTGGCAAGCTCTGAGTGATAGTCTTAATTTTAAACTTTACAAAACCAGACGAACACAACTTAATGAGGTTGTTACCTAAATTGGATTATTATCCTAAATTAAAATAATAACTAGAATGAATTTCCGATACATTAAAGATGAC
>JBJKZS010000046.1:0-9076 GCA_045569115.1 Fidelibacterota bacterium | reverse complement strand
GCTTCGCTATTTGGATCATGAGGAAGAACAATGATCCAATCTTTTTCTGAAGCTTCAGAAAGAATTCTCTTTTTCTCTTCTAACGATTTGATAGGTTCATTATCATAGGCCATAATACATGGTAGGTGAAAATGATGTTTTGTTGGAATAAGATCACCAGCAAAAAAAATTGTTTCATTCTCAATTGAAATAAGTGGATGTATCTGGCCAGGAGTATGTCCATGTGTAAGAATCAATTTTATGTCATCACAAATAGGGTCATCTCCTTCTATGATGTTAAACATATCATTTTGAGCTATAACTTGCCAATTCTCTTTTCTATAACTTCCTTGATCTTTTTCTGTTGGTGAATTAGCCCAATTCCAATTATCTCGATGGATATGATAAGTTGCATTTGAAAACATTGGGACTATTTCATCTCCTTCTAATCGAGTATTCCCCCCAGAATGATCAAAATGAAGATGAGTACAAATAACATCCGTTACATCAGAAGGGGAAAGCGAATATTTAGCTAGAGCATTAATTATATTTATATCTGAGGTCTGAATATTTAGTATATTCGCCATTTTTTTACTCCATTTATCTCCATTACCAGTATCAACAAGAATTACTTTATCTTCATTAAATAAAACTATTGAACGTGTAACAAGGGAAACTCTATTTTTTTCATCAGAAGATAATTTTTTTGACCAGATATTTTTCGGAATAACACCGAACATTGATCCTCCATCAAGACCAAAATGGCTTGTTACAATTGTCTGAACTTGATAATGCCCTAAAATCAAACCGACCTACTATTAATTTCTAGAAGCCGCTTCGCAATAAATTGCATTGACTTAGGATCTGCTAATCTAGCAACAGACTGAAGAGCATCAAGATAATCAAAATTTAAATTCTGAGATTTGGATGACTCAATCCATAATTCAACCACATTTAAAGGCCATGTCCATTTATTATTTGATTGAGCTTGAATAAGTGCATTTGATAGATAATCTGGATTACCTCTTTCAAGTAAATAAATAATATCTTTTCTGTAATTAATTGTGGAGGGGTTAATATTTGATTCCAGATCAGTTGAAATATCAAATTTCTTTTTTGCCCAAGCATAAAGGCCTTGTTTGAAATTTACTTGTCGCACACTTTCTCCATTCCATAAACGCGTGGCTGTTGAGAATAGATTAAATTCAGAAAAGTTGGAATTTTGAAGAACACATTTCATAAAAGGTGATAATTCGGAAAACTTGTTTTCTTCATTTATATCAAAGGGCCATTGGCTATTTCCTAGAGAAGATAATAAAAGATTAATAAAAATATGTGATTGTTTTGAGCCAGAAAATACACTAGATCGATAAACACTATAAACAAAGGCACCAATTTGATCCATATACATGATGGCAATTTCCATCATTATTTCAATAACGGAAGATGGGTTGTCTGATATAATTGAGATTCTATTTGCTTCAATTCTTGCTTTTTTAATATCGCCATTCTTAAAAGCAGAAATAAATTCATGTGTCAATAATGGTTTATTTAATTCTTCATCAGTAAAAGTCGATGATCTACTATCAATTTTCGACTTAATAGATTTTTGACTTATGGTTATTGCTCTTTTTACAATTGCTTTAGATGGTTTATCAAGTCTAAGAGAAGCTAGGTTCTTAAGGGCATTTAACTGAATTAAAGGGTGGAAAGCCACTCCATCCTTTGACCAGGAACATCTCTGGTAAAGAGCTGAGAAACATAGTAAGTCTCTAAAGAATCTTCTAAGGGTTTTAGCATTAACTGTTACTTCTGAAACTAAATTATTAATCTTTTTTTTGTCATCCTCTATCAAGGATAAGGCAAATAAAGTTGGTTCATTATTTGAATTCATTTATTTTTTTGATTATTAAAAAATAAAAGAGTGGGTAACTATTTATCTTTTATTTTTTCAGTTTTATTCTTTTTGGAGCCAAACGGAAAAGTAGCCCTTAAAGATAAACCTACAAGTCGAGAATGCTGAGTTGGCCAACCCCCAGGAGAGACATGGGGAACTGAAAACCGACCATACTTAGCCTGATTCTCTTCTTGTTTAATATATTTGTCCCAAGATGTTACATACAGCTTAGTAAGAGGCATACTCGCAAAATCATGAAAGTATCCTACCTCTAAGCCTAACTTACTTTTTAAAAACATCCCCAATAAAAACCCAATACGGGTACTTTGTCCACTTTGAGCATATGAACCATCTGGAATAATCATTGCCCTAAAAGCCCAATACATTGTACTGCCTTCTTTTTTACCATCACGAAACTTATAATAAGTAAAATCATAATTTGCATTTGGGGAGTAACTCCATCCAATATTCAATACATCTCGCTGTTTTCCTTTTTCAAATAGAGTTCTTGAATAATCAAATCCGGACCCATATATAGGTACACCTAGACGAAAGCCAAAATCACTTACATCTGAAATACCATAACGATAAAACAAGACAGGAAAAATATTCTCTGTCGAAAGAGTATAACCAGAATATTTCTCTCCTTTTTCAAGTGTATGGTCAGCAATTGATGGGTGAGCAGCGCATCCAAAATAAAAGCCCGCTGTTGATAAAATCGAAATAAGACGTAGCTTATTAAATTTTGACACTAACCACCCTCAGCTTGCTTTTGTTTTCTTATTGGTAATGGAGGAAGATTCAAAACATCTTGAGAAAAATACTCGGCAAGATGACTTACGATATCAAGGATACCAATTAGACCAACTGGTTTACCTTTGGAATTAACTATCGGAATATGGCGGTAACCACCTTCCGTCATTCTATTAAGAGCAAAAGCAATACTATCACTATTTCGAAGGCTTTCAGGAAAAGATGTCATGTAGTTTTCAATTGTTTCTTTTCGATAATCTAAACCTCTTCCTGCTAGTTTTATAATTACATCTCTCTCAGTAAAAATACCCTCTAGAGAATCATCTCCAATGAGAACGCATGCAACCTTTTTTTCTTGAAATTTTTCAATAACTTCTTGAATAGTTGTTCCTTTAGAAACTAAAATTATATCCTTAGTGTTCAGCGTGCTAATTGGATCATCAACTGAAATAGCCTTTTCTATTTCTTTCTGTTCCTTAAACTCAATTTCATCCATATGTTGAGATTCTTCTTCTATTGAATTACTCATATTATTTCCATTCTATACCAAGTGGTAATTAATCTAGTTTTTCAAATCTACGTCTAGACGGGTTGATTCCCAAATGAGAGCACTCATTAATTAATAATTAAATTCACTAATTTCACTATATCAAGCACATTAACCTGTGAATCATTATTTAAATCAGCAATTAAGGACACTCCGGTAGTTCCACTATTAATTTGAATAATTAAATCTACAAGTTCAACAATATCGGAAATGTCAATTAAGCAATCACCATTAATGTCTCCCATAATTTTTTCTGGGTTTGGATATACAATTAGTTCAAGGTCATCAATAATAAAACCGTCTCTTTCAACAAGTTCATCTGACCGGAGAACAAATCTAAGGTTAACTTCATCAAACCCTGAGAATCGTGACAAAGAAATTGATTCTCTTACCCATTTAGTTTGTTTCCCTTGATATACAAACACACCTTTAGGCTGACCATTTCCAGACCCTGTTGCTTTCTGGGTGAACTTACCTCTCAGTGATTTCCACTCTCCATCATTAATTTTTATTTCTATAGTAACTCCATCATATTTTTCTTCGATATCCCACTTTGCCCAAAACTCAAGTTGACTTTTAGAAATTTTGGAGAGATTTAGAGGTTCTTTCAAGTAAAGAATATTTTTATAATTAGGAAGGTATTCACCCGCTGGACTATCTGTTAAAGCACCGAGACCAGAATAAGCATCACTTCCAATACCCCAATCTGTTGTTTCCCAATTATTAATATCTGACTCTCCATCCTCAGTAAAAAAAATACTAGGCTGACCAATGATCAGGGGAATGGTATCAGTTAAAACGCCATAATTATCCATAAAATGAAAAACAATTCCTCCTGAGCATCCTGGCAACGCAGCATCGTTAATTTTTATTGGAACATAAAACGTATCATCTAAAACTTCACGACCTTGGAACAGACCAAAATCCCACTCAACATCATGGTTTATCTTAATCAAATTATTTAAAGAAGTAACTTTTCCCAATACACTTCCAAGACTTGCGCTAAGACCATGATTGCCTATTGTGGTCAAAATATTTGATGATTGACCAGGTTCAAGATAATTTTCTTCTATAGACATTGAGTTTACCGATATTACAGTCCCCGCAAATTGAGCAAAGGCTAGATTGGACCATAAATTCTCTTCACTTAAGGGGCCTACTCTTGTTGGATCAGGCCAGAAACCATCATCCCAATCTCCAATTTCTGGTGTAAAAGCTATCATCCCTCCATCAACATATGAATAATCAACTGCATCACCATTTACTTCATAACCAACAGTTTCTAAACCTGTACCAACATGATATTGATTGAATAAAGTCATTTCACCAGCTATGTCTTTGTAAGTTGAAAAATCTATCCCAGATGGATAAGATCCATCTCCGTAAGGATGAATCAAGAGATTTGTATAGGTATGATAATGCAAAACGTTTCTAAAATTTTTATTAAGCATAAAATCTTTTAACACTGAAGTCTCTGGTTCAGAAAAAGCAGATTCTCCACGATAAATTGGAGAACAAGGCTCAGGACTTGAACCTAAATCATTAGTTCCCCAATTAAAGCCAAAATTTCGATTTATGTCGACTCCCCTAGTAGTACCCTCTCCACATCCAGTATCCTTTCTATTTTTTCTATGCATTCCTCCACCATTAGGAGCAATTCTTTCATTATAAACATAACCATCAGGGTTAACACATGGTACAAACCACATTTCTCTGTTATTAACTAAATCAGTTTCTAATTTATTAATATTGTAGTTTTCACATAAATGTCTGATAAAATAAATTAGATTCATCATACTTAGAGGTTCTCTTGCATGTGTGAGGCCTGTATATAAAACTAGTGGTTCTAACTCTACTGTTACATTCTCATTTATATCTACATTATCAGAGACTTTAATCGCCCAAATATCTCTCCCTTCAATGGACTGTCCTATACTCATTTTTTTACTAACAATATTTGGATGTAAAAAATGCAATGTGTCTAACTCAGCTTCAAGTTCAGATAGAGTATAATTACCACCCATTGAACCAAGTTTAAAGTTACCATGCCAGCGAGCTCGTCGATTAGAGCGGGACTCATAGAATTCCTTAAGGTTTGGCTCTATTATATCCATTTTGAAACCTGACGAACGTAAAGTCTCTATCTGTCTATCTGTAATTGCTAATTCTATAAATACTGCTCGCTTATGATGAGAATGATCCAATGCTATACCTGATCGTGCTATGGTCTCTAGTCCTTGAGAGTCATTGTAGTAGACCCTTACTAATTGATACACATCCTGAGGGAATGCGTATCTAATTGTTAGGAACATAACTATTGTAAATAGAATTTTCATGGATATGATAGTTAATCTTCTATTTAATATAAATTGTGACTTTTAAATTAAGTGTAACAAATAAAAATATAAAATTATGTCATAGAAAAACGAATTGTTCGTATAAGTAAAAAAACCAAGCAGATCTAAATATATAGCATAAGATAGACTATTACACCAGTAATACTAACATAAAGCCATAGCGGTAATGTAATTCTTGCAATTTTCCTGTGCTTAGCTATGTTCATTGTCCAGCCACGGTAAAGTGTCAACATTGCTAACGGCAAAATTATCGCAGCCAAAAGAATGTGCGTAATAAGTATAAAAAAATATAAAATCTCCCATTCCCCCATATATTCAGTTGGTCCACTCTTAAACCAGTGATAAATAACATAGGTTATAAGGAACAAAGTAGACGTAGCAAATGCTCCAAGCATTGTTTTCTTATGAAGCTGAATTTTTTTTCGCCGAATAAAAATATATGCTATAATTAAAAGAAAAGTCGTGATAGAGTTCAGAATAGCATTGATGTGTGGAAAGTAAGAGACATTTACTCTGCCATCAATACCATCAGGGCGTGGTCCTAGAATTAAAAATGCAACAGCCGATGAAAGAATAATTGAGATAATATAAATTATTCTAAGCCAAAACTGTTCTTCATGAGTTTTTTCTATAATCATAGTATTTCTTGAACAAGTATATCTACATCCGCCCATAACTTTTGCATTTCTTCAAATTCTGTGCTTATGTAATAACCTCTTATCCTAGCATGATTATCAATTAATATAAATCGTGTGCTATGAAAAATTGGGTCCTCAATAGAGCCTATTTTGAATCCTTCCACCGCAAGTTTATGAATTTCTTCTTTTTCGCCAGTTAAAAATTGCCATTTTTCATTATCAGAACCATAACGTTCTCCATACTCACGCAAAATTACTGGAGTATCATATTCAGGATTGACTGAAATTGAAAGAAGGTTTATATCATTCGAGTTCCTATAACGGGATTGAAGCTCCGTAAACTGGTTTGACATTATTGGACATGGACCCGCGCAAGTGGTAAAGATGAAATCAGCTATCCAAAACTTACCTAGAAGATCCTTCTTTATGAATTGGTCTCCATTTTGATCAATTAATCTAAAATCAATTAATTCAGAAAGAATAGGTAATACTTTTGAGTTATGTTGCTCAGTCCTTTTAAAACTCAATACTAGAATTGCAATCGCTACTAGACTATATCCCCAAATATATTTATTTCTAATCATCTTCATGTTAAGAGTCTTCAAGTTTAACTCATATTATCAAATCAGGCTTCTATCTATTATCATAATTAATAGGAGCAGTGGAAGATAGATAATTGATCCAGCTAATAATCGTTGAGCACGAGTTTTATTCCAACCTCTAGCCGCATCAATTGTTATACCTAAAAAAGCAAACCCTAGGAATATACTCCCCCAGAGAAAAAATTGTCCCGCAAGATGCATTAGAGTCAACGTTGATGTACAAGCAATTAGAAAAAGACAAAAACTTACAGAATATATCGAAGTCTTAAACATTTTTTTCTCCACCACTGGTAACATTTGGAAACCAAGTCGGTTATAATCTTTTCTATAAAGCCATGCTATTGCAAAAAAATGTGGGATCTGCCAAAAGAAAAGAATCCCAAAAAGAATCCATGCACCAATTTCTAGTTTTCCCGTTGCTGCCAACCAACCTCCAAGTGGTGGAAGAGCTCCTGGAATAGCACCAATAAATGTATTCCAAGTTGTTTTTCTCTTTAAAGGTGTATAAACAATGAGATATAAAAATAACGTTAGAAAAGCCACAAATGCAGCTGAAAAGCTAACCGCAGCAAGTAAATAGATTATACCCGCATAAGAAACCAGAATCCCAAACTTTCGTGCAATTTTGGGTTTAATTCGACCTGAAGGAATTGGTCTTTGTGAAGTTCTTTTCATTTCTTTATCAAGATCTCTTTCAAGATACTGATTTAAAATCCCAGCACCCGCAGCAACAAAAGTTGTTCCAAGTAGTGTGTGGAAGAGAAATAAAGGATCATCAAAAACAGATTTTCCGATCTGAGCACCTCCAAGATAAAACCCAATAAAAGTAGCAACAAGAACTAGCCAAATGATTCTTGGTTTTGATAATTCCCAAAACGAAGAAACCTGACTATTAAAACCATCAACTTTCATAATGGAAATTGGTTCTTTTTCAAAAAGGGACCAATATAATCTTGAAGGAATAAAAAGCTTAACTGATCTAAGACTAAAGAAAAAAGATGAACCAAGAAGTAATGCGCCCGTCCAAACATGAAGAGTGGTAATTATTGGAACACGCACACTCCATATTACCGCCGCTGCAAGCATTATCTGAGTAAGTAAGAGTAAATCAATAAATAATATTGGAATTATAAAATGATCATTATTCTTTCGATACCTAAGTATCTTTACTGTTAGAACCATTGAAACTGCAACTACAACTAAAGCCCAAAACCTGTGAATCAAATGAAAAAATATTTGATTTAAGGTTACAGAATCTAAGCCAAGGTTAAAGCGACCTTCATTTACATTATAAAGAAACTCACTATTAGGTAACGTAAATATTTCACCATTAGATAAAGGGAAATCTAAAACCGCTAATCCGGAGCCTGTATGACGCATTAGTGCACCAAAAATAAGCTGCATATAAATCACTCCAGTTAAAATTAAAATCCATCTAACTATTGATTTATCAATTAAATCCAGATTTTTTGGTGAAGGTTTAACCCAATCATTTGACAAAAAGAATGCGATAGCAATAGTAAGACAGAAAAAAGATTGCGCTAAAATTCCATGCGTCATTGAAATTGCCGTAGGGAGAAAAAAAAGTACAGTTAGGCCACCTAAAAGACCCTGAAAAATTACTGCAGTTAAAGCAGTCCAACCCAACTTATGCATCCATTCCCTTTTATCAAACCTCCAAAGGAAAATTGACAATAATAAAGTTAAGATTCCTACAAAAGTGGCGATAAGCCTATGAATATGTTCATAGAATATTCCTCCTACCCATTTCGAATAAGGGAATGAAAACATGAATTCACCGTAAGTGTTAGGCCAATCAGGAACAGAAAGGCCAGAATTTGTACTTGTAACCAAGCCACCAGCAAAAATTAAAATTAATGTGCTAAAGGCAGTAAATTTGGAAAACCACCTCAACATATTTTTGCTTTTTGAATTAGAGTTAAAAGAAGCCACCTGAAATAAGTGGTGGATATATTAGTTTGGGATTACCAATCCTCTCCCCAATCATCATCCTCATCACCAGAACTAGCTTTCTCTATCTTTGCTTCCTCAGCTTTAGCTAAAGCGATAAGAGTAAGCTCTTCAGCCTTGGCACTATCATTGTCCTTAAGTGCATTGATAACTTCTTTCAGGGTACTTTCTGCTTCGAAAGTATAATCGTAATCATCTACATCCTGTACAATTCTCAAAGTTTTCATATATGCAATATAGCCTTTTTGGGTATGAACATGAACAAAGCCCTTCATTGCATAATGACTATTTCCACAAAGTTGGGCACATGCAATCTCCCAAGAACCAGTTTT
>JBJKZS010000045.1:0-9084 GCA_045569115.1 Fidelibacterota bacterium | reverse complement strand
ATCCATATGATGGGATCAGGATCATTAAACTGTAAAATGGTGCTTAATCCGAAAGCCCCACACATGAAAAGATTTATATTACGCAGCATTTTAGCTGAATTTCTGAATATGTTTACAGTGAATATCCTATCCTTGCCTCAATATACCTTCCTTGGGATGGGTATAAAAACTTCACATTTTCTTGAAGTAAAGGGTCAAAAAGCATATAGCCGCCACTGTTATATAAACTATCCATGATGTTAAAAATATCGAAACTCAAACTTAAACGATTTAGGCTTAACTGCAACTTACTGTCAATTGCATTATATGCTGGTATAGAAGCTGTATTAGCATCATCAAGAAAAGCTTCTCCAAAAAAACGATGAGCAACTACAACATTAATGATTGAATTAAACTTAATTGTGAATCGGTTGGTGTAAGAAGTCCTAGGTATATTTTTTAATTGATTCCCCTTATTGTCACCCTCACCAAACGTTACATCCATAATATTAAAAGTACTATTTAAACGAATACGATTGGCTAAGTATAGGCCGAAAGAACCTTCAATTCCACTATGCAGACTTTTACTTATATTCCCATATTTGAAAGTGGCCATGTCAAAATCAATTTCATTTTTTATATCTAAGTTATAGTAAGCTAGACTAATTTCTCCTGAAATAGCAGAAGCTGGGAATCCAAATTTCTGATAAAGTCCTAGATCAAGATTTGTGGACTCTTGCGGTACTAATGAAGGGTTTGAATAATTGAATTCTTGATAAAAGAAGTTAATTATTCGGGTGTCATATAGCTGATCAAGTGAGGGTGTCTTAAAAGCTTTAGACCAATTGATGAAAAAATTACCTTCAAAGAATTGAGGTTCGAGATATTGGTAATGTAATCCAACCCTTGGTGAAACATGGTTTGTTTTTGATTTATCTTGAGGAATTTCATTGACCTTTCCGCTATTTTCAATCAAATCAAAATGTGCACCTAGGGTAGCGCCAATTTTTCTATTGAAAGAATGTTTTCCCTCTATATAAAAGCCGAGCTTAGAACGTTCTCCATTTCCGTTGGAAAGTTGATTTATTTTTTCGACGTCATAGTATTTGCTATTAAAAACTCCAAACTCAGTTTCTCCTCCAGCAATAAATTTGGTATTTCCGAAATCCTGCTCATACTGAGTCTGACTCCACAAAACTTGATTGTCTTGGTCTTCTAATTGACTATCACCCATTTGTGAGGTTAATTGAAGAGTTCGAGTCTGAGATTGGTTATATGAGCGCATACCCGCTCGTACTGATAATTGATATGGAGCAACTCTATTCTCTTGTTTTTCTGAGGAAATGAAATTTATAGCAAAGTCTAATTGATCCCTTAACTGATTATCATTAGAAAACATAATGTTGCTTTGCTTTCGATTTTCATTAAGTAATTGTTCAGTAAGAGGTCCAGCGTCATCCTGATTTAAACTGCTATAATCAAAATTCAGGCGCAGTCTTCCAATGGGAAGACTATTATTCACATAGCTCGTGCTAATTTTATTATTTTCGAATTTGGAGTGATCCCTATATCCATCATTCTGAATTAGATTTCCATTTAATTGTAGACCATGACTTCCAATGCCAAAACTTTGGCTGACGTTAATTCCTTTATTACCGAATTGTCCTCCTATGATATTTAAGTCAGTTTTTTTATTTAAATCTTCAGTTTCTGTTATCACATTAATTACACCACCGATAGCCATATCACCATATACAGCTGAACCACCTCCTCGAGTGATTTCTATTCTTTTAATATTATCCATAGGCACTAGGCTCCAGTTTATCAATCCTGAAGTAAGATCATTGATGGGGATACCATTTACATTAAGCAAAATATATTCTGCTTCTCCTCCTCCATAAAAACCTCTAATGATTGCAACAGGCTTATTACCTGAGGCATCTTGATTTACGAAAACAATGCCTGTTAAATAGTTTAATGCTTCAGCTAGATTTTTTGATGGGATAGAATTTAATTCTGATTCGGTCAACACTGCTGTTGCGGAAGTCGATTTCTTTAATACTTCTTCTACTCTGTCACCGACCACTACAATCTCATCAAGTATATACTGTGATCCATACATCATTTCCTGATCAGATTGAGCTGTAGAAATACTATTTACAATAGTAAAGCCAAAAAAGAATCGCATAAAAAAAGGAAAAAACATTTTTTGATTTAATAAATAAGTTAGTTCAAGACAATTTTTTTTGACCATAATAAGCATTTTCACCATGCTTCCTTTCATAATGTTTGTTTGAAATATGTTCGGGAATTGAATCTGAGTTTGGATTCAGTTGAATTGTGCCAATAGCCATTTTTGCAACCCGTTCAAGTATTAGTAAATTTTTTACAGCATCATCTGGTGATTTCCCCCAAGAAAAAGGTGCATGACCTGAAACTAATATACCTGGGATCTCCAGAGGATTGAGATTGGCAAATCTTTCAATAATCACGGTACCAGTATTACCTTCGTAGTCTTCCTCTACTTCATTAGGAGTTAGAAAGCGAGCAAGTGGGATGTTCCCATGAAAATGATCAGCATGTGTAGTGCCAAAGCAGGGAATTTCTTTACATGCTTGGCAAAACGTTGTGGCGTATAGACTATGACTGTGGGCCACACCTTCTATTTCTTGAAAAGCATTATAGAGCCTAACATGTGTAGGGGTATCAGAAGATGGTCTAAGATCTCCCTCAACTACATTTCCATTAAGGTCAACTAAAACCATATGTTCAGGCTGTAAATCATCATAATTAACGCCACTTGGCTTAATAGCAACTAAGTCTTCATCTCGATCTATGCCGCTTACATTGCCCCAAGTAAGAGTGACAAGATCATATTTTACCAGATCAAGATTTGCTTTACATACTTTTTCTTTTAGTTCTTTAAGGCGGTTAGTCATAATCATGCCTCCGAATTAGACCTTATTTATTAAGCACGTTGCTGATCTCGGATCTCAAGTAGATCTTTCATAATGTTATGCATATTTCCAGACCAATCACGGGTTCCAAAAGCATCATGGGCTTTACTGTAAAGGGTATAAATTTTTTGATAGATTTCATGATTTTTACTGTCCGGTTCATAAGTTCGTTTTATAGCTGTTAGTACAGATTGAGCTGAAGAGGCATTGTTAAATTGGCCTGCTGAAATAGCACCGAAAATGGACGCTCCTAAGGCTGGGGTTTGGTCGCTTCGTGATATTCTCATAGGTCGACCAATTACATCAGCATAAATTTGCATAAGCATAGGACTTTTCACGGCCAATCCACCACAATTCACCACATCATCCACTTTCACACCATAATCTTCAATACGATTAATTATTGTAAGGGCACCAAAAGCCGTAGATTCAACTAAGGAACGAAAAATTTCATGGGGAGTGGTATGTAGAGTTTGACCTAGTAACAAGCCACTGAGGCGGACATCAACGAGTATTGTTCTATTTCCATTATTCCAGTCAAGAGCAAGAAGACCAGTCTCTCCAGGTTTCAAACCAATTGATTTTTTTTCTAAACTTTCGAATTTTTCATCTAAAGTTTTCCCATATTTTTCTGGGGTCAGATTATTAACAAACCACAAAAAAATGTCACCAACAGCGGATTGTCCTGCTTCGATCCCAAAGTGATTATCCATTACAGACCCATTCACAATTCCACAAACACCTGGAATATCATGGAGTGTTTTTTGATTGTTTTGAACCATTATGTCACAAGTACTTGTCCCAAGAATTTTGACTAAAGTGCCTTCTTTTACTCCAGCTCCTACGGCACCCATGTGTGCATCAAAAGCTCCTACAGCTACGGAAATACCTGGTTTTAGCCCCAATCGATTTGCCCATTCTTCACTTAGGACTCCGGCAGATTGCTCAGAGGAAAAAGCTTCTTCTGAATAATTTTCTCGAATTTTACATAGTGCTGGATCAAGCATTGAAAGGAATTCGGGGTCAGGCAGTCCACCCCAATCTTTGTTATACATAGCTTTATGACCTGCAGCACAAATACTACGCTTAATATTTTTTGGCTTAGTCTGTCCGGTAAGTACAGATGGTATATAGTCACATAGTTCAACAAAACTAGAAATGGAATCAAATAGTTTTGGATCAATATTTTTACAGTGTAATACTTTGCTCCAATACCATTCAGAAGAATATACACCGCCAATTTTTACAAGATATTCAGGCCGAACATCTCTAGCTAATTTCGTGATTTGCTTTGCTTCGCTGAAACTAGTATGGTCTTTCCAAAGCCAGCACATTGCATTAAGATTTTCACTGAATTCAGGAAGGAAGCTCATTGGAGTGCCTTCTTCATTGACTGGTATAGGGCTACTTCCAGTGGTGTCTACGCCAATACCTACTACGGAATTTGGGTCAAAAGACGGATCCTTTTCTCTCGCTTTTCCAATAGAGTCAGTAATTGTAGAAATCACACCATCTATATAATCTTTCGGATTTTGACGAGCTAGATTAGGATCTTTTTCATGAACTAGAACACCAGCCTCTCCAGAAGGATAATTAAAAAGAGATGAAGCAACCTCAAAACCGTCAGAAAGATCGACAATTAATGCACGACATGAGTTTGTTCCATAATCTAAACCGATTGCATACTTTTTCATTAGAAGACCTTATTTCTCAAAGATTAGTAAACTCAAATAATATAATAAAAGACCAAAAAAAGATAGTCTTATGGTGATTAATTACTTAAAAGAAACTCTGTTGTTTTCTGATTGAATTCATCAAGCACTTCCCAATGACAGGCATGTCCAGTATCAGGAATTTTCCAAATTTTACTTCCATTGATTTTTTCGTGTAGAATTTCAGAAAAAGCTAGTGGTGTAAAAATATCTTTAATACCTACTACAATCAATGTAGGTTGATTTATAGTATGTAGTTGATCAATACTATTATGATTAATGCAAGCATCCAGTTGACCATCAAAACCTTGCTGAGACTGAGGTTTTGGGTTATTTCTAGCCGCTTCTTGTCCTTCACTCAAGCCTTCAGCGTTAACTTCAACATAATCGGTAGCAAAAATCCACAGTTGAAGAAGTTCCATAAAATCACCAGGGTCAGCAACGCGACGAAGTTTCTTTAAATTTTCATAAACAGTAGTAGCATAATGATCAAATCGGCCCCATGTGCTGATCAAAACCATAGATTCCACTTTTTCAGGATGGCGCAGAGCAAGTTGTTGTGAAATAGCGCCACCCATTGAGATACCAGCGATTTTTGCTTTTTCTATTCCAAGTGAATCCATAAGTCCCGCTGTATCATCGGCCATAGTAGATGTCAAATAAGGGCCAGAGGGTTGATCTGTTTGGCCAACACCACGGTTGTCTATCATAATACATCTGAAATGCTTGGAATATTCATTAACATGTAATTCCCAAAGAGCACCGGGTGCACCAAAACCCATAATAAGGATAAGGGGATCACCTTCACCTTTTTCTTCATAATGCATTTTGATTCCATTTGTTTCAATAAAAGGCATGGTTTCCCTCCTTAATGTATTCTTCAAGCAATTCTTGTAAATAAATACGAGTTTTATAGAAGCTTATTAGTTCCAAATTTTTCTTTGAAAACAACACCATTATAACTCCAATTCTTTAACCTCGAAAACAAAATATTTACATTCCCACTTATTCTAGCTAATAAAGTAATTTCGAATTTAGTATTTTCAGTAATATGCACATACTATATTGTTATAGTAGAATTAATTAAGGGGTTAACATGATCACAAAGAGGATTTCTAAAGAAGACATTTTAACCAAGCTCAAATCGAAAATATCTGAACGCAAGCCAATTATGATTTCGAGCGCTGGAAGTGGACTTGTTGCCAAACTTTTAGAAGAAGCTGGTGCGGATTGTATTAATACGTTTTCAGGTGCCCGACTTAGGGCAAATGGTATGGGGACGATGTCAATGATGTGGCCAATTCTTGATTCTAACCAACAAACTTTGGATTATACTAGAGAAGATATTATGCCTGCAATGGCCGGGAAAGCTTTTGTCTGCGCTTGTTTGAACTCAAACGACCCTCTTAAAGATATGCGAATGGTTTTGGAAGATTGTAAACGTATGGGTGTGAATTCAGTATCAAATATTGGTCCCTCAATAAGCTATGTTGATAAAGACAGTGAGATTTTTAGGGTTCTGAGCAGTTCAGGTATTACACTCCAAAATGAGATAGATATGCTTGAGCTTGCGAAGGAAATGAATATGGTTACAATTGGACTTGCTTTTTCTGAAGAGGATTCTATAGAGCTTGTTGAACAAGCTAAGCCCCATATTTTTTGTTATCATGCTGGAACAACCAAAGGTGGTAGAACTGGCTATGATAAAGGAATGACTATCAATGAAACTGCTGAACAAACGGAGACTGTTTTCCAGAAAATCAGAGAGCTTAGTCCAGATATCATTTTAGTTGGACATGGTGCAGCAATGGAAAATCCACTTGATGCTAAGTTCATGCTTGATAATACTTCGTGTCACGGTTTTTGGACTGGCTCATCAACTGAGCGACTACCCATTGAGAGAGCAGTGACAGCAGTAGCTGAAGAATTTGCTAGTCTTAAATTTTCGGGTAGTTAAGGGAGGATAGATTTATGTCAAAGGTCATAGCAATCCTTGCAACTATGGATACCAAAGGCGCGGAATCGGATTTTATTAGACAAGAGATTGGAAATCTAGGGGGGAAAGCTATACTTATCGATGTAGGAGTAATTGGTAAAGTCACAGTACCTATTGATATTTCTAACCATGAGGTAGCTAGTGAAGGTGGCGGATCAATGGATGAAATCCTAAAAAATCCAACGAGACAGGATGCTACTCCATTTTTAATTAAAGGTTCAATAAAGATAATTAACGAGAAATTAATTAAGGGAGAGGTACATGGGCTTATTGCTTTAGGAGGTAGTCAAGGTACAACTCTTTGTGCACAGGTCATGCAGTCTTTACCTTATGGTTTTCCTAAGGTTATGTTGTCAACAGTTGCATCAGGAGATACAGCTCCTTTTGTAGATATAAAAGATATAACCATGATGTTTTCTGTTAGCGATATTCTTGGCTTAAATGATTTCTCCAGGAAGATTTTGGCTAATGTAGCTGGTGCTGCATATGGAATGGCATTAGCGGGTGCGGACCTTGAAAAAACCAAATCAGATAAGCCACTTATAGGTATGTCTAACCTTGGAGTTTTAACGAAGGGGTGCATGGTTGCTGTTGAACGCTTTCACGAAAAAGGATATGAGGTTGTAGTTTTTCATGCAATTGGTGCAGGCGGTCGTGCAATGGAACAAATGATGAAAGAAGGGTTAATAGGTGGAGTTTTTGATTATGCTATGGGAGAAATAGCAGATGAAGTATATGGCGTTTTAAGAGCCGGGGGGCCAGAGCGACTTACTATTGCTGGTAAGCTCGGCCTTCCACAGGTTTTATGTCCAGGTGGAGCGGAACATCTTGGTATTCTTGTCCCACCTAATGAAGTTCCTGATGAGTGGAAAAACCATAATTATGTTTTTCATAGCCCTGTTGTTTTTGTTCCACGTTTGGTAGGCGATGAGATTTTAGGAGTTGCTAATGATATCGTTTCACGTCTCCAACATACTAAAGGGAATGCTATTTTAATGTTGCCAACGGACGGTACGGGAACATATGGTCGTCCAGGAGGTGTTTTAAGAGATACTGAAAGTGATGCAATTTTCTTTGATGCTCTACGCGCAGGATTGCCTGATACTATTAATTTGATAGAAAGGCATACTCATGCAGAAGACCCAGAATTTGTTCGTGAATGTGTAGATCGTTTGATCGATCTAATTGAAGGAGAATAGATCTGGCGGATGTATTTAATGATTGTGGAGAGTTGTTAGATAGTGATTATAATGACAACGGTGAATGTGTCGCAATTATATCTCATGGTGTAACTTCAAATCACCATAGACCTTATTTAAATATATTAAATGATGCGCTCAGTGTTAAAGGTATTTCTACTTTAAGCTTTACGTTTTCTGGTAATGGACAATCTGAGGGTAATTTTTCTGATTCTACAATTTTTAAAGAAGTAAATGATTTGAGTTCAATCCTTGATTTTATAGATAATAGACCCTCAATTTATATTGGCCATAGTATGGGTGCAGCAGTAGGCTTAAAATTGGCTTCAAAGGATCAACGTTTAAAAGGTTTAGTATCTCTAGCTGGGATGATAAATGTGAAAGAATTTTTTGATAAACAATTTGGTAAGCTCTCAATCGGTGATTTAATGATGGATAGAGAGGGATGCCCTCTTTCACAGCAGATGCTTGAAGAGGCAAGAGAGATAGGCACGTTAACCCATTTAGGGGATAAGATAAATATCCCATTACTTTTTGTACATGGAGACAAAGATGAATTAGTCCCAATTCAAGATTCTATTGATATGGCAGAAGCTTCCAGTGGAGAAACTCATTTAGTGTCACTTCCTGGTTGCGATCATAAATTTGAAGGACATTATGAGATGTTGGTTGAAGCAGTTGTACCATGGGTTATTGAAAATTTATTAGTCAAATATACTAAGTGATAATATTGGAGATTTATTAATGAAAAGTTTATGGATTGATTCAGAGGCGGAATCCTTTTCTGATGGTGATCTTGACATGCGGGTTTATACCTCAAGACTTTTAGGGTCAAATGAAAATTTAGTTATGCATGGCGGTGGTAATACATCCGTAAAAAGTAAAATGAACGATTTTTTCGGTAACGAAGTAGAAGTGCTTTTAGTTAAAGGTAGTGGTTGGGATCTAAAGACAATTGAAAAACCAGGCTTCCCAGCATTGCGTTTAGCCGAAACCCAACGTTTGGCAGAACTAGAAACTCTAAGTGATACTGACATGGCAAGTCAATTACGATTTAATATGTTAGACCAAGCTGCTCCAGCACCATCTGTAGAAGCTATACTTCACGCCATTATTCCGACAAAATTTGTTGATCATTCTCATGCTGATGCAGTGCTTGTTCTTTCAAATAACCCAAAGGGTGAAGATATTGTAGCTGAAGTTTTTTCTGATTGTTTGATTTTACCATATGTAATGCCTGG
>JBJKZS010000044.1:0-9188 GCA_045569115.1 Fidelibacterota bacterium | reverse complement strand
AATCCTGATTGTGGATTCTCTCCAGGTTCAACGAATCCAATACCTTTAAGTGAATGTTATAGAAAATTAAAATCTCTTTCTGAACTTGCACTAATTATGAGAAAAGAATTCTCTAAATAATAATTGAATTATTCCAAAGGACAAAAGCTTGCATTAAGGGGTGGGATTCCAATAATAGATAATCAACTTATTCCACAATGGCCTAGATATAACTTCGAGAGTACTAAGGATTCTATAGAGTCTGTATTAAAAAGTGGGGTGTGGGGCGTAGGAAGTAAGCATGTGGTTCAATTCGAAAATGAATTTGCAAAATATCAGGACGCAAAACACGCAGTTGCTGTTGCAAATGGCAGTATAGCTCTATATGTGGCACTGAAAGCCTGTAATATCAATTTAGGTGATGAAGTAATTGTCCCCTCATATACTTTTCAAGCTACAGCAATAAGTGTGCTCTTAGCAAATGCTATACCAGTTTTTTCTGATATTGATTCTGAAACTTATAATATTGATCCTGACAGTGTGATCTCTTTGATAAATAACAAGACAAAAGCTATAATAGCTGTACACATTGGCGGGCAACCAGCAGATATGCTTAGACTTAAAGAAATTTGTAATAGTCATGATATAATTCTGATCGAGGATGCTGCTCAAGCTCATGGAGCTAAATGGAGGGATCAAAAAGTAGGCTGTATAGGTGATGTGGGAATTTTCTCTTTTCAAAGTTCAAAAAATATGACAGCTGGTGAAGGAGGGGTGGTGGTAACAAATTCTAACTCTATATATGAAAAGGCTGTTACTATTCATGACTGCGGAAGAAATCCAAACTCAAAAAAGTATGAACCTGAACTTAGTTCATTAAATTTTAGGATGTCAGCAATCTCAGCTGGCATTCTACTCCCACAATTTGAAACGATTGAAGATGACATTAAACTTAGGAGCAAAAATGCAAAGCTTCTTGATGAGAGTTTGAATCAAATAGAAGGGATAGAACCATTAGGAATTCATAAAGATGTTACCATTCATTCTCGCCATTTGTATATACTAAGATATAAAAAAAATCAGTTCTTGAAGTTATCAAGAAAAATATTGATTTCAGCTTTGCTTAAAGAAGGTCTTCCTGTTTCTTCGGGATATAGGCCTCTTCACCTGCAATTAGATAGAACCATACAATTCGAAAATTATCCATGGATAGACAGAGAAAAATACTTTAATGTTCAATTGGAAAATGCTGAAAAAGCTGCAAATGAAGAAGCATTGTGGCTTCCTCATAATATATTGCTTGGTTCTGAAGAACTTTTAGAATCAATTTTTCAAGCTTTTGAAAAGGTTAGAGAGAATGCTGGTTGTCTTATAAATTAATAATTGAGATTGTTGTGGGGAGTAATGAGAAATGATTAATCTAGGCATAATTGATATAGATACAAGTCATCCTGGTTCCTTTATACCTATTCTTCGTTCATTCAAGGATGTAGAAGTAACGGCTGTGTTGGATTCTGGTGATATTTGGGATGAAAAGTATGTAAACCATTTTGCAAACGAACATAATATTCCAAATATCATAATGTCATTTGATGAGATGTTTCAACATGTAGATGCGGTGTTAGTGCAAAGTGCCAATTGGGATTGTCACATTGATAGAGCTTTACCATTTATTGAGCGTGGTATTCCCGTATTAATTGATAAACCTATTGTTGGCTCAGTAAAAGATGTAGTAAGAATGAAAAAAATAATTAACAAGCATTCTTCTATAATGTTCGGGGGTTCATCTCTGTTGTATTCAGATAATGCTGTTGAATTTTCAAATTCAATCACCAGAGACTTTTCTAATATTCATGCTTTTGGAATGGGGGATATCTTTAATTATGGTATTCATACTGTTGCCATTGCTCAATCTTTATTAGGAGCTGGAGCTAAAACCGTCACATACTTGCAAGATGAAGATCATCCATCATTTAGGGTTGATTATATTGATGAGAGAAAATTATATCTTCATTTAGGAATGAAAACCAGTTATTGGTCATTGCTAGCTCAAAGTCAAGAACAACAGTATAGTGTTTCTGTTGATTCGTCTAATGTTTATGAGCCCTTTATAAGGAAATTTATAAAAATACTTAAGGGTGAGGTAAAATATGAAAAATTATTCATTACTCTTCCTTTAGAAGCTTCCTCTATACTCTTAGCTGCTAAACTATCAATGGAGGAGAAAAGGACTGTAGAAATTGATGATTTACCAGAATCAATTAGTTTTGATGGAAATGAATTTTTAAAAGAGTATAGAGAGTTAAGATTAAACCAATGGGCAAATAAATGAACGAGATTTCACCTAATGTAATAAAATCTGAGCAAGAATTATTGGAGGTGATGACAAGACCAAATTCATTATTAATTGATTCAATTGACCAATTGTCAGGAGATATTTTATTATTAGGTGCTGGTGGCAAGATGGGTTACTCACTAGCTATGATGATAAAAAGAGCAGCTGAAAAAACTGAAAAAAATATATCAATAAAGGCTGTATCAAGATTTTCAGATAGTACTGTTGTTGAGTTGTTTTTGTCTAGTGGTATAGAGATCATTAAATGTGATTTAACTGATGAAAGCCAGCTCAGTTTATTACCTAAAGATGAAAATATAATCTACATGGTAGGTCAAAAATTCGGTTCTAGTGAAAATCAATCACTTACCTGGGGTGTAAATACTTATTTGATTGGTCGGGTTTCAGAAATATTTAAAGATTCAAAAATTGTATTATTTTCTACTGGTAATGTTTATCCATTCTCAGATATAGATAGTAAAGGGCCTGATGAAAAAAGCGAAACTGGTCCAATAGGTGAGTATGCTCAATCAGCACTTGGACGAGAAAGGGTTTTTGAATACATGTGCCAAAAAAATGGAACAAATGGAATCATTTTCAGGCTTAATTATGCCATAGATCTACGGTATGGTGTTTTATATGATTTAGCTGAAAAAGTTTTTAATGAAAAGAATATTCCATTAAACATGGGTTATTTCAATTGTATTTGGCAAGGTGATGCAAATATGATTGCAGCACTTTCATTGAATGAGGTGTCGTCTCCACCTAACAAAATTAATGTTACTGGTATGGATGTACATTCTGTTAGAAAAACAGCTGAATGGTTTGGAAATTATTTTAATAAGAAAATTAGCTTCTCAGGGAAAGAAGAGAAATCTGCTTTATTAAGTAATGCTCAACTTTCTTATAATAAATTTTTGTTTGAAAGAGTGAGTTTTGAACAAATGCTTGAATGGACTGCACATTGGGTAATGGCAGGTAATCCATCTTTAAATAAACCAACTCATTTTGAAGAACGAGCTGGGAATTTTTAGTTATGTCAAAGACTATGAATCCTGATTCATGTTTATCCCTACTCAAAAAAGGTTTAGTCATTCCAGCCCATCCACTTGCGCTCAATAAATATGGTAAATTTGATGAAAATTCGCAAAGAGCTATTACAAGATATTATTGCGATGCTGGTGCGGGAGGTGTAGCTGTTGCTGTCCATTCTACTCAATTCGAAATTAGAGATCCAAAGTTTGATTTGCATAAACCCGTACTTGAGTTAGCACAAGAAACAGTAAGTGAAAGGGAAAGTGATAATCATTCAATTCTAAAAATTGCTGGAGTTATTGGAAAAACTGAACAGGCTTTAAAAGAGGCTCAACTAGCATCTGATTTAGGATATGATTTAATTCTCGTAAGTTTGGGTGGTCTAAGGGAAAAATCGAATGATTACTTAATTAATCATTTAAAAAAACTTTCAGAAGTACTTCCAATAATGGGATTTTATCTACAGCCCGCTGTAGGTGGAATAATTTTGGATTACAATTTTTGGAGGAGAGCAGTAGAATTAAACAATCTTATTGCTATCAAAATTGCTGCTTTTAATAGATACCAAACTCTAGATGTTATTCGTGCAGTTGTTGAATCAGGTCGTTCTGACAGTATTGCCTTATATACAGGCAATGATGACAACATTATTTTTGATTTATTAGGTGAATTTAATTTTAATGACGAATCAGACAATTCCAGAACACGATTTTCTGGTGGCTTACTTGGTCATTGGGCATTTTGGACAAGTAAAGCGGTAGAACAATTAGAGAAGCTAAAAAAATTACACGATAATAAAGCCTTAATGGACTCTTCTTTTATTTCTCTTGCAACTCAGATTACTGACGCAAATTCTGCAGTTTTTGATGCTTGCAATAGTTTTGCAGGATGTATACCTGGTATAAATGAAATCCTAAGAAGGCAAGGTTTAATGCAAACTAATAGAACTTTAAACGAAAAGGAAAAACTCTCAAAAGGGCAATCAGAAAATATTGACAGGGTCTATTTAGCTTACCCTGAACTTAATGACGATGACTTTGTAAAAATGAATCTCGATAATTGGTTTGCCTAACATCCTATTTTAAATATAAGAGTTTAACGGAAAACATTCCTTTTTTTGTTCTTAATCTACCTATATAAACCCCCTGTGAAACTTTTCTGCCTTGGTTATTTATTCCATCCCATTTTATTCTTGAGTATTGATTCTGATTATTAATAATATCAAGATTCTTAACGATTCTTCCTTGTAGATCAAAAATTTCAAATGCTAATAAATCTGAGTTTATTGGGTTTTTTATCTCAAAAACAGCTGAGTTATTAAATGGGTTAGGATAAGCAATGACCTCTAAACTTTGTTTACTATTATTTGAAGTTTTCTTGATTGATAGAAAATTTGAATAGTAATAATCTAAATATTGATTGTAGAGTATTACCGCTTTATCACCTCCTAATTTCAAAGTGCTCTCTTCAGGTTCCATCATGCTAAAAAACTCATAACCAGTAATAAAATCAACGTATTTTGCTTCGAGATTTATTTGTTTCTTTATTTGATCTATTGGACCCGGTATAAAAGGAGTATATCCTGTTTCAGGGTTACTCCTCCAAATTTCTAGATCGGTCCAAATATGTTTATTTGTATTTTCATGAAGGCTAGAATAATATCCATACACACTGTCTAGATCAGCAATTCTAATTTCAGGATCATGAGTGTATTCATAATTCTTATATCCGGCACCTACAGCATCTTGATATGCAAAAATATCTACTTTACTCGTGTTTAATAGCCATTCAGAAATTATAGGTGTTCCAGCAGGAGCAATCATTACAGGTTTTTCCAGAGATAAATTTTTACAAAATTCGGCTACAGGGTTGTAATAGTTTGAGGCTCTTCCAATGTCATTTGCTTCATGGGTCAAATACCAACCATAAAATGATGGATGGTGTCCGTACATATCCCAAAGTTCTTGAGCTACACTGGTGCTAAATTCAATTCCTTTTTGGATGCGATCATAATCACCTAATCCTTCCCAAAGAAGCAAATCATCTTTACCCCGACCTAAACCTAAAAAAACATGCATTCCATTTTTATCCGCTTGTTCTAGAATAAGTCCTATAACGTCTATCCCATAATAGGGAAAATCCAAAAAATTAGATGGATAAAATGAAATCTTGTATTCTACATAAGTGATAATTATAGTAGATATCCCTATCCTTTTCATCGCATCAATTTCATCTTTAATATCTTTTTCTTCTACATCTCTTTCTCTTGGGTAACCCCAACCTTCAATTAATACTCCTGGGTCTATCCATCCTCCAGTAAGTCGAGGAATTGCCCTCGTTTCAGCGTAAAAAACACTAATTGGCCACTGTTCAATGGTTATATTGTCATCCTGATCTTTTATCTCAACAATAACAAGATGATTCCCAGGTATGATTTCAGAGGTTTTAAGCCAAAAAATAATAAGTTCTGATTTATCAGAAAACAATTCTATCGGAGGGGTATAGTCAATTAAATTTTCCTTGGATATTTTATTCAAATAAAGGTTTAGGGTTAAGGATTGAAGTGTATCAGTTGGGTTCGTAAGGTTTATACGTACTTCTATTTCAGTATTATTACTTACTGGTCCAGGAGGAATGACCGTGAGTTTACTTCCTAATAAAAAGTAGGAAGAAAAAAGTATAATGCTAATGAACTTAGAAGCTTGCACCACAGTAATTTTAAAGAAACAATTCTTGATTATAAAAGAAATATTTAGTCAAACTTATGAAATATAGTGAATCTAGAAAAAATTCAATAATAGAAGGTGCATGGTGGTCTGTCCAGAATGGCTGTGGGGATAATTACTTAGCAGCATTTTTTGAGTTTTTAGGATTAAAACCTTCTATTATTTCTTTTATAGTCACTTTTCCAGTATTGTTTGGATCCCTTATACAAACATTCATATTAAAGCGATTTTTTCTATCTAAGTCAAAAAAGAAAACACTTATAATTTTATGTGCTATACAGGGTTTGTGTTGGCCAGCTTTGATTATTGCGGGTTATTCAAATAATATTTTGTTGCTCATAATTTCAATTATGGTCGTTTATCATTCAGTTGTTTCAGCTCAAGAGCCTCCATGGAGAGCATGGATGGGGAGCATTGTACCCAAACCTATACGCGGGAAATATTTCGGGGTTCGACTTTCAATTTCAGGAATTGTTTTACTCTTTTCCATTGCTATTTCTGGGGTTATCCTAGAAAAATTTTCCGTTTCAGATGCATATTTAGGTTTTGTAATAATTTTTTGCTTAGCATTTATAGGTAGAATGGTATCCTTGAGATATTGGAATAAAATGTTTGAGCCTCAAACTGGCTTTGAAAATCAAAAACTTGATTTTTCAAATTTTAATCAAGACCAAACAATTTATTTGAGATTTATGGTTTTATATCAATTTTCTGTAAACATAATTGTTCCTCTTTGGGCTGTATATTTTCTTAGAGATATAGGATTTAGTTATTTGGAGTATTCATATATACTTATTAGTGGAAATTTGATTGGAATAATATCACATTATTTTTGGGGGAAATTTATTGATAGATATAATTCTAAAGTTACTACATTTCTTGGTGGATGGATTATGGTGTTTCTCCCACTATTATGGTATATGTTATTCTATCTAGAATCTGAAACTCAACTTCCTTTTAGCATAGTTTTGTTTTCAATTGCATCATTTGCGGCAGCGGGCGCAAATCTAGGACTTAACAATTGGATTTTAGATATACATGAAGATTTGGATATCATAGCATTTTCTACAAAAATGGTTAGATTTAGGGGCGTAGCAATTTTCCTTGGAGGAATTACAGGGGGTGGATTAACTCTTATAGAGGTACCGGAAATTAAAACCATTATTCCTTTGGGTAGTTCTGTTCATTACGCAATTTTCGCATCATCTTTTATGAGATTATTAACTATGCTTTCATTGACATTAATTTCTTGGAAAATATTAACTGGAAAAAAATGATTATTGATTCTCATCAACATGTTTTTTGGCATGGTCGAAATGATCAAGAATTAATTGATGATATGAAAGCTAATGGTATAGATCATTCTTGGCTATTAACCTGGGAAATTCCTCCAGATCATGATGATAAAATATATCATTCAGTGTTAAATCCATTACATCTCAGAAGTGATGGTACTCACGCTGGCATACCTTTGTCTGATTTAATTAAAGCTTATGAAATAAATAAAAAGAAACTCACAATAGGATACTGTCCAGATCCCAGATTAGAATCAGCCTCTGAACTTTTTGAAGCTGCAGTAAAAATGTTTGATGTAAAAATCTGTGGGGAATGGAAATTCAGGATAAATTTAGATGACCCTTGTTGCCTTAGACTGTTTGAAAAGGCTGGCGAATTAAAATGTCCAGTTGTTTTGCATTTAGATGTTCCTTGGCTTTTGAATTCTGATGGGAAAAGAGAATTCCAAAAGAATTGGTTCGGAGGCACAATCCAAAACCTTGACTCAGCACTTTTGGCCTGTCCAGATGTTATTTTTATAGGTCATGGTCCTGGTTTTTGGAGAGAATTAAGTGGGGATGCATCAGAAAGTTTTGAATTATATCCAAATGATCGAGTAACGCAAGGAGGTAATATCCAAAAACTATTTGAAAAGCATAATAATCTCTTTGCTGATTTATCAGCTGGTTCAGGTCTTAATGCAATTAATAGAGATAAAGAACACGCAAAAGTTTTTATTGAGAATTTCTCTGACCGTCTTCTTTTTGGACGTGATAATTATGGTTCCGAATTAATTGAAACTATTAATGAATTGGAACTAACTGAATCGGCAAAAGAAAAGATTTTTTCAATCAATGCTATGAGACTAGTTAAAACTAATTTTAAAAAAAGTAATAGTGTTTAAGTCCCAAAATGAAAAACTATTAGCTTGAAACAGATTGCTTAAAAACAGGGAGATCAAATGGGTGTTCTAATTCATAAAGATATTCAATCAATTAGCAATGAAATAATTTCTAATAGACGACATCTTCATAAGTATCCAGAATTAGGATTTCAGGAGGTGGATACGGCTAGTTTTATTGCTAAAGAACTCAATGAAATGGGACTTGATGTTGAAGAGGGTATAGGCAAAACTGGTGTTATTGGAGTCCTTGATTGTGGAAAAGGACCATGTATAGGGCTAAGAGCGGATATGGATGCTCTTCCAATTCAAGAGGTAGGAAGTCATGATTATAAGTCATTAAATGATGGCGTAATGCATGCTTGTGGTCATGATGGGCATGTAGCTATGTTGTTAGGTGCAGCTAAAATTATAGCCAAGCAAATCAACGATTTAAAGGGAGTGGTGAAATTTATTTTTCAGCCGGCTGAGGAAGGTCTTGGTGGAGCCAGACTAATGATTGAGGATGGAGTACTTGAAAACCCAAAAATAGATGAAATTTATGGAATTCATTTATGGAACTATCAACCGTTTGGTACGGTAGGTGTTCAGTCAGGTGCTGTATTGGCTGCCGCTGATGAATTTTTGATTACTATAAAGGGAAAAGGAGGCCATGGTGGAGCTCCTCATGGTACAGTTGATGCTATTGTCGTTGCTTCTCACCTTATTACTGCTCTTCAAACAATAATTAGTAGAAATACAAACCCTCTGGAGTCAACAGCTCTTAGTATTGGAATTATAGATGGGGGATATAATTATAATATCATAGCTGATGAAGTTGTATTAAAGGGTACGGCACGTAGTTACACAGAAGAAAATAGAAATATGATTTTTGAGCGTATTAAAGAAATAAGTTCTGGACTTTCCATCTCATTTAATGCTGATATTGAAGTTGATT
>JBJKZS010000043.1:0-9260 GCA_045569115.1 Fidelibacterota bacterium | reverse complement strand
GCAATAAATCCAGCATTTGAAACTATCGACAACAGTTCGGTTTTCTCAACTTTAGAAGGATAATATTCAACCGTTGCAAGTTTTGAATCAAAATCTACTGAAACATTTTTTACACCTGATTTCGCTGAGAGAGCTGTTTCAACCTTTGAAGAACAGCCACCACAGGTCATACCCTCAATAGAAATAGATGCAGTTTCAACAGAACCACTGTCATAGGTTCCACCAACAAGAATTACAAGAGCAAGAGCAATTATTGATATAAAACTAGTTTTTTTCATTATGTATTATCCCTTATTTGAATAGTTTAACAATCCAATATAACCCACATTTATCTTTGTGTCAATAATATTAATTAGTTTTCGATTCAAATTCTTTTGCTAATTGTTCACCCTTTGTAAAGTCCACTAACATCAAAAGAAAAGCACCACAAATAAATAAAACGATTATTGAAAGTATTCCTAACCTTGCGCTACCAGTTAAAATTGTTACACTACCGATTAATAATGGCCCAATAACTGCGGCGAATTTTCCAAGCATGTTAAAAAACCCAAAAAATTCTGCGGCATGACTTTTAGGTATAATCCTACTGTAAAGACTACGGCTTAACGCTTGTATACCACCCTGGAAAAGTCCAATTAAAATTGCTAGAATATAAAAATGTGTTTCGCTTGTCATAAAGTAACCTAGAATTGTAATAATAATATATGCAAAAATTGATGTCATAACAGCTTCCTTGGTACCAATTTTCATGGCCACCCAATTGTAACCCAACGCAGCTGGAAAGGCAATAAATTGAACCATAAGAAGCGCTGTCATAAGAGTAGAACTATTAAATCCAATAGACATACCGTAATCAACAGCCATTTTGACTATAGTATCGACCCCGTCTATGTAGAACCAATATGCGATCAAAAAAAGACTGACTATTTTAAAATGTTTCAATTGGTAAAATGTATTCATAAGCTGACGAAATCCTAAGCTTACAGCTTGACGAATGGGAACTGAATTATAAATAACGGGCTCTCGAACGTATAGGATAAGTGGAATAGAGAAGAGAATCCACCAAACTGCTACACTTACAAAGCTAAGTTTGACCGCAATAGATTGATTAGAAATTCCGAAAAAGCTCGGCTTGAGAAACATAAAAACATTTAAAGCAAAAAGAGAGCCACCTCCAATATAGCCCATAGAAAAACCTAGGGATGAAACCATGTTAAGTTTGTCCCGAGGTGCTACAGTAAGTAAAAGTGAGTCATAAAAAATATTGCCTGAAGAAAAACCAATAGCCGCTGCAATATATACTATAGTAGCCAATTGCCAATTCCCTTGATTCACTAACCATAAAGCTGCTGTGAAAACGGCTCCCATAAACGCAAAAAAAATGAGAAATTTTTTTCTAGAATTTCCTTGGTCAGCAATTGCTCCAAGAAAAGGAGCCATTAATGCAACAATTATTGCATAAGTTGAATTTGCAAGTCCAAGAAAAAATGTGCTCTCTGCTGGATTATTTGGATCCGCCCAATAAGCATTGAAAAATAAAGGGAAAAAACCAGCCATTACAGTAGTTGCAAATGCTGAATTAGCCCAATCATATAGGGCCCAACTTAAGATTGATTTTCTATCCATATCCCCTATTACCAAAATTGAAAAAAGGTGACAAATGATAAATTAAATTTAAAGTTACTCCAATTATGACGTACTAGAAGTGGGGCTTCTATTGATAGTTTGACTTCGAATGGAATAGAACCATATTTATTCATAGCATTAGTATTCATTAAGAAAAAACCGATGCTTTGAATAACCGCAAAACCTTGTGTGTCGTACTTTTCTCTATAGTCAGTGCCACCAGCCATCCACTCATTCCATTTTTTGTTTCTAGAATAGAATATGTCTCTACCCTTCAGATACCAAATTTGCCCAGTATAAAATGCTATTTTATCAGGAATCAATTCCAAAGTTCCAACTATCGATCCTAATAATTCATTCCCACGTCGCATTCGATAGGAATTGCCAATCTGATTAAGGATTGTATCAGAAACCACAGAGAAGGTCCCTCTTGGAGAAACTCTAGTCCAAAACTTAGTTTCAGGGTTTAATTTGAATCTAGAAGACCAAGTCACTTTAACGTTTCGACCTCTGATTGGACGATAAAATTCACCGAAAAGCACAAATCTTAATGCCGCTATTCCTTCTCCAAGTTGAAGTTCTTTAAACTGTTTTGGACGTTTTGAACTATCAAGTCTTAGAGGATCATACTTACTAATAAGGCTAGCTGTAGGTATAGTCACTCCTAAGCCTCCATAAATTGAATATATTGATTCACCTTCCCATACTGGAGAACCAAATAATTGGAAGTTAAAACCAATTTGAAAATCTCCTAAACCTGAGGCTGTGCGATTCGGATGAAAATATTGCATTAATGAATCAATGTTAGTTGGATCTTTTTCTGAATTAGAAAAAGGATTGAACTGAGCCCCAGTTATTGATTTACTTATAGGGTCTGGATCTTGTTCCATTGCCCACAATATAGAAAATTGTCCCCCATCTGTGTAAAATGAATCATAAACAGCTCTAAGTTTATTTAACATATAGGAACCAAGACTATCAGCAAAATGTGAGTCAAAAAAATTGTCGAATTTCATTTTATTTGCTTGATGGTAAGCGATGAAACCCCCTAAATCAAAATTTTCCATTGATCCGCTACGCCAACTCCATACATTTGTTTCCTGTACCTTAGAATAATTTGGCATAGAAATAGTCATGGTTACCTTTTCAGAAATACCGTACTCAATTCTAATTCGAGAGAGATTAGACAATAAAGACCTCTTTGAATTAGTAATATAGCCACCCAAATTAACAGGATCAGGCCCAAAGAAATTTTGACTAAAATCCAATAAAGTGTCACCCCAAGCAATAGCCGCATCTTTTATTTGAAAATCAGCTATTACCTCATCAGCTCTATCAGTAATTGTTACATATTGTTCATGGAGATTGTGCAAATCACGCTTGGAATCTTGATTCTCATGATCATAATAACGAAGACCATATCCTTGCAAATCAAAGAATTCGTCAGGAAAACCTTTCTTGCCATTAGTAGTGATCCATTGACCAGATGAAAATTCATTTTCTATAGATAAACGCCAAACATTCTTTGGCAATGTGAAATAATCTTGAGCTTGAATAAAATGCAAACTCCAAATCATCATAATAAAGAAGGAGGAGATGTTTCTCATAAAACTTGTCAATAAAGGAGAAACTTTTGCCGAAACGTATTAAATCTGATTAGATCTTTCGACCACGTAGCTGGTAGTTTAGCAACATCCCTCTCTTGAGCTAGAAACAATCTTAAATAATTATGTCCATAAAGCATATCTATATAATTATTTCCTGCCCATTTAAAACGACGGGGCTCTAGACTTGCAACTAATGAAAGAATATTTACTGCCGTTTTCACGGGCCTAAATCTATCTCTATCTTGAATTATCAATTGTACACCATAACAAGTCTCACCTCTATATATGGGCATCGAAATAAGTGTCGAAAGTGAATCAGGTTGAAATTGTATCGGCTTAAAAATAACACCAGGAAGATTAGCTCTATTTAAACCTTTAATTAATTGTTTAGATACTAACCATGGTGCCCCCACCACTCTATACGACAAATCAGTACCTTCTCCAAATGACAGGTTTGTGCCAGATAATAATTCCATACCAGAAGAGGCTAACAATGTTTCAGTCTTTTCAATCTCTTTCCATAAAGGTGTTTCCATCAGACCGGTTTCATCAATCCACATTTCCCTATTCCAATTTGACATCGGTATTACGGTTAATTCACATCTTTCAGATCCGCTTATCCACCCAGTTTCATTTACCATAATAGAGAGTTCTCCCACTGTCATCCCATGTCTAATAGGTACTAGATGATATCCTCGAAGTGACTGAAAACCTGGTCGAATAACAGGTCCTTCCAAGCTGTTTCCATTGATAGGATTTGGCCTATCTAATACAATAACTGGTATACTATAGTCCGAAGCTGCTTCCATCATCTTAGTTACTGTAGTAATAACAGTGTGATACCTAACTCCTGTATCTTGAATGTCAATGACAACTAAATCAACATTTCGAAAGTCTCTACTATTTGGTTTGAATTGGCGACCCCAAAGGTTTTTAACTATAGCACCAAAACGTTCATCTCTTTCATCTTTTGATGTTTCTAAAGATTGAATGTGATTGCTTAAAATTCCATGCTGAGGAGTAAAAATAATCTCAATATTAAAGAGATCTTTTTTTTCATATAATAAATCTAGGAGATGTTTTCCATTTCGATTTAAGGAAGTTTGATTTGTTAGTATGGCAAGTCGTTTTCCTTTAATTAGATCAAACATCCTTTCTTCTAGTATGTCTAGACCAGTAAAAATTCCTGGTAAAAAACTCATATTTGGAACATCTACTACCTCTGAATGATCATACAATTGCCCATTCAAGATAGGTAGTGAAAAAAATATTATAAGTACACCTAGTTTACAAATATTCTTCATTACTCAACCAACCTTATAAGGGTTGATACTAAAACCATAAAAGTTAGACCAATAAGCGTGTACCACGGCCATGCGATAGAGGTAAAAACAACAATTAATATCATAAATGATATTGATGATATAAAACCTGCAATTACCGAAAAGGATGTAAATTTAATTTTTGTTAGACCTAGAACAAAAAACCCTAACAGACCCCCATAAGTGAAGGAGGCAATTGTAAGACCAACTTCAACTAGAGGATCATCTGTAGAAGTAAAAAGCAACGCACTAAAAGCAATAATGAGTCCACATATAATTGAAATTAAACGAGAATTAGTTAAATTATATTTTTGAGGCTTAATGGATTTTATCCAGTCAGACATTATTGTCGAAGCGAGTGCATTAATTGATGAGCTAAGAGAAGACATTGCTGCAGAAAAGATTGCAGCAACAATTAGTCCTTTTATGCCAATTGGAAGACCATCAATAATAAAACTAGAAAAAACATCATTGCTATTCATTGTCTTTCCTTCATAAAAGGCCCAAATCCCAGTTCCTATAATTAAAAACAAACCAAATTGGAATAGTGCCAAAAGACCACTTCCAATTAATGCCTTTCGACTATCTTTTAAATTTCTAGCACTTAATAGCCTCTGAACCATAAGATGGTCAGTTCCATGTGATGCCAACGACAAAAAGACACCTCCAATTAGAGCTGTTATAAAATGGTACGGATAATTAAGGAAATCCCCACCTTGTACAACCAAAAGTTTGCCTTCTCTAGATGCATTACTTAATATGGTCATCCAACCACCCTCAATACCAAAACCTAAAACTCCGATAGTTATAAATGCACCTATAATATAAATAACAAATTGAATTGAATCAGCCCACACAACGGCTTTAATTCCTCCAAGAATGGTATAAAAAAGAGTAAAAGCCACAATAACTAAAATCGATAGAGGATAGGACCATCCAGTAATTAATGCCATAGGAATAGCTGTCATGAAAAGTCTAACTCCATCAGAAAGAATACGAGTAATCTGAAAAACAAAGGATCCGGTACGCTGGACTGTCACACCCCAGCGATTTAAAAGGAATTCATAAGTTGACTCAAGGCCTTCTTCAAAATATAATGGAAGTAAAAAACATGCAACTAACCATCGGCCAATTACATAGCCTATTGCTAATTGGAGAAAACCAAAATTTGAATTATAAGATATTCCAGGAATACTAAGAAAAGTTAATACTGATGTCTCAGTTGCAACGACCGAGAACATAATCATCCACCAAGAAATATTTTTTTCAGCAAGAAAAAAAGATCTCGTACTATTCTGTTTTCCTGAGGCTAGAAGGGATACAACACTAACTACCACTAGATATAAAAAAAGAACAATAAAGTCAAATGTTTGCACAGAATTAGTACTTCTGGTTGAGCAAAGCCTCCATCACAGCGTTATGGAATTTTTTTCTAACCTGCATCATTCCACCCCGCTTTCGAGTCGGATGTACTCTATTGGTCAATAATATAATTGAAATCCGCCTATTTGGATCAATCCAAATAGAAGTCCCCGTAAAACCCGTATGCCCGAAACTTCCTTCACTAAAATAGGCACCAGCTGAACTTTTCCCTTTGGTAGGCGTATCCCATCCAATTGCTCTATCACTACCTTTGGGTAGCTCTTGTTTACTTGTAAATTGCTGTATAGCTGATCTTGTAAAATATCTTCGGCCACCAAAAAATCCATAATCAATCATCATCTGAGAAAAAAACCCAAGATCTTTGACAGAAGAAAAAAGTCCCGCATGACCAGCGACTCCATTTAATTGCCATGCTCGCTCATCATGAACAATTCCATGCACTAATCCACGGTTATAAATATAGTCAATTTCTGTTGGTGCCACTCTAGAGACAATTGACGAATCAGGGTTAAAAAATGTATTTTTCATCCCTAAAGGTTTAAAAATTAAGTTCGACGCTAGCACATCAAATGATTGTCCACTTACCATTTCGCAAATTTTTCCTGCCAAAATTGGCCCAAAATCACTGTATTCATAAACTGTGCCAGGAGCATGAATAAGAGGTTGCTCAATGATGTCAGAAATTATTTCATCAGTGCTTGTTCCTAAAGGATACTCATCAAAAGGTTTAAGGCCAGCTGAATGAGTTAAAAGATGTCTAATTGTAACAAATTCCTTACCACCTCCCGTAAATTGAGGTATGAAATCTTTAACAGGTTCATCTAAAGGAAGTTTATTTTGTGCTGAAAGTTTCATTACTATGCTTGTAGTCGCTACAACTTTTGTAAGTGAAGCAAGATCATAGATGGTCTCTGAAGTGACTAGGGGGGATGATTTACTATAAGTTTGCCTTCCAATTTGCTTTGACCAAACCGCTTCACCATCATACAGAATAAGTGCCGACGCACCCGGGAAAATTGAATCAACAATAGCATTATTGAGTATAAGTTCAGCTTGAGAAAAATCTATTATTCTATCCGACTCTTTCAACAATTCATCGGCTTCCTTATTGATCCCATGACCCTGAATATATTTTGAGCTTAGCTCAACAGGTAATTTTCCAGTTATGGAAGCACTTCCAAAAAGTGCATTAGCCATAGCACTCATTGAAATGGATCCATATCCATATGCAGCAAGATACGTACCGATAGAATTCACATCGGTTACATAGGGTGAACCAAAAGAAACAACCGTCACCTTTTTATTCATCGCATGGAACTTTTCAATGAGCTCACGATGAGAAGGATCAATTGTGACTGTTCCAATATTCATTCTAACACGAATAAGAAGTGAAATTAAAATATGATTAGATGAATCTGCTTGAGATGTAATCTCGGAAATTTGATTTTGACTAAGTTTTTGGTAATAAAATTGAGACTTGACATTCCCGTGCAGTCTTGACACGGCTGATCTAAATGGCTTAGAATAAGCTAGCATACCTTCATCAGTTGCCAAAAGGATATGTGTCATTCTATCACTCATCTTAGGAGATAAAGGGATTGTTTTTAAATCGTCATTAACAAGAGTAATAGATTTTTTTGCAGCTTTGGAAGCAGTCGATATGTGATTCCAATTTCCAAGAGTGTTTCGAGCCTTGGCTATAGACACTTTTCTTTCATTCCATAAGCCTAATTCTCGCTTAAGATCAAGAATTTTTTGTACTGATTGGTCTATACGCTTTTCTGAAATTCTACCATTCTTAATAGCATTTAAAACTCCTTTTATGGCAGTATCATTATCAAGTGGTAGGAGTATAATGTCTGAACCAGCTTCAATAGTTCGGATAGCAGCTTCTGCTGACCAAAAAGTTTCAGTGATACCACCCATCTCCATAGCATCAGTTACAATAATTCCTTCGAAACCGAACTCATCTCTCAGAATTTTTTCACTTATTTTATTTGAAAGTGTTGCTGGCAATCTTGATTCATCTAAGACAGGAACAGAAATATGAGCTGTCATCACCATTTTGACTCCAGAATCAATTGCTTCTTTAAATGGAGGCAGGTCAATCATTCTAAATTTCTTTTCTTCAGATACGATAACAGGTAAAGTTGTATGGGAATCAACACCAGTGTCACCATGACCTGGGAAATGTTTAACACATGCAATTAAACCATTATCTTGAGCTCCTTTTATAAACGCATTACCATATTTTGATACAATCTCAGGAGAGTCTCCGTAAGAACGAAAATTAATTATGGGATTATTGGCATTACTATTGACATCCATCACTGGCGCAAAAGCAACATGCACACCCACAGCTCTTGCTTCCAAAGCTGTTACTTTGCCCTGTTCATAGGACAACTGAGTATCTCCGGTGGCTGCCATGGCCATGTTTGATGGGAAGAGTGTTCCACCATCAAGATGCTGGCCTACACCTCTTTCATAATCAGCGGCTACGAGAAGGGGTATTTCCGAGAAAGATTGAAGCTCATTCAAATTCTCAATAGTTCCATAAACAGATCCAAAGTAAGAAATAATTCCACCTATATGATGATCTGTAATTAACCGTTTAACATTCTTCAAAACATATGCATCTTCTCTATAAAATTCTCCTCTATACCTAAGCATGAACATCTGACCAACCTTTTCTTGAATTGAAAGGTCGGCAAGTAAGATTTCAGCTTGAGGCTCCTTATTTATTGAAGAAGGAATAAAGCATGAATAACCAAAAAGAGTTAAAACTAAAATTGTTATTCTTCTGTTATTCATTTAATAACTCTCTTTTTATTCGCTTGCACACCAAACCTGTAAATATAGCATAAGGGCTTAGGCCAATATCTCTACTGATTTTCTCAACAGGCAAAACATTATTTCCATCCTTTCCCCAAATAAGTACTTGCTCCCCTTCCTGAGGCTTAAGGTCACCAAAATCAACCATAAACTGATCCATACAAATCCTACCGGCTATTCTGTAAGGTTTGCCTCTAAATAGAATGAAACCCCGCTCAAACCAAGGTCTGGGAATCCCATCTGCAAAACCAACTTGAATAACCGCAAGATAACTATCAGTTAAAGGTCTATAAAGAGCCCCATAGCTAACTGGTGTGCCCGCTTCAACCCTTCGAACCAATACAATTTCACCCTTAAAATTCATTGCAGGTTGAATTGGAATAGGATCAATTATTTCAGATGACGGGTTAGCACCATAAAGAAGCATTCCTACCCTAACCATATTGTAGAATGAGTCTGGCATGTTAACTAATCCACCACTATTTGCTAT
>JBJKZS010000042.1:0-9332 GCA_045569115.1 Fidelibacterota bacterium | reverse complement strand
ACAAAAAAACAATCCATGTCAATATGAATAATTATTATTCTAAATCGTTAAGCCGTTATTTATCGTAGCTCCGCCACGTGACTCCCATATAAGCAACAAACAATTATATCATACAAAAGGCGTATATTAAAAGAAAAATAAAAGAAATGATTAGCAACTATTTAAACTCGTAGTAAAGCGAATCATTTCAGCGGCCAGCTCATCAATTCTCTGCTTTACTCCATCATCAATTATAGCGCCACCATTAAAAACACCTCCTGAGGCATAGACAAACCGGGGAATGATAATACATCGGAAATCAAGCATCAAAGAGTTTGCTAAGCTCATAATGGACATATAGCTTTTTTCACCTCCGGCCGCACATAAAAATCCGACAGTTTTATTCTCCCAGGCTTTTCCAGTAAGCTCAATAAAGTTTTTTGCTGCAGCATTTGCATCATAATTATATACTGGTGTGGATATAACAAGACCATCAGATGACTTAACCTTATCACAAAACAACTTCGTTGTAGGATGCTCTAGATAGGCTTTACCATCACAAAATGGTATGTCATGATTCCTAAGCGCTAAAAGCTCTGTCTGTTGCTCATTGCTCTCCAGCCAATTACAAAGATGATTACCCATGACCCAACTATTACCCTTATTTCTAAGACCAGTACTTATAACAAGATGTTTCATAACCTTCTCTCCTTCTATCCAACTGTTTTATAGTTATTAAGCCGACTATATTCTGACATCATGTAAACAGCAAAAGTTGCGAGCCAGTGTTCTCCACCATATCCGCTATCAAACATAATCCTATAGGCTTCTTGGGCATGAATTGCAGCTAGCCGAGAGAATATTCCCCGACGCGAATCATGAGCAGGCAATACAAATGCTAATTGATTCATAGTCCAAGCCCTGTGAAACATGAGACCAATAAGATGGCCAATACCTGGATCTTCTAAATCTAATACCAATGGCGGGGATCTCAGAGATTTGAATCTATCCCCAGCTAGAGGCGGGAGAAATGTATCAAACCATGATAGAAATTTATCTTTTTCCATAACCTTGCTCATAGATTCAGCTTCCGCAAGACATGGTGAAAGGAAATCAGTTCCTGACGGCTCATATGCCGTTGGACAATCATTGTCTTTAGCAAAATAACGGTTGCTAAACTCTTTTATACTCTCAAGCAATAAGGTGTCACCAACTATAATAGAATAATCATACATCAGAGAAAAAGAAAATGCAGAGTTAGTATGAGTCCCAGGCCGGAGTGGCGATGACAACACTTTTAAATAATCAACAGTTTTTTGTGAAAGCAACTTGGATAAAGGACGCATATTACTAGCCCATTGTTGTCCTTCTGGATCATCCCATGTTACTAGCTCGCTGTATAATTTCATTAGCCATGCCCAACCATAAGTTCGCTCAAAACTCTTAGTAAAATCATTTTCTGAAAAAAACTGAAGTTCAGCATTAAGTTTTTCTTTAGTCAGATTTACTCGCAGTTTTTTTCGGATGCTGTCGCCTACAGATATATTAGGAAACATTTTTAGTATTTTTATCATAGTCCAGTGACCATGTACAGCCGAATGCCAATCCCAACATCCGTAAAATGATGGAGTCACCTCATAGTGAGGCTTAATCCATTCGGGACCATTAAACCTATACCCGATTTTGTAGGGAAACCTCCTATCTACGCACTTAATTGAAAGCTCTACTAATTCTTTTGCCCGCTGTTCATCTAGGCTTGGAGAGGGAACGTCTTTAAGGGACAATAAAAGAGCTGATATGCTCTGGTCTTGAGGCGAGCAAGTTTGGACCAGCAAACTAGTGAACAATATAGCCAATAATTTTTTTTTCGGTGAGCTTTGCCTTATACAATACAGTTGTAGATATTGTGAATACTTCTTAGAAAATGTTATTATTTTATGAAGACAATTCATCAAAGAACTTTTCCATCCGTTTTCGCATTTCACTATCAGGCATTTGACCGTGCGCTGCACCCATGTTATCTATCAAATACTGTAATTTTGCTGTTCCTGGGATTACACATGTTACAGCTCTATGAGAAAGAATATATTTCAGAAAAAACTGTGCCCAACTATAGACATCAATTTCTGCTGCCCAATCAGGCAAGGAATGATTACTTACCGTTGAAAACAATCTTCCTCTATTAAATGGCACGTTGATTAGTACAGCCATTCCCCTCTCTTGAGCAATGGGAAGAATCTTTTCAGCAGCTCTCCTTGACGCCAAGGAATAGTTTACTTGAATAAAATCGAGATCTTCTCTCTTGATAGTTTCAATAAAATCAGCATATTGCCAATTAAAAGAAGTGCTGACCCCCACATAACGAATACGACCTGCCTTTTTCATTTCATAAATAATCGGTAACATAACATTTAAACCAACTAGATTATGAATTTGAAATAGATCCATCTTTTTTGTTTTTAGTTTTTGGAAGGATTCTTCTACTTCAAGAGTACCAGAACTAATATCTCCCTTTCGCACCTTTGTAGCAAAAAAGATTTTTTCTCTACTATTGAGCTCTTTTACAATATCCCCCACTACCTGTTCAGCTGAACCATATGATGGGGCTGTATCCACCACCTTACCACCCATTTCAATAAACTTTTTTAATACTTCCTTCAATGGTGCTCTCTCTTCAGGAGACAAGCCCGCATCATAGCGACGGGCCGTACCTATACCGACCACAGGGATTTTTTCTCCTGTTGATGGTATGGAACGAGTAATAAGTAATTTAGGCTGCAAGATATCGCTAGAAATAGGAGGAGTTCCCATAGCAATACTTGCACTAGCACCAACTGTAATTTTCAACATATCCCTTCGTGATATATTGTTATCTATCATATTGGTCTTTCCCTTATACTATACTCTCTTTTATTAAAAAGCTACTTTACTTCTAGAAGATTTACTTCAAAAATAAGAGTTGAGTTAGGTGGAATAGATCCTACCGAACGGTTGCCATAACCTAAGTGGGGGGGTATTGTTAGTCTTCGTTTCCCCCCAACCTTCATACCTGGGACACCTTGGTCCCAGCCTTGTATTACCTGTCCTATTCCTAAAGTTATTGATAATGGAGTACGTCCTTCCTTGAGTGATGAATCAAACTCTGTTCCATCCTCTAACCAGCCTGTATAGTCAACTTTAATCTCGCTATCAGGCTTTGCTTCTTTTCCACTACCAATTATTAGATCTTCAACAATCAATTCTTTTAACTTTTCATCTTCTTCGCCTATACAACCAAACACATTCAAGAAAAAAAATATAAATATTAAGTGTGTATTTTTTCTTTTTTTCACTTATTCCCTCGAATATCTTAAGAAAATGTATTACTCGTACATCAAGATTGAAACTTCAGTCTTTAGGGAATATAACTAATATCTATCAATACCATAACCAAGAACAAATAGCCCTCTAACTATAATCAAATAAGACGAGGGTAAAATCTGAACCTAAGCAGAGTGTTATACACTATAATTGAGCTAAAAGGAAATGAAAATCCAAAATAAAAAAGTGAGCGCAAAACTGCGCGATCGAGCTATTTGGAGTATATGTTTCAATACCTGTGAATTTTAGTCTCAAGGCATTTGCCTTAAAATAAATTTTAGTTTATTAAGCTAGAAGGGCTATTGCTTCAATTCGCTTGGTTACTGGTGGGTGACTGTAAGACAAGAAAACAGTCAGTGGATGAGGGGTCAGATGAGATAAATTATTAGCTGCGAGACCTTTTAGCATACTTATCAGCGCTTGTTTATTTCCTGTGGTATCAAAAGCATAACGATCAGCTTGGTACTCATTATGCCTACTTAAAGCTGAAGTAAAAAGTGATGTAATAAGATTGACAGGAGCATAAAGAAGACCAAAGAAAATCAGTCCAGCATAAACTGATACTTTCTCCACACCAAATACAAGGAACAAATCTGGATCACTCATAATAAATCTAAAAACAAATAACATTATCCCTGTCTCTAGGACACTGAGTATTGTTCCGAGAATAATGTGTTTTTTCTTATAATGACCTACTTCATGGGCTACTACCGATACAATTTCTTCAGTATTATGTTGCGTTAGCAAGGTGTCAAATAATGCCACACGTTTACTCTTTCCAAAACCACTAAAATAGGCATTTGAATGAGAAGAGCGACGACTGCCATCCATAACATCTATTCGAGTAAGAGGAAATTTTACCTTTTCAGCATAAGCTTCAATGGCTGAACGAAGCCCACCTTTCTCTAGCGGAGTAAATTTATTGAAGATAGGAGCGATAATGTGAACAAACAATGGCTGAATAGCCACCATAAAGAGTGCGATGGCGAGCCATGCTATCCACCACCCGCTTGGACCATAGTAATCAAAAAAGAATAAAATTGTCCCTAAAACAATTCCTCCTAATAGTGTTGTCACAAGATACCCTTTTAACTTATCTACAAGATAGGTTCCAGGAGTAGTCCGATTAAACTCAAATTTTTGTTCAATAACAAAAGTACTGTAAATAGAGAAGGGCATCGTAATGAGATCATTAATAATAAAAATGATTGCAAAAAATAGAAGGCCAGCAAGTATAGGATTGTTAGTCTGCTCTCTCACAAATCCATCAAGATAACCAAAAAGTCCTAAGTGGATAACTACTAAAATGAAAGATAAACCAAAGGTTGATGATAATAGTCCAAAGCGAGTTTTTGCTTTTAAATAGGCTTGAGATCTAGCATATTTTTCACGATCATATACATTTATAAACTGAGATGGCAACTCCTCAGTAATACTATTAACATTTAAAATAGCACTAATGGTTGAGAGCAGATACTCTACTATTAGTGCTCCAATAACAATATAATAGAAAGTCTGTTCCATAAAGAACTACAGATTAATCGGATTTATCCTTATAAGCTTCTAATGGTAAACAAGTGCACACTAGATTTCGGTCACCGTAAGCATTATCTAACCTGGCTACTGCTGGCCAAAATTTTTTCTCTTTTAAACCCGGTACAGGAAATACGGCCTCTTCTCTCGTGTAAGAATGACTCCATTGATCATCAGAAACCATGGCTATAGTATGGGGTGCATTTTTAAGTGGATTATCTTTTTTATCTAGCTTTTGAGATATAATAGCATCTATTTCACTGCGGATTGTAATCATTGCTTCAACAAAGCGGTCTAATTCTTTTTTTGATTCACTTTCTGTTGGCTCTACCATCATAGTACCTGGTACTGGCCAACTCATGGTAGGAGCATGAAAACCAAAATCTATTAGACGTTTTGCCAAATCCTCTTCAGTAATACCAGCACTCTTCCTGAACTCACGTAGATCTAGAATAAATTCATGAGCCACTAATCCTTGGTTACCTCGAAATAGGATGGAATAGTGATTCTCTAATTTTTTCGCGAGATAGTTTGCATTCAGAATTGCCATTTTTGTTGAATCGGTAAGACCTTTTGCTCCTAATAATGCCATATAGGCCCAAGAGATAGTAAGTATAGAGGTGCTTCCATAGGGTGCTGCCGAAATAGCAGGAATAGACTCTAAGCCACCACCACAATCTGCTTCCGGGTGTCCTGGTAGATATTTAGCCAATTCTTTTGTAACCCCAATGGGGCCCATACCAGGCCCACCACCGCCATGAGGAATTGCAAATGTTTTGTGAAGATTAAGGTGGCAAACATCTGCTCCAAAATCAGCGGGACGACTTAGGCCAACCATTGCATTCATATTAGCACCATCAAGATATACTAGACCTCCATGAGAATGTATCTTATCACAAATCTCTCGAATATGTTCTTCAAAAACACCGTGAGTAGATGGATAGGTTATCATACAGGCGGCAAGTTGATTGTCTGCTTTATTGGCTTTTGATGTAAGGTCTGACAAATCAACATTCCCATTCTCATCGCAGTCTACAACAACCACCTCCATTCCCGCCATAATAGCACTAGCAGGATTAGTCCCATGAGCAGACGAAGGAATTAGGCAGAGTTTTCGCTGGTTTTGTCCCTGAGCTTGATGATGAGCGCGTATAACCATAAGACCCGCATACTCACCTTGAGCACCAGAATTAGGTTGGAATGATATATCATGAAAACCAGTAATAGAACATAGCCATAATTTTAAATCTTCCATAATTGAGGTGTAGCCAGTAGCCTTGGATTTCGGAATAAAAGGATGAACATTAGCGAAGCCGGGGAGAGAAAGAGATTCCATTTGGGCTGTAGAATTTAGTTTCATTGTACATGATCCAAGAGGAATCATTCCATCGGCTAAAGAAAAATCTTTTTTTTCGAGATGTCTTATGTATCGCAATAACTCCGTTTCAGTATGGTAAGACTTAAATATAGAATGCTCCATAAATGGTGTATTTCGCGAGAAAGTACCTAGTGAATCCTTGGAAACAGTTCCAAGTTTTGCACCAAAACAATCCAAAAGAAGTTCTACATCTTCATCTGTAGTTGTTTCATCAATAGAAACACCAATCATACCATTGCTAAAGTAACGGACTGAAATATCATGTCGTTTAGCTTTTTTTTCCCAACCTTCTACTGGTTTAAAATGGATTGTGTCAAACAAAGGTCCCTCTAAAATTTGGATGCCTATATCTTTAAGAGAATAATAAATACTATTAGTAAGATGAAGAATCCGTTCGGCAATTTTGGTAAGACCGCTTGGACCGTGATATACCGCATACATACCAGCCATTACCGCTAATAGAACTTGGGCTGTACAAATATTTGAAGTTGCCTTATCGCGTCTGATATGCTGCTCCCTTGTTTGGAGTGCCATCCGAAGCGCATGGTTACCTTCAGAATCCATTGTCACACCGATGATTCTACCAGGAATAAGGCGTTTAAACTTATCCGTAGTCGCAAAAAAAGCCGCATGAGGCCCTCCATAACCTAAAGGAACTCCAAATCTTTGACTATTTCCAACAGCAACATCAGCACCAAATTCACCTGGTGGCTTAAGTAATGTCAATGCCATTAGATCCGTGGCAACACATATAAAAACACCGGCATCATGTGCCGTATTGCATAGTTCAACATAGTCTTGAACTGTCCCAAAAGTATTTGGGTATTGGATAAAAGCACCAAAAATTGATTCGTCAAAGCTAAAGTTAGCATGAGATTGCACTCTGACCTCGATTCCCAATGGGGCTGCCCGTCCTAATATCACAGCAATAGTTTGAGGATGGCAATCTTCTGATATGAGAAAAACCGAACCTTTTCTATGCGCACGCTGGAACATCGTCATTGCTTCAGCAGCTGCCGTAGCTTCATCAAGAAGGGATGCATTAGCAACTGGCAAGGCTGTCAAATCACTAACACAAGTTTGAAAATTTAGAAGAGCTTCTAACCGTCCTTGAGATATTTCACTTTGATAAGGAGTATAAGCGGTATACCATGCTGGGTTTTCCATAATGTTTCTTCGAATAACTGGTGGAGTTACTGTATCATAATATCCTTGCCCAATAAAGCAACGTCCCGGACAATTCTCATCAGCTATATTTGAAAGGAATTTTAAAGCCTCTGTTTCCGTTAACACTTTTGGATCTTTAAGTGATTCAGACCAACGGATAGAATCAGGAAAGACTTCATCCATAAGTGTCTCTATATTATAGGCACCTAAAATTTCTAACATTGAGGATAGGTCCTCTGAATTAAGCCCTAAATGGCGGTCTTGAAAAATTGCCACAGAATCCTTTCTTACAATAAATAAAATAAATCTCTATCAGAAATTAAGAGTTCTTAAGCTTTTCTTCAGGAAAAAATAAGCGTGTTCTATTCTTCTTTAACACTTTTATTTAAGTGGTCCTTTCCAGCTCAATATCCCACCCAAAAGATTGAAAGCTTCAAACTTGTGTTTTATGAGAATATCTGTACCACTTTTTGATCGGTTTCCACTACGACAGTATACTATAAATTTTTTTTCTGAATATTGATGTAGTTCAATAAGCCGTTCTTCCAATTCATGCAAAGGAATCAGAACGCTATTAGTAATTGCTTTTTCATTATGTTCCTTAAATGTTCTGATATCAAGAAATATATAGTTAGGATTTTCATGCAGTTTTAATCCTTCTGCAGGGCTAATAGTTGGTCTATCACTGATGTTGGTTTGACAATTTAACGTACCGATAAAAGTAAGAACGGTAATAATAAAAACCTGTTTCATTAATTTAAAGCTAAGGAGTCTTTCAGTAAGAACAAAGCTCGTCACCAATTTGAATTATATAAACCAGCACCGGAGATATTGAAAATTAGCTAAATTATATCTAGAGGCTTTTGAAAGTCTAAACAACTGGAGGTTTATTATTTTATGAAAACCATAGGATTAGTTGCACACGATCATATGAAGATTGACATTGTTGAATGGTGTGTTAAGCATAAAGACAAACTAAAGAGTTATCGTTTGTTAGGCACAGAAGGAACCGCCAAGAGGATCCGAGATGTAACAGGTCTAGAAATCGGCAACATAGGGCATGGACCTGATGGGGGGGATATTCATATAGCCTTCAATATTTTAGAAGGTGAAATTGATATTTTAATTTTCTTTGTTGATACTAAAACAGCCCATGGGCATGAACATGATATTCAAACATTGATACGAACCTGTACTACTCAGAATATCCTTTTTGCTCTTAACAAGGCAACAGCTGACTTTTTTCTTCATTAGATTCAATTTGAAGCAGTCTCTTCAGTGGGAACAATTTCATATGCGGTAATGTATTTTTGGTCATCAGAGATAAGTATAATATTACCTAAGAGGGATGGTTCTACCATAATTCTCGCATCAATTTTTTGATGCCGAATCATATTCCCATTTTGTGTCTCGACGATATAGATATCACCCCTTTGAGTCGTGGTCAAAATAAAATCTGTATTAGTTATTAATATGGGTTGGGATAGGAGCTCTCCCGTTTTAAAGGTCCATATTTCCTGGCCATCCTTTAACTGAAGAGCTATTAGTTCTCCAGATGATAATGCCACAATAACTTTATCATCCTGAATTATAGGAGAGGTATAAATAGGCTCCGCAAAGAAATTTTTCCAAATAATTGTTCCATCTGTCAGACTCAATGCGAATACTAGCCCGGATGCTGTTGTGCCAATAAAAACTTCTCCTGAAACCAATGGTTCTCCATAAAGGATAGAGGAGGACACTAATGTTTTCCAAAAAAGATCACCTGATCTAATATCTCGACATATCACATTTCCTCTAAGATCAGAATAAATTAATTGGTTCCCTGCAGATACAAGATTGGAACCAATTGTGTGGGCTTCATTTTTCTCCCAAACCTTTGAGCCATTATCCTGATTTAAGGCCATGATTCCAT